>JADILZ010000010.1 GCA_017695065.1 Candidatus Cryptobacteroides excrementipullorum
AAACCAGTCTTTATATATTCTGTTCAATTCTCCGTATCGGGGAATCAGCGTTGTAATTACATCTTTCATGGACGCAACTATTTTTGAGTGTTATTGTCTTTGTCAAGGAAAGAGGCCAGTTCTTCTTCCACTTCTTCCACGCTGGGCAACGCTGATTTCAGTTTCTCGGGAATCGCTTTGCTCAATTGGTAATCGCTGATGCCGATGGGCTGGTCATAGCCTGTCAATGCGTATTGTGCCACAACTTCGTCTTTTCCCTTGCATAGCAACAACCCGATAGTCTTGTTGTCATTCTCTCCCCTCAGTTTATCATCCACCACATTGATGTAGAAGTTCAGTTGTCCTGCATACTCCGGTTTGAATGGGGTAGCCTTTAATTCTACCACGATATATGCGTGCAACGGAATGGAATATAGAATCAGGTCGGCAAAGAAATCGCTGTTTCCGACTTGGAAGTGCTTCTGCCGGGCAACGAAGGCAAAACCGTTGCCCATTTCCAACAGGTAGCGGGTAACGTGTTTCACCAGCTGTTCTTCAATATCCCTTTCGTCTGCTTTTTCTTTGGCTCCTGCCAAATCAAAGATGTACGGGTCTTTGAGTAGGTAATTGGCAAGGTCGCTTTGTGGAGCCGGAAGTGTGGTCGTGAAATTGTTTACCTTGTTGTTGCTGATTTGTCGGCTATACAAATCACTGTCAATTTGCATTTTCAATACATTGCTGCTCCATCCCATTTCCACAGACTGCTTCATGTACCAGTAGCTTAGACCTAAAGGTAGCGAACTGTCAAGTATAGTCATTTGGCTTGTCCAGTTTATTTTGGCTATAGGAGAGGTCAAGAAAACTTCTTCTATTTCCCTGATTCCCATCCTGTAAATGGCAGACACGGTTTTTCCCACATCTTCAAATTGCGCAGGAACTTCCTGCGTAATTGCTAATGATTGACAATCAATCGATTGCATTTGCGCAGTAAGTTCCTGCGTAAATTGCTTGTCATTCAGTTTTAATACTTCATTGGTCACACTCTGTATGGTTGGGACAGACAGGCTTGCATCTGTTTCTATGAAACTTTGCAACGCTCTTAAAGGATATGCTTTTGCAAACTGGCACATATAGGTAAGGTTACGTTCCGAATAGCCTTTCTTTTCAGGGTAATGCAGTCGGATAGCCTTTGCCAACTGCTTGATGATTTTGCTTCCCCATCCGTGCAGCTGCTGGTGATAAAGGATGTAATTGCCTATCTTCCAGTAATGGAACAGCATTTGTGCATTGGCTGCAACAATCAGCCTTACTTGTGCCTGTTCTATTTCCGAACCGACCGCTTGTATGAATGCATCAAAATTCGTTTTCTCTATGTTGGATTCCTTGTTGCTCATATTGTGATGATAATTTCTACAAATATAGTCATTGGTAACTATCTATGAAACTGTTTGATACTTTTATAGTTGATTAAACTTGTTCATGGCATTTGCCTTAATATCATCCGCTATGTCAATGTAGGGTTTCATAGCTTTGTAGTCGCTGTGTCCCGTCCATTTCATGACCACCTGTGCCGGGATTCCGAGAGCCAGCGCATTGCAGATGAATGTCCTTCTTCCTGCATGGGTACTGAGCAAAGCGTATTTGGGTGTGACTTCATCAATACGTTCATTTCCCTTGTAGTAGGTTTCCCGTACAGGCTCGTTGATTTCTGCCAGTTCGCCCAGCTCTTTCAGGTAATCGTTCATCTTCTGGTTGCTGATGACGGGCAGAGCCATGTAATTCTCGAAATGGATGTCCTTGTATTTGTCCAGTATGGCTTTGCTGTATTTGTTCAGTTCAATCGTCAGGCTGTCGGCAGTCTTGACTGTGGTTATTTCGATGTGGTCGGACTTCACATCGCTTCTTTTCAGATTGCGAACATCCGAATACCGCAAACTCGTAAAGCAGCAGAACAGGAAAACATCACGCACACGTTCCAGGTATTGCTTATCCTTGGGTATCTGGTAGTCTTTCAGCTTGTTCAGTTCATCCCAAGTCAGGAAGATTACTTTTTTCGAGGTGGTTTTCAGTTTCGGTTTGAACGTATCGTATGCAATGTTCTGATGATGTCCTTTCTTGAAGCTCCAGCGCAGGAACCATTTGAGGAATCCCATTTGCTTGCCGATGGTGCTGTTTCTCATATCCTTGGTGTCACGCAGGAAGTTGACGTATTCGTTCAATCCAAACTCGTTGAAATAGTTGAACGTTGCATCCTCCTTGAACTCTTTGAGGTGGTTCCTCACTGCTGCAAATTTTTCATAGGTGGATGCCGTCCAGTTATTCTGGTTACCGCACTCTTTTACAAACTCATCGAACACCTCCCAAAAGCTGACAGGGGCTTCTTCCGGCTGTTCTTCGCTGGTGTCTTTCATTCTCATGTTGAAAGCTTCCTTCAACTGTTGGGTCGTTGGCATGACCTCCTGCACCTCAAATTCCTTGAAAATATTCTGGATTTCGGCATAGTATTTCAGCAAGTCCGTATTGATTTCGGCTGCACTTTGCTTTAGCTTGTTGGTACATCCGTTCTTTACCCGCTGCTTATCTGCATCCCATTTGGCTACGTCAATCCGGTAGCCCGTTGTAAACTCGATGCGTTGGCTGGCAAAGATGACACGCATACGGATGGGTACGTTCTCTACGATTGGCACACCGTTCTTTTTCCGGCTCTCCAATGCAAAAATGATGTTGCGCTTGATATTCATAATTGGGTGCGTTTGAAATTCTACACCCAAATATACACCCAATTATTGAGATAGCAAAAGACATTTAGAAACATTTACTTTTACTCTATATTGTAATTTACACTTGATTATCAGTCGTTTGCAGTTTTATGATATTCTGTGAAAGTATAAGTTCGAGAGCCTGTCTCTCCGCATTTTAATCGCTGCAAGTCGATAAACATCAGGACTTGCAGCGATTTTCATTATATCAATCATCCAAAAGGGATATAACTGACCATCAATTCCCTATACCGTCAGCCGGATAAGAAAGGGTCGCAATATAAGACAGATAGAAATCTTCCACATCGGACCACCTGTAATACGGCCAGGAATATTCCCTGACAGGGAGGTGCATCTCATGCTCGTTGTGCATGACCTTCACAAGGACCTCGGAACCGTCGTTGCCGGAAGCGCCGGACTCAGGACGGTAGAAAATGAACTGGACATTGGTCGCCATCGGCGTCAGCCGGAATACAGACCATGCCTCGGCAACGGCGGCCGGATCCGTATCCTTACCTTCTATCCCGAAATCGAACTCCTTGAACTGCAACAGGGTCAGAAGCGGCATTATGCTGGTATCATGACCGAATCTCAGGTCCGCGGACACTCCCCCTCCGGAGACAGCCTCATCGGCACGCATTATAATATCTTCAAGAAGTATTCTGGCATAGTATTCTGAGGCACCTTTGTTTATGGAAGAAGGACCGTCGAGGACATAGAAATAATAATTGTCATAGATATTCTGGAAATACAGTTCCTCGGCAGTGAACAGGTCCCATAACGAGACCTTGCCTTGCAGCTCCGTGCTCTGGACATTGACGGCAAAACGGTAGAGCCCGTGCACCAGGTCTATGGCCTGCTGCTGTGTGAAGAAAGACGGGTCGGAGAAAAGGCGGCCCATAAGCCGTCCCGGCCTGACATACCCGGGAGCCATTTCCCGGTAATCGTCTCTCCATTTGCCTTTCTTGACAAAGTGCTTGAAGTCATCGCTGAGCTCCGGATTGGCTTCGTTGTGATAGCAATTCAATATACGGGTGGTCCGGAGATCGGACGAGCGCTCTATCTGCAAAGACGGATTCTGTTCCTTCAGACTTTCACAGAAAGCGGCCATACTGAGGATACAGCGCGGATACGTAGTGGACGAAGCGTTGATTCTGGCATTATCTTCAAACACCTGAGGGAATGAGGCGATCATCCTGCCGGCTATTTCCTTGTGCTGTCTGGTCCCGAGCGGAGTGAGCGCTCCGGCACGCCCTGCCGCATCCTCATATATTGCCTTTACCCGCAAATACACATCCTCCCCGAAAGGAGTGAGGATTCCGGCCTCTGCCGCCGAATCGAACATGTCCATGACTTTTGAATAATCCGTCTCCCGGGAGAGCCACCTGGAACCGTGCCTGCCGTAATGGCTGATATAGAAAGGTTCGTACCCTTGCGGGGCAGGAGTCTGCTCCGGAGCGTCATAGACATAATGGTAATAGACCCCTCCTGACTTATAGATATCACCGTTAATTTCTTCCAGCACTGTCTGCCCGTAAACAGGAGACACGACAAAAAACAGCAGTAAAAGCAGTACCGCCTTCATAATATTCTTTACCATTTTCATCCGTTATTAAAAATATGTCACTATCTCGTCCAGAGGTTTTCTCTCTGACGGCCGGTCCGGCTCTGAAGCCGCATAGCCGACAGGGACTATGGCTACAGGAGCAGTTTCCGGAGGGAGGCCAAAGCCTGACCTGAATTTTTCCACATCGAAATTGCAGACCCAGCAGCTGCCGAGACCGGCCTGCGCTGCGGCAAGGCAGATATGTTCGACAGCGATGGCAGCATCGATATCCCCATGGTTCTTTCCGTCATATCTGCGCGTCCATGCAGACGGATAGTCCGCGCAGACTACGATATACAAAGGCGCTTCCTTCAGCCAGTCGCGCGAATAGCATTCCTGGACGAGCTTCCTTTTTTCATCGCTTTCAATTACAAGAAAACGCCACGGCTGGCGGTTCACAGCCGATGGCGCCACCCTGGCACATTCCAGTATATAGTCTATTTTTTCCTTTTCTACCTTGTCCGGTCTGTATGACCTTGCGGAAAAACGCTTTTTTGCCAATTCAAGAAAATCCATATTGTCCGATTGCTTAAATTTCCTGTTCCGCTATCCGCTATTTGACGAAATGTACATAACCGGCCTTGCGTGGGGCAGGTGTCGGATATTCGCCGGCAGTATAACCGAGTATGCAGTTGCCTATCCCTTCATAATCACCTTCGATCCCCCACTCTTTAAGGAGAGCCTTGCCTTCTTCGCTGTCAAACACTTCCTTTGCCCTGTGAATCCAGCAGCTGCCAAGACCGACGGCATGTGCGGCGTTAAGAAGGTTTCCCATGACCAGAGCGCCGTCATATACGTGCGTAGGGACATTCCTGTCCGCAAGCACTACCAATACCACAGGCGCTCCGTAGAACGGATCCTTGTCACCGCCCATGACACCTGCGTTCAACCGTGCGATACGGTCGCGGACAGCCTTGTCCGTAACGGCGACTATAATCGGGGACTGCCGTCCCATCCCTGTAGGGGCGTATGTCCCGGCCTCAACGACTTTCTCGATAAGTTCCATCTCCGGCATCCTGTCCTGATAGGAACGGACGGCACGCCGCGTCTTCAGATTTTCAAGAGTTTCATTCTGTTCCATAGCTGTTTCCTTCTGTGTATCCGTGCATGATGTCAGGATTCCCAACATCAAAGCCAATGATAAAATACAATATCTCATAGTTTCATGAATTTGGATGTCTTGCCAATCATGACAAAGATATGATTTTTGGTTTATATTTCCCGGACAATTTGAATTTGACATTGCCGGCGCTATCATAATTTTGAGATTAGTGTAATTTTAACTTCGATAAATTTTTGAGATTAATGTAGTTGTATGCTATCTTTGTGCTTGCTGATAACATCATATATGATTATTAAAGATATGCTTCGGACTTTTCCTCGAATTTTTCCGGAGACATTTATGTGCCGGATAACCAAGTATTCGCTTATCCGGAGGAAAAAATCTCATGAAAATTTTACTTCTTTACCACTTCTGCGTATAACATGCAGAAAATAAGGAAAACGGATGGCAGACAAGACAGAAACAGACGATGCCTTACTGATGGCGGCCATATCCGGAGGGGACGGGAATGCCCTGCGGCTTCTGATACGGAAATACAGGCCGCTCGTATTCCGGACTGCACTGAGGATCATGTGCCGGAGCTGTGAAGCAGAGGACATTACCCAGGATGTGTTCATCAAGGTATGGCAGCAGGCCGGACGGTACAACGGGCAAAGCAGCCTGTCCACATGGCTTTACAGGATTACCGCAAATCTTTCCCTGGACAAACTCAGGAGACGGAAACTCATTCCTTCATGGATAAGCAACGGCATGTCCGGAAAAAACGGAGACAGGACGGAAATCTCTGCGGAAGACAGGCTTATAGCTTCAGAAGAATGGGAAATCTTCGTTAAGGCATCGGAAAAGCTGAGCCCGAAGCAGCGTATGATATTCACATTAAAAGAAATAGAAGAACTTGATACAGAAGAGGTAACACGAATAACAGGCATGAATGCGGACCAGATTAAAAGCAACCTGTATCTGGCACGCAGGACAGTCAGGAAAATCATAATGGAATACAATCATGGAAAAGAATGATGA
The DNA here is from genome assembly GCA_017695065.1 of Candidatus Cryptobacteroides excrementipullorum. Taxonomy (GTDB): domain Bacteria; phylum Bacteroidota; class Bacteroidia; order Bacteroidales; family UBA932; genus Cryptobacteroides; species Cryptobacteroides excrementipullorum. Next base: position 6,428 of record JADILZ010000010.1, read on the forward strand.
CGGGCTATACACCGGACTGCTTGACAGAATAAGAGAAGCAGGAAAAGGCATTGCCGCATCGGAAGCCGGGGAGCTTGCTACGGAAGAAGCGGTAATCAGGCGCATCCGGCAAAAAGGAAAGGCATCGGAAGTCCTCCGTCCCGTAGCCGCTGCCGCAGCCATCACGGCGATAGCTGCGGTCTTGTCCGGGACCAGGTCACTGCCAGAGCGACACAATAACCCCGGATACGCAGAATACTCCGTGAGAGAGTCCGTGCCGGCCTCTGCAGAACCTAAAATATATACGGCATACAAAAATTCCAGAAAGCTTAAGGAAAAAATAATGCCGGAACTTCCATATACAATCTCAGAAAAATGAACATCATGAAACGGATACCACTTACATTCCCGATTCTCGTGGCCCTGGCAGCATCTTCATGCTCGACATACTACAATTACATGACAACCGACATCCGCAAAGACCTGTCAGCGGTCAGGACCGTCTACGCTCAAGCCGACTCGGCATACCTGGCAGGGAACACGGACAACAGCCCCTTCTTCTTCAGGACAGACACCCTCTGGACAACAGGGCTTGTCGGAGAGCCTTTCGCCAAAAACTTCTACGATGAAACCAGGGAATTGAATGCATTTGCGTCCGCAAATCTGGGCAGCGCCAGCGGAAATACGATGATTGCCGCCGATGAAAGTCTGGAAGGCAATCCCCTTCTCGCACCGGAGGAATCGGTCATCAAAAGATTCCGCTGGTTCTACACTACCTATACTTACAAAGCCGTATACAGGCAGATCACAGACCTGCCTGTACCTGTTTCCGAGTATCTGGACGAAAAAGAGCAGGACATTTTTTTCAGAAACGCGGCATCCCCTGCCGGCTGGAACGGAGTGGAAATGTATTATCTGCTTGACGATATGAATTCCAGGTTTGCAAAATGGTATGTACACTGCACATTCAAGGCAAGCTACGACATCATCTACAGCCTTGCCTCCCCTGACATGTGCGGCCGGATGGAAAATTTCGCAGAAGAAAATCTGGAAAAGATACTCTCGTCCGACGAAGACGTTACGCCTGAGTCATTATGCTCAATGCTGGACCGGCACTTCAAGACAGACACCTTTACCGGACTGTATACTGAAAATGAAAATGCAGCCGACAGCCTGTACAGCGAAAAAGAAAATGCAATCAACGACTTTGAAGTAACTCTCATTTCAGAGATACGGCTTCCGGGAAGGCTGACAAGGGCCAATGCGCCGGCATACAATGACGGTAATCCCCAATGGAAAATCGACGGATACCGCCTGCTATGCGGCAGCCTGACCCTTGAAGCCTCGTCAAGGACTGCAAATATATGGGCTTTCGCAGTCACTTTCCTCCTTCTGGCAGGTATACTGTACCTTTTAAGACGCAGATTCTGAAAGGGTTTCCGACAGTTCCTCCGGAATGACGGACTCAGGGCCGCTGGAAAACTGTCTATTTGGCTTTTGCATTCCATACAGTAAGGGTACAAAGCACAGAAAGGACGGCTGCACCTATCCAAAACCATGATACAATGGAAAAATCATATAGTGCAGTACCGTCGCCTATGCTTTTACCGCTCTGAATAGTAAATCCGCTGATAAGGTCCTGCAGGGCAGCTCCGACATAACTTGCTATACCTACTACCCCGAGTGCGGCCCCGGAGGCTTTCTTTGATACAATGTCTACTGCCATAAGGCCTCCCAGGAAACAAATAAGGGCACCGATAGCCAAACCGAATATGACCATGCTCACCGCATCCAGCCAGAAACAGTCTTCCGGGCCGAACAGGAACAGTGTCAGTCCAAGAATATTCATCAACCCGAATATCAGGGCAGGGACATTCCTGCGGCCCCCGAAGAATCTGTCTGACACGAACCCGGATGCGACAGTCCCCACGATGCCGCATACCGAACTGATAGATATTACGGAGCTGGCCTCCAGATTTGTGTATCCTTTGTCTGCTTCAAGAAAGAAGATCCCCCAACTGTTGACGGCATACCTGGAGATATACATAAAAGCACTTGCGAGAGCAAGCATCCATACCGCCGGATTCTTCAGAACCTCTTTTTGATATTGACCGACAGTCTTCCCGTCCGATTCTTCAGTCTTCAGAGCCTCTGCAGTCTGGTCTTTCTTATAGACTGATACAGGAGGCAGACCACAGCTCTGCGGTGTATCGCGCATAAATACCGCGACTATCAGAAACCCCAGGAAACCAAGTACAGCCGCCCCTCTGAATCCCCACTGCCAACCAAGGGCGGCGACTATGGCGGCGGTGACTATGAATGTAATGGCTTCGCCGATATTATGGCTTGAAGACCATAAACCGTAGAATGTCCCTCTCTCTTTATTTCCGAACCATCGTGACAGCCCCACTACACATGGTGCCGCGCCCATGGACTGTGACCAGCCGTTAATGGCCCAGAGAACCATAAAGACAGCGAATGACGTGGAGAATCCCAATATGAGATTAATCAGGGCCGTAATCAGAAGGCCTGCTGACATGAAGCGGCGGATATTGCTTCTGTCCGCGAGGAAGCCGTTTGTCAGTTTCCCTACGGCATAGGTTATGAACAGTCCGGACCCTATCATACCCAGTTCTGCTTCAGACAGTACTCCGGCATCGACAATAGGTTTCTTTATTACATTCAGACTCAGTCTGCATACATAGTAAAGTCCATAACCGAAAGTGGCCGAAAGGAAAAACGACCAGCGGAGCCGTGTATAACGGCTTTTGATCTCACCCGGATCAGACAACTGCTCTGATGCCGGGGAGACCGAAAAAAATTTCAATATATTCATGACTTCCAGTTCCTATTCGTGCAAGTCCCGGGACCTCAAATACTTCAGAAGATATTCAGCCCTGTCTGTCTGGATGATCCTTGCACCCAGAGTGTCAATGAGATAACCATAAGCCGCGTCAGGATCTTCCAGAGCCATATCGTCATCATGTCCACCACACAGGGTATCCCAGAGCGTGTTGTACCATATCAGTGCCTTGTCTTTCAGGACTGTCCGCATCAGAAGAGGAAGTTCTGCTTTATTGCCGTCGGCATATACAAGTTCATATGCGGCAGGCTTCAGATCCTTTATATAGTCCGTCATCAATTCCGAAGCATTGTCCTTATCCAGATTCACCACAGGCATATAAATGACTTCATCCAGATATCCGCCATAGAAAGAGATCACTTCGGATGCCGGTCTGCTGCCTTTCATAATGACCTGCCTGGTTGTTCCTGTCTTTTCCAGGACAGGCATGACAAGGTCGAAGTAACGGTCAGCCTTATCCAGATTAACAAGCACTTTCCCTTTAGCCGCCAGCATGGCTTCCTCAAGCGTAGGGACAGAATGCATGGTCCGTATTCCGCATCCGTTTTTCAATTTGAGCGTCCTGATTGAATCCAATGTCCATTCCTGCACTTTACCTTTTCCTGTAGTGGTCCGGTCGAGTTTCGAGTCATGCATGACTATGAGTACACTGTCTTTTGTCATCTGCAGATCCAGTTCTACGACATCTACCCCTGTTTCAATTGAATGCTCGATTGCAGCTATGGAGTTTTCAGGAGCGAAACGCCAGTCTCCGCGATGCGCCACTACGAATACGGATGATGTATCTCCTGAAAGGAGTCTTTCCCTGAGGATTTCCGCCCTTGACTCCCGTCCGTTTTCCTTTATGGAACCTGTGCACCCGGCTATAGCCAGGAGCACAGACAAAACAAATACAAGCTTTTTCATCATTATTGCAGTTTTCCGTCTTTCCAGATGAGCCGTTCACCCCAGAAAGGCATATAAGTATTTTCACAATCAAGCAATGAAGCCCTAGTCAACCCTTGTTCAAGCGTCCATCTTGAAGAGTCAGGATCAGAATGGGACAGTTCCAGTATATGGGACAGCAGGACATAGTCCGGTTCAAATACTTTCCCTATAACATTGTTTTCTGTCAATTCGTTAGGGGCATAGCGTGGTATATATACATCAATCCCGCTGTCTTTCACGCTTTCATACTGTTCAGGCAGGAAGTTCGAGTCTCCTGAATGCATCAGGATAAAATGTCCCGTTTCCTCTCCACAATCTATCCTGAATACAGTGACAGGGACATTCGAGTCTCCGTTATTGTGGTTTGTAATGAAAGAGTGTATCGAGAAACTCCCTATCGAGTAATCGGCGGCCGTTGATGAAGTATAAGCATATCCGGGCCTTTCCAGATAGTTGGTAAGGACAGGCTTGTCAGCTTCAAGCATGGCATCCGCAAGAGCATCGCACCGATGGTCCTGATGCACGTGTGTAGATGCGTAGAAATCAAGATATGGAGCGAGTTCCGCGCCTCTGCGATGATAGATATCTATCCCGAAGCATCCTGTCGGGGTCTTGACTACATATCCCATGTTGTATAGCATCCAGATATGTACTTCCCCTGCACCAGGGGTTTCATTGGCTATCCCTTCCAGCACCCGGTCGAAAGCTGCATCGTAGCATGCGAGGATGTCATTGTATTTCACAAGAGAACCGGCAAGCCACATGTCACCTTCCATGAACCTTGAAAAGGTCATGCTTGCACATGTGTCAGCATAGGACTGCACCTTGTTGAACAGGTCCCGTCTTGAGCCGGTCACATCCAACGGGGATGTCTGCCATAATGATTCCATAGTTGCCGGTGCCTGGCTGGACTGACGCTCCGGCACCGTCCAGTCAACTTCATTCTTGTCGCATGCGGCCAGCATGGAAACCACTGCCGCAGCATATAATAGCTTCAATTTCATTTTCTTTTACTTTTAAATATTCCCGGTTTATTTTAACGAATTGGTCCCTTGCCGGTTATATCCTCTCATAGGCCATCCTTCAGTTGCGAGGCCGGTTTTGATGTCGTATGTTGCAACGGAACCGTTAAGTCCATAATATACACGTCTGTCAGGACCGATTGAAACAGGACTCATCGTCTGGGCACCGATATTGGTTACGACATTGCGGCTGCCGGTCTTATCGAATGACAGAAGATTGAACGGTGAGGCATATTGTGATATGTATGCCTTTCCGTCAGCACCCAATGCAAATCCGGAGTATATGTAATTCTTGTCTGCCTCATCTGTCCATACAAGACTGCCGTTCTTGTCAACGGCAAACAGGTAACCGCTCTTTTCACAGAAATACACTGTCCCGTCTGCATCCACTACAGGATGATAGCAGTCATTGGATGCCGTTTTGTACTGCCATAACCGGGAACCGTCTGCCGTATTCAGTGCTACGCAGCCGCCTTTGCCTTTCAGTACGGCATAAAGGATGTCTCCCACGATTGCCAGAGAACCGCCGCGTTCCGTAACGCTGTATGCTGTCTCGCTTGCCCATTTGAGAGTCCCTGACCCGGTGTACGCCCATATCCCTTTGGATGTTCCTATATAGACCGTCCCGTCTGCGTCAACTGCTACTCCTGCGGAATTCCCGTCAAGAGCCGCACTCCATTTCCTGGTTCCTGATGCCGCATCGAATGCCGCAAAATTGCCTTTGTCGGCAAGGACGTAGACCATGCCGTCTGATGTAACGGCAGGACTGGCCTTGACGGCAGCACCCATAGACGCTTTCCATTTCATGTTCCCTGAAGAAGAAACAGCATAGAATGAACCGTCACCGTCTTCCGTTCCGAAATATACTGTCCCGTCCGGTCCTACAGCCGGGCCGGCCCCGTATGTGGCTGCGGAAGTCGCGTATTCCCATATCTTCTCCCCGGTAACTGAACTTATTGCCAGCAGTTTCTTGTCTGTCTGGGACAATGTATAGAATGTCTGTCCATCATGTGAGAACACTATGTTGGACGCTTTCTGATAACCGGTGCCTGTCACTGTCATCCATGCAAACGGCTCGACAGTGATGGCTATATCCGCTGACTCTGTACTGCCGCTATCATAAGTGACCGTCAGTGAGACATCATATTTCCCCGTGTCTGTAAACAGATGCGTCGCTGTCATGTCTGAAGACGTGCAGCCGTCCTTGAAGTCCCAAAGCACTGACGTTATTTCCCCCTGGACAAAGTATGCCGGATTGTATTCGAATGTGCAGAGCTGGAACTGGCGTAGAGAAGTGGAAGTGACTGTTATAGGGTCTATTTCACCAGGAACTGCAGTCGCTGTGACCGCTTCAGACTCTCCGTGTCCGTATACGCATGTCAATGTGAATGTATATTCCGTCCCGTTTGCAAGACCTTCTACCAGGCAGCTTGTCTCGTCCGACAACACTTCTTCTGTCTTTATCTCAGAGTCTCCGGCAGTAACGGATATGCTGTATTTGTACTCGAGCCGGGTTTCTGGGGCAGTCCATGAGAGGAATACGCGGCTGTCTCCGGCCATTGCCTTAAGCCCTGATGCCGGGATACGTGTTGATTTCGGCGTACATACTGCGGTGACTTTCATGGAGAGCCCGTCTTCGTATCTGGCCTGCACTGCAAATGTATATGCACAGTCATTGGTGAGCCCGTCTACCAGCAGTTCATGAATGGCCGGCCCGACAGTTTTTGTCCCGCCGGAAATTTCAGGGTCATCAGCTGTCCAGTTCACAAGGTACTCTATAGGGTCAGGCTTACCCTCCTGGGATGCCCAGGCGACTGTCGCGCATTCGTCACCGGCCGTAGCGGTCACTTCCGCCACCTGGAACAAATTGAACGAAGCTTCTTTGAGGTCTTCCGTGCAGGCCGCCATAAACAAGGTTAAACCTGCAGATAAGCAAATCAATATTCTTTTCATTGTATGTCCTGTCTAATCATTCATCAATAACCCGGATTCTGCCACAGCAGAGAAGGGTCGTTTATTCTTTCAAGTTCTGTCGTAGGGATAGGATACAGGAGCTGCCAATTCTGTATGGCATGCCCTTCCGATGCTATTGCTTCAGCTGCATACCCCATCCTTACAAGATCGAACCAGCGCTGCCCTTCATACGGGAATTCTTTCTGCCTTTCAAGGCAGACGGCCCTGCGGAAAGAGTCCTGGTCAGGGATGTCCGTTATATTCAAAGGATCAAGACCGGCACGTGTGTGCACCTGGTTCAGGACTGACATCGCCGGTGAATCCTGGCTGGCATCGTATCCGATTTCATTCAGGGCTTCCGCATACATGAGAAGGACATCGGCATAGCGCAGAAGAATCTGGTCGTTACCGTACTGTTTCGTAGTCGCATCCGGAGTATCCATGAACTTGCGCATCAGACACAGATTCACACCTGGTACCTGTACGTATTCAATAAGTGGTTTACGGGCATCGTTGTCCTCATACAAAGACTGCAGGACCGGAGTCTGTCCGGAATTGTCCGTAAGGTTGGTAATGGAGAACCATGCCCCATGACCTTCCCCGACCACTTCCTTATTGAAGCGGACAGCGAATATTATTTCACTGTTCATCTTGTTGTCTACATCAAACACATCTGCGACATTATCCAGAAGGCTGTACTGTCCGATCAGGTCATCAAGGATTTCGGCAGCTTCCGAGGCGTGTCCGAAAGTGAGATAGACTTTCCCCAGCAGTGCTTTTGCGGCACCCATAGTGGCACGGCCTGTATCTTCTGCATTGTAGGAGTAAGGGAGCATTTCACCGTCGACAATCGCCCTCAGGTCCCCGGCAATAAGATCGTACATCTGCTGGTCGGAACTTCTGCCTATCCGAAGGGCTTCTGCGACTGTCACTACCTTTTTGGTCACAGGCACTCCGCTCCAGAGCCGGTACATGTTAAAATAAGTATATGCCCTGATGAAAAGGGCTTCGCCTTTGTACTGGGCTTTCAATGTTTCATCTATGTCCGCACCGTCTATACGGTCAAGGACCATGTTGCAACGATATACTCCGTTGTTGAAATTGGCCCAGGCGTCCTCGATGATTCCATTGGAAGGGGTCTCCCTGAACTGGTCTATGTCATACCTGTCCTGCGTTCCGGCTGTCGGTGCGCTCAGATAAAGGTTGTCGCTGCGGTATTCGCACAGTTCCAGATAATAGTTGACCTGCCCCTGAAGTTTTGCGTAACACCCCTTGACAGCCACATCGAAATCATCGGCCGTCTTGAAAGTATTGTCCACCGGGACCTCATAGTTCGGGCGCAGGTCGAAGAAATCTTCACCGCACGACACCAGTGTGAATATGGCCAGCACCGGCAATATCTGTTTTATCTTTTTCATTGTATGTCCTCTTTTAGAATGTGATATTCAATCCTACCATATATGTCCTGGCCAACGGGTAAGTTCCGTAATCCTCTCCCGGAGTAAGGGCACTCGTGCTGCCGCTCACTTCCGGATTATAGCCTGAATATTCAGTCCATGTGAAAAGATTCTGTGCGGACAGGTAGACACGCAGTTTCTGTACGAAGAACTTCTTTGTCCATTTCTGAGGCAGGGTATATCCGAGAGCTATATTCTGCAGCCTGAGATAAGACCCGTCCTCGATATGCCATGTAGATGTACGGGAATTGTTTCCGGTCTGCTTGCGGTTTGCCCTGTTTGTATTGCCATCACCTATGTCGGACGGACTCTTCCATCTGTAGAAGGCGGCCGTCGTGCCGTTGGTGTTACCTTCCATATTGTCAAGATAACGGCGGTTAAGGTTCAGGATCTCATTGCCGTAGACACCCTGGAAAGCTATCGCGAAGTCGATGCCTTTATATGCGAATGTTCCACCGAACCCGTATGTGAAATCAGGCATATAGTTCCCTACTATCGTGCGGTCTTTCTCAAGATTTATCTCCCCGTCACCGTCGATGTCAACGAAACGGAAGTCTCCCGGACGCGCATTCGACACATGAGGGTACGCCATGAGGTCTTCCTCATTACGGAAAATGCCGTCCTGGACAAGCAGATAATATGACCCAATCGGTTCCCCGACTTGCGTGATATAGTAGGCATGGTCTACGCTGCCGGATTTGATGATCGGCGTGTCGTTCGCCCCGAGTGCCTTGACCTCATTGGTATTCTTCGCCCAGTTGGCATTCAGGGAATAGCTTATGCCGTTGGCGAATGAATGTGCCGAAGTGGCAGAAAGTTCCCATCCCCGGTTATTCACTTTTCCGATATTCATGAGTGTAGTGCTGTAACCCGTCAGGTGAGGGATCGGCACTTCAAGAAGCATGTCGGTAGTATTCGCATAATAGTATTCCGCAGTAAGGCCGAAATACCCGTTCAATACATTCAGGTCGATACCGACATTGAACATGGATGTCTTTTCCCATGTAAGGTCAGGGTTGGCGACATCGGAAGGTCTGTAACCGTTTACAAGAGAACCGCTGCCTGTCCCCAGGATATAGTCATCCGTCCCCATTGTGGCAAGATGGCGGTAGTTGCCTATCTGGAAATTACCTGTCTGCCCGTAACTTGCCCTGAGTTTGAGGTCACTGACCCATGAAAGGGCCGGGGTCTCTTTAAAAAAAGGTTCTCCGGATATGCGCCACGCGGCAGATGCCGACGGGAAAAATCCCCACCTGTTGTTCTTTCCGAAACGGGATGAGCCGTCAGCACGTATGGCTGCCGAAAACATATATTTGCTCTTGTAGCTGTACTGGGCCCTGACTAGATAAGATGCCAGGGTCCATTGTTCGGTCCTGGAGTCTCCGTCGCTTACTATGCCTCCTCCTATAGTCTGGTTATGGTCATTCGGATAATCCGTAGCGGTTACATTTATGGTCTTGTATGTCTCTTTCTGGGCCGACTGCACAAGCACCGCATTCACTTTATGGTCTCCGAAAGTCCGGTCGTATGTGAACTGGTTCTCGATGATCCAGTTAAAGTAGAAACCGGATGAGGCGTATCCTTCAGGATTTGATTTCGCATCGTAGTAGTCCTTGCCTAAAAGAGGCAGTTCCGAAGAGCGGTACTTGTTGTCTATGGCTCCATAAAACGAGCCTCCCACAGAGGTCTGGAATGAGAGACCTTTCCAGATATCAAGGCCTATGAAAGCTCTTCCGGTCATGGCGATACGGTCAATGACCTCGGACTGAAGGGTCGCAAGTGCAACCGGGTTCAGGATTTCATTGTGCTGGTAGTCGTTGCCGATTCTCCAGTAGCCGTTCCCCTGGAAATTAAATGTGCCGTCAGAGTTATAGACAGGCCATATCGGACAGGAAGTCAGCGCAGACTGGACTATACCGCCGGAACCGTATGATCCGGAAGCGTTCACCTTATTGGACTTTGAATATGACGGCGAGAAATTGACTCCATACCTGAATTTCTTCCATTTGCCGTCAAGATTAAGACGAAAAGAATATTTCTCGAAATCGGAGTTGATGATTATTCCTTCTTTGTAGTAGTAATTGCCAGAAATGAAAAAGTTGACATTCTCCCCGCTCCGGGAAATGGATATGTTATGGCTTGTCGTGGACGCGGTACGGAAGATGGCGTCCTGCCAGTCTGTATCCGTGAGGCCGGGTTCTCCATTGAGGTACGGGATGAGTTCCACGGGATAGTTCATGAAAGACTCCGGACGGTCTCCGTTAGGAGCAGTGCCGCCGGGATTGAGGTCAAGGTATGCCGCATCATGTGCTTCCTTCGATACCTGGGCATACTGGTAGGCATTCATAAGGTCGATTTTCTTTGAAACCTGCTCTATCCCATAGTAGCCGTCATAAGCGACCTGAAGATTATCGGACAGCCCTTTCTTTGTGGTTATAAGTATGACACCGTTCGATCCCCGTGAACCGTAGATTGCGGCGGAGGAGGCGTCCTTAAGGACTTCCATTGACTCTATGTCATTTGAATTAAGGTTGTTCAGACCGTTCTCCATCGGGACTCCGTCAACGATATAAAGAGGGTCGTTGCCGGCAGTGGCGGAACTGATACCACGGACACGGACCATCACACTTCCTTCCGGGTCTCCGCTCGTCTGCATGACCTGTACTCCAGGCATTTTTCCGGCCATCGACTGGCGGAAGTCGGAAATAGGCTGGTTCGCGATATCCTCGGACTTGATTGAGGATATCGCCGTGGAGAGATCCCGTTTGTTGACGACACCATAACCAATCGCCACTGCGCTTTCAAGGACGATGGAATCGTCTTTCAGGATGATGTTGAAAGTGGTTCTGTTGCCTACAGCCACTTCCTGTGTCTCATAACCTATACTTGAAAAAACCAGTATATTGCCGGGGGAAGCGCTGATGCTGAACAGGCCGTCAAGATCAGTGGTGGTCCCGGCGGTCGTGCCCTTGACAAGGACTGCGACTCCGGGAACCGGCTGCTCCGAGGCGTCAACGACTTTACCGCTGAGGGACACCGGTGCCGGTCCCTCTGAAATGATGATGGTATTGCCTTCTATCGTGTACTTGACATTCAGAGGGACAAAAAGAAGTTCGCATACCTCCTGTACCGTCTTTTCTATGGCCTGGATGCTTGTTTCCCTGGTGACATCGACACCTTTGTTTACAAAAAGATATCTGGACTGTTCCTTGATTGATTCCATTATCTGCGACAACGGTGCATTCTCAAAGTCCAGAGACAGGAGACCTTCCCTCTGCTGGGATGCGCTTGCCTGATGGATGCCAGTGACAGTTACAGCCATCAGGAAAAGCAATCTACAGAAAAAATTGTAGAATACCTTTTTTTTATTCATAAATTTGTAAGATTAATTGGTAATAAGTCGGATAGTGTTTTACGTCGGCTGTTACCCGCCTGCAGATGCCGTCAACATCTGCAGGCTTTTTGTTCCTGCCGACAGCGGAAGTCTGTCTATGTCATAATTATCATGGTTTTAGTGTTATACTTCTGGATACAGGTCATCTGATATGGATTGTTCCGGTACTGTAGTCCTTGACATAGTCGAATTCGGCAACGTGCTGAAGGACTCTCAAGGCATTGTCGATCCCTTCAGATATACGTATTTCACCGCTCGTGCAGTTTATTTCAGGAATATCCTGCCTGTCAATTATTATTTGTACGCTGAAGGCTTTTTCAAGCCTTTCCATCAGACTGTCGAAAGAAATTCCGGTAATGTTTATCAGGCCTTCAGGCCAATAAAGGGTCTGTGAATCAAGCCGGTCTTCAATGACAAAGCCGTCATCGGTAAGAGTTATGGTCTGGTCAGGAAACAGTATGTAGCTTTCGTCCGGACCGGAGGTGCCGGATACTTCTACCTTTCCGCTTATCAGAGAGGTTGAAAATATATTGCCCGATTCTTCGGCATGCACGTTGAATTCCGTCCCGAGAACATTTATGTCGGCTGCAAATGTTTCCACTGTAAACGGATGCTCAGGATCATGGGTGACATGAAACAGCGCCTCTCCGTCAAGTTCAACTTTCCGCGTTTTCCCGTAAAAGATGGGTGGATAGGTCAATCTGGCACCTGAATTCAGATCAATGGATGTGCCGTCACTCAATGTCAATGACATCATCTTTCCTGCAGGGACTTCCACGACCAGCATGTCTTCTGATATTGATTTTCTGCTGTAATGGTCAGTTATCAGTGCCGCAGCGACAACTGAAGCCGCCACGGCGGCAACTGCGGCAATATTCCTCAATAGATTTGAATGTCCGCTTCCTCTGTTTTTCTTCACGGGTATATTGAACGCCGCCGGATCCGTCGACATCAAAAGGCTCTCATATATGAAATGCGCATCCCTGAATGCCTTCCTGTTCTCCTCCGACTGTTCCAGCCATCGGCTTATGGCATCCTTCTCCTTGTCAGAGCACAGGCCCTGCATGTACTTCATCAACAATGTATCATCTATCATCATAATATTGTTTCCCCCTTTCAATTATATAAGACAATCAAGAACGACGGTTTTACAAAAAATTCATAGTTTTTTTTCATAATCATTGATAAGATTGTGTAATTTTGGTGTGTTTAATCAAATTCTGCAATGACAGGGAACCAGGAAAGACATTTTTATAAAACAGTTGAATGCCTGTATAGACAGCGCAAGTGGCTTGTCCTGCTGGCAAATTCATATGTGCAGAATGTCGAGGCTTCTGAAGATATAGTAAACGACAGTTTCATTTCCCTGATGGAAAATGCGGAAAAACTCGACGAGGCTGTAATGAAACAGTATCTGGTCAGTACGGTCAAGAATAAATGCCTTAACTGGCTGAAACGCCGCAACTGCGAACAGATCATATTCAAGAATCTAAAAATCAAGGCTATAGACGCCCAGAATATAAACATCCTGGAAAATGACAGGATAGATTTCAATCTATTCAGCAGAGAAGTGATGAACATCTGTCAGAACAGCCTGAAGAAGACAGGATATATTTCTTCGCAGATTTTTCTTGAGAGACTGAAAGGTTTGAGCTATAAGGAAATCGCACAGAAATACAATATGACACAGAGACAAGTCACTTATGAGATTTCGAAAGTCCTGTCTATCCTGAAAGATGCGCTCAAAGATTACTTGCCTGTATTTTTGGCGCTCCTGTCTTTCCACACAACGAAATTAAATTGAAAATCACTCTAGCAGTTCTTTCGGAATGACGGACTCAGGGCCGGATTTGCGGGACGAGATCCTGACCTTTCCTCTGGAGCGTCTCGGTGAAATGCCGAGAGATTCAAGTTTCGCTATCTTCCTGATCACGGACTGCTGGGAATCCGACAGTTTGGACCTGGACTCGGCATACGACTTCACGGTCCGGTCAAGGTTATCTCCGACAGCCACAAAAGCGGACATCCAGCCCTGAAGCTGCCCCATAAGTTCGGAAGCAGTCTTGTACACCTGCTCGATATTGGCCTCCTGTTCGGCCTGCTTCCAGCTCATCTGGATCATATTAAGGACTATCACAAGAGTCATCTGACTGACTATAAGGACATTGTTGTCCTTAGCCGTCTGCCAGAGCAGCGGAGCCTCCTCGAGCATCAGACGGAAAGCCCCTTCCACCGGGATAAACATTATATTGTAGTCCACCTTACGCTTCCCGTCCGGGATATACGAAGCATAGTCCTTGGCCTTCAGTTCATCCACATGCCTGCGGACACTCTCGACATGCTCCCTGGCATATCTGTCACGGTCAGCCGCCGAACTGCTCACCATATACTTGCTGAAAGCGGTCAGACTGACCTTGGAATCCACCACGACCACAGTATCGTCAGGATAGTTTATCAGCACATCAGGAATCATGGCTGCACCGCCCTCACTTCTGATCTCATGCCCGTCAGCATCCGTTATCACCCCCTGGCTCACGAAATGCTCCCCTTCCCTCAGCCCGGCGTTCTTCAGGATATCTTTCAGTAGCATCTCCCCGAAATCGCCCTGTAC
>JADILZ010000051.1 GCA_017695065.1 Candidatus Cryptobacteroides excrementipullorum
GGAGCTGTATTCCATCTATAAACAGTTTTTCGAACAACCCCTTGCTTATGTACCCTTTGTCCCCCACGAGTTTCCCCGAGATGTTCTCCAGGAATGAGGAGTTCCTGAGCGGATCCCGGTCATCAACGTTACCGGGCGTCAGCATGAAACTGAGCAGCTCGCCTCTCTCATTGCAGACTAGATGCAGCTTGAAGCCGTAGAACCATCCCATAGAGCATTGCCCTCTTTGTGCCAGTCCCTTGAATACCCTATGCAGGTGTATCCTCTGGTTCCGGCAGACTCTCAGTGCCGTGCTGTCCACAAAACTTATCCCTGTGCACCCGCCCATCAGGCACTTCTTCAGGAACAGGATGAACGGCACGATTACTCTCCTCGCCAACTCGGTGAACCTGTTGTACGACACCGGAGTAGGAAACAGATGACGCATATGCCCAAGGACATGCCTGACATAGAAATGTTTCAGACATTTGTACCCACTGAAGTGGAACAGTATCATGATGGTAATGACTTCCGAATCTGACATTTTCGATGCACGATGATACTCCCGTTTCCTTCTATCCCGCTTAGGTCCCAGGCCATTTGTCCTAATGAATTTGTCATATATTTTGTAGAAATCGTCAGCCATACAGAATATTTTTGTAATTTCGTCCTCGGTGATCATCATAGCGATTGTTTTTGTTTTTTGATGTTTTTCCTTCTTCAAATATACAAAAACTTTCGCTATTTTACTAATAGTCAATGTGTTAATAACTAATATATATTCATCGAACTCACGTTACTTTAACGACAGCAGCCGTCATTTTGAAATGGATGACCCGTTTACTGAAAATCTTGATGTGGTGGCTGTGAACAAATACATGGGCTGGTACCATCCGTGGCCTGTTGACCCTTCTGAGGCAGTCTGGAATGTGACTCCTGACAAGCCCCTGATAATATCCGAGTTCGGCGGAGAGGCCCTCTATGGACAGCATGGCGATGCTGATGTCACGAGCTCATGGAGCGAAGAGTACCAGGCCAGGCTTTACAGGGATAACCTGGAGATGTTCCGCCATATCCCCAACCTTGCCGGTGTCTCACCGTGGATATTGTTCGATTTCCGGTTACCGTACCGGTTCCACCCTCTCAATCAGGAAGGCTGGAACCGTAAGGGCCTTGTCTCCGACCAGGGTTACAGGAAGCAGGCATGGTATATCATGCATGAATATTATATGCAGCTGAAGACGAACAAGTCCCGAGAAGGGAAATGACTTATTAGTGACTGCCTTTATCCATTGCCAGTAAAACAGAATAAAAAAAACAGATATATGAATCGGAATAGAATTCTCGCAGCGGTGTTGGCGCTGCTGCTTGCAGTCTGTGCAGCCGTGGCAAAGGCCCCGGGCGACACAGTGCGCATCCTGGCCATCGGGAACAGTTTTTCACAGGATGCCGTGGAACAGAACCTTTTCGAACTTGCCCGTGCAGACGGCATACACCTGGTTATAGGCAATGCCTATATCGCAGGCTGCCCTATAGAGAGGCACGTGGTGAATTCCAGAGAAGACAAGGCTGCTTATTCCTACAGGAAAATAGGAGGTGACGGCATCAAAAGAGAATACCGTGGCAAGACATTGTCCGGAATCATCGGCGACGAGAAGTGGGATTATGTGAGCCTGCAGCAGTCGAGCCCGCTGTCCGGTATGTACGAGACATACGAGCAGTGGCTTCCGGAGCTGTACGGATATGTGAAGTCCAGGGTGTCCGGAAAAACCAGGATTGTGCTTCACCAGACATGGGCTTATGCTCAGGATTCAGAAAACTCAGGATTCAAGAATTATGACGGGGACCAGATGAAAATGTACAGGGCCATTACCGGTGCAAATGACAGGGCCGCGAAGCTGCTCGGGATAAAGACCATCATTCCTTCCGGGACTGCCGTTCAGAATGCAAGGACATCGTTTGTAGGAGACAGGATGACCAGGGACGGCTACCATCTGGATCTTCTTTGGGGGCGATATACAGCGGCGTGTACATGGTATGAAAAACTTTTCGGGCATGTCCTCGGGAACAGCTATGTTCCTGAGGGACTAACTCCTGACTATGCCGAAGTGGCGCAGCGTTCCGCATTTGAGGCGGTCAGGCACCCGGACAAAGTCACAAAGATAAATGTAAAGGAGCTCCCGGTTGTCTATAAGGACCCTTCTGCAGCCCTGGAGGACAGGGTTGAGGACCTGCTTTCGCGCATGACTCTTACAGAGAAGATCTACCAGCTGAACCAGTATGTTCTCGGGCGGAATGACAATGTAAACAACATAGGCGAGGCTGTCAGGAAATATCCGGGACAGGTCGGTTCCCTGATTTATTTCGGGGATGATGCTGTCTTGAGGAACGCCATGCAGAAGCAAGCTGTGGAGAATACCCGCCTGGGTATCCCGATACTTTTCGGATTCGATGTAATACACGGTTTCAGGACAATATATCCTATCCCGCTTGCCCAGGCCGCGTCATGGAATCCTGATCTGGCTGGCCAGGCTTGCCGTGTGGCTGCCCGTGAAGCGTATTCCACAGGCGTTGACTGGACATTCTCCCCGATGGTAGATATCGCCAGGGATGCGAGATGGGGCCGTATAGCCGAAGGGTACGGCGAGGACCCGTACCTGTGTTCTGTATTCTCGGCGGCTACGGTAAAGGCATATCAGGGTGATGACCTGTCTGAGGCGAACAATATAGCTGCCTGCCTAAAGCACTATGTCGGATACGGTGCTTCGGAAGCAGGACGTGATTATGTCCCTACCGAGATTTCTCGCCAGACACTGTGGGACACCTATCTGCCTTCCTTCAAGGCCGGAGTCGATGCCGGTGCCGTCACTCTCATGAGTTCATTCAACAATATAAGCGGGACTCCAGGGTCGGCCAACCATTACACCATGACTGAAGTACTTAAGGAGAAATGGGGGCACCGCGGATTTGTGGTGGCCGACTGGAATGCTGTGGAACAGCTTATAAACCAGGGTCTTGCTTCTGACAGGAAAGAGGCTGCACGTCTTGCGTTCAATGCCGGTCTTGACATGGATATGGTGGATAACTGCTATCAGGAGAACCTTGCCGCCCTGCTCCGTGAGGGCCTTGTGTCCCATGAAAGGCTCGATGATGCTGTAAGGAGGGTGCTCAGGGTAAAATTCATGCTTGGGCTTTTCGAGAACCCTTATACCGAGGAAAGGCCTCAGGTCGAACGCTTCATGCTTCCTGAGAGTCTGGAGACTGTAGAACAACTTGCCCAGGAGACTATGGTGCTGCTGAAGAACGACGGAGATGTACTTCCTGTCAAGAGCAATGTCCGCAGAATTGCGCTTGTCGGTCCGCTTGCCAAGGACAGGGAGGACCTCCTGGGCTCATGGTATGCCAGAGGCAGGGCCGAGGATGTGGTGAGCATCCATGACGGACTTTCTTCTGCGCTTTCCGGCAAAGTGGAGCTGCTCTATGCGGAAGGGTGTGGCTTCGAGGGAAATGACACGAGTGCGTTTGCACAGGCAGTGGCTGTGGTTGACAGTGCCGATATTGTGGTGGTATGCCTCGGCGAGAAACGCTCATGGAGCGGCGAGAACGCTTCCCGTTCCACGATAGCCCTGCCTCAGGTACAGGAGCAGCTCCTGGCTGCAGTCAGTAGGGTGGGCAAGCCTGTAGTGGTCCTTCTTTCCAACGGGAGGTCATTGGATCTCACACGTATTGCCTCTATGGCCGATGCTGTTCTTGAGATATGGCAGCCGGGAGTGATGGGCGGCCATGCTGTCGCAGGAATATTGACAGGCAAGTACAATCCTTCAGGAAAGCTTCCTGTCACATTCCCTTATACGACGGGCCAGATACCTATATATTACAATCACAGGAGCAGCGGCCGCACAGGCACCCAGGGCAGGTACCAGGATATCCCGAGCACACCGATGTATGAGTTCGGCTATGGCCTGAGCTATACAGAATTCGAGTACGGTCCGCTGACAGTGAGTGTCACAGGCTCGGCAGATGAAGTGCAGTCTGGCTCTGGCGATGTGCTTTCAATATCGGCAGAACAGCGGCTGACCGCAGAGGTGACTGTCACCAATACAGGAGGAATGGACGGCAAAGAGACTGTCCAGTGGTATATCTGTGATCCTTACAGTTCTGTCACCCGGCCTGTCAAGGAACTGAAGCACTTTGAGAAGCAGATGCTTAAAGCGGGTGAAAGCCATACATTCACATTCGAGATAGACCCGGCCCGCGACCTCGGATTTGTTGACGGGGACGGCAATGCTTTCCTTGAGGCCGGGGACTATTATATCATAGTGCAGGACCAGCGCATGAAGATAAATGTACATGAATAGCAGAGTGTTTGTTTCCATTGCTGCTGCGCTGATGCTATGCGGCAATGCTTTTGCCCAGCGCACTGAAACCCTTCTGGAGAAAGGCTGGAGATTCCATCTGGGGCGAGGCGGATGCATCTGCATCCTCTCCGGGATTCGATGATTCGTCTTGGGAGGAAGTCACTGTCCCTCATGACTGGGCTATATACGGGCCGTTCGATGTCAGCAATGACCTGCAGACAGTGGCTGTCACCCAGAACTTCGAGAATGAGGCTTCCATGAAGACCGGCAGGACTGGAGGGCTTCCTTATGTCGGCATCGGATGGTACCGTACTGTATTCCGCGTGCCTCATGGGCGCAGGGCGGTGCTCCTTTTTGACGGGGCTATGAGCGAGGCTCGGGTATATGTGAACGGGGAGCAGGTCTGTTTCTGGCCTTACGGATACAGTTCTTTCTGGTGCGATGTCACAGATGTCCTTACTGATGGAGACAATGTCCTGGCAGTCAGACTGGAGAACCTGCCGCAGTCTTCCCGCTGGTATCCGGGGGCAGGGCTGTACCGGGATATACATCTATGCGGAAAACGGGGCATTCCCTCCTGTGCTTGCGGATACTTTTGAGACTGTGTTCGGCATCAGGACTGTGGAGTTCATAGCTGAGAAAGGATTTTATCTCAACGGGGAGCTCCGCAAGTTCCAGGGAGTGTGCAACCACCATGACCTGGGGCCTCTCGGGGCGGCTGTCAACGAGTCGGCACTGCGGCATCAGCTGCTGATGCTCAAGGATATGGGATGTGATGCAGTACGTACCTCCCACAACCTTCCCGCTCCAGAGCTGGTCCGCTTGTGCGATGAACTGGGTGTAATGATGATGATAGAGCCTTTTGACGAATGGGACATTGCCAAATGCTCAAACGGCTATCATCGGCATTTCAGCGCCTGGGCGGAGAAAGATATGGTCAATATGCTCCGTCAGTACCGGAACCACCCTTGCGTCATGATGTGGAGTATAGGTAATGAAGTCCCTACGCAATGCAGCCCTGACGGGTATAAGGTAGCGAAGTTTCTGCAGGACATCTGCCACAGGGAAGATCCGACGCGACCTGTGACATGCGGCATGGACCAGGTGGACTGCATCTTGGACAACGGATTTGCCGCCATGGTCGATATCCCTGGCATCAACTACCGCACGTTCAGATATCTGGAAGCATACCGGAGTCTTCCGCAGGGCTTTATCCTCGGTTCCGAGACGGCCTCGTCCGTAAGTTCCCGCGGGGTCTACAAGTTGCCTGCCATGAAACGTTACGGGGCGAAGTACTCTGATCATCAGAGTTCTTCCTATGACCTTGAAGCATGCACATGGGCCAATATCCCGGATGTGGATTTTGCTCTTGCGGAGGATTATGCCTGGACTCTGGGCCAGTTCGTATGGACAGGTTTTGACTATCTCGGAGAGCCAAGTCCGTATGACACGGACTCGTGGCCGAACCACAGTTCTGTCTTCGGCATCATAGACCTCGCGTCCATCCCCAAGGACCGTTTCTGGCTTTACCGCAGCGTGTGGAACTTCGAAATACAAGGATTTCCGTCTGTCCGAGCCGATAGAGTCAAACCTGCAGTCACCTGGAGAAGCCTCAGACGGGGCTGTGACTGAAGATCTCACCCGCGGAGGCGTAAATGAGCCTGTGGAGACACGCTACCGGCTTATGTGGTATGATGCAGTCTACCAGCCTGGTGAAATCAAGGTGGTGGCCTATGGAGAGGACGGAAGACCTGCTGCGGAGAAGACTGTCAGGACAGCAGGTCGCCCGCACCATATAGAACTTGTGCCCAGCTACGTCGAGAAGACTTCACCTGGCGGCCTCCCTCTCCTGGATGCTGACGGCAAGGATCTGCTGTATGTCACTGTCAAGGTAATGGACAAGGACGGGAACCTGTGCCCTGCGGATTCCCGGGAAATGGAGTTCAGCGTGTCAGGTGCGGCGTCATACAGGGCTTCTGCCAATGGGGATCCTACTTGCCTGTATATCTTCCACAAGCCGGTAATGCCTGCCTTCAACGGTATGCTCACTGTCATAGTCTGCTCCGGAGATGCTCCCGGCAAGGCTACACTCACAGTAAGGGCCAAAGGCCTCAGACCGGCTTCATTGGACATTGAAGTACGCTGATTTCCCCATATCTTGTTAATATTGTGCGGTAATTCCCAATTTCTGGGGATTGCCGCATCTTGTATGCCGCCGTACTTTTGCATCCGGAAAATGAAGATGCAAAAGATGAAACTGAAATTAACTCTTTATGCAATCGCCTTCTTAGCCTTATCGACTAACATACAGACGTTTGCACAGACACAGACAGATGTCGACGCAGTTACCGGAGCCACCTCCGTTTCCACCGGCAATCCAGAAAAAGACGATGATCCCGGGACATCCGGACCTTCAGGAAAGAAAAAGGGTTTCCTGAACAGGCTCTCGGTCGGAGGGTATGGTGAGGCTGTATATACATATAATATGTACAGCGACAATTTCGGTATCTATTCCTCTCCTGAGACCTATCGTGACGCCAAGGGCCACGGCCGGTTCGACCTCCCGCATGTGGTGGTCATGCTCGGCTATGATTTCGGCAGAGGCTGGACCCTCGGCATGGAGATAGAATTCGAGCACGGCGGAGTCGAGGCTGCTGTCGAGCGTGAGAACGAAGAGGCCGGGGAGTTCGAGAAAGAGATAGAGCGGGGCGGTGAAGTGGCCCTGGAGCAGTTCTGGATACAGAAGACGTTCTTCCCGCAGCTGAACCTGAAAACAGGGCACATCATTGTCCCTGTCGGACTTACCAACACTTATCACCTTCCTACGCAGTTCTTTACGGTTTACAGGCCGGAAGGGGAGAACACCATCATCCCGTGTACATGGCACGAGACCGGGATCAGCCTCTGGGGAAAGGCAGGACAGTGGCGCTATGAGCTGATGATGGTGGCAGGGCTCAACTCCATGATGTTCTCCACATCAGGATGGGTCCACGACGGTTCCGCATCCCCGTATGAATTCAAGGCGGCAAACAGGCTTGCAGGGGCTTTCCGCGTGGATAACTATTCGGTGAAAGGTCTGCGCATGGGGCTGAGCGGATATGTCGGGGACAGTTTCAACAACGACATCACCACCAACGCGGCCACGCGCTATGAAGGTGTCCGCGGGACAGTGGCTATAGGCGCCTTCGACTTCGAGTACAATGACCATAACATCATCGCGCGCGGAAGCGTCGACTACGGCCGCCTCTCTGATGTGGCCTACATAAACAGCATGAACTCCTCGTCCAACCATACCGACTCCTCCCCTTATGCCCACTCCCTTGTAGGCAGGGCGGCGTTCGCCGCAGGCGCGGAGGTCGGCTATGATTTCTTCTCCCTGTCCCCGAGGCTGAAAGAACAGAAATTCTATGTCTTCGGCAGATACGAGTACTATGATTCCTATATCCCGGAAGAGGGCACGACCCCGAACGACTGGACCAACAAACACCGTATCGCTGCGGGTATCAATTATTTCCCTGTCCCCGAGATAGTCATCAAGGCTGAATATTCACACCGTTTCCTCAAGACCCCTTACAACCCGGAGCCTTCAGTGTCCCTCGGTGTGGCCTTCTCCGGTATGTTCAAACACTGAAATTGTTTTAATAATCATTGATAATGAAAAAGTTAGTTTATTTTACTGCAGCGGCTGCGCTCCTGTCCGGCCTTGCTGCATGTGACCGTGGGGGCCTTGATACGGATGACCTTACGGCCCGTGACCAGAGATTCATGAGAATCGCTGACAGATTTGTGAACAACACAGTAATCCCTACGTACACAAGCCTGTCGGATTATACCGAACAGCTTGTCTCTGACCTTGAGGCTCTGAAGGCCAGCACTACGCAGGAGAACCTTGACAAGGCCTGCGAGACCTTCCTTACCGCACGTGCATACTGGGAGAAGAGCGAGGCTTTCCTCTGGGGCGCGGCCACTGATTTCGGTATCGACCCTCACATAGACACCTGGCCGCTTGACCTGACAGGACTGAAAGAGGCATTGACAAATACAGCGCAGATAGCAGGCCTTGCAGGTGAGGACGGAGATGTGTATGCGGGAGAGAAACTCGGGCCTACACTTCTCGGATTCCATGGTATAGAGTATGTCCTTTTCTGGGAAGGAGAGCACAGGAATGTCTCATGGTTCGAAGGTATCGATGCAGGCGTGAAATGCGCAGACTATCTTACTTATGCAGTGGCCGTTGCCGGTGATCTCAGGAACAAGTGCTGGCAGATGGAGCTTGCCTGGGCCGGAGAGGAGCATAATCCGGACAGGTTCGCGAAAGTCAACGATGAACTTGAACTCCCTCTCACTCCTTCAGGCGGACTCTACTATGGAGAAAACCTTCTTTCTGCAGGCCGGGCCGGAAGTTCCTGCCGCAGTGCAACTGTCGCGATGCAGTGGATGATCGAAGGATGCAACACCATCGCCGACGAGGTGGCGTCCCAGAAGATAGGCATGGTCTATACTGGAGGCGACCCGAACTATGTGGAATCCCCTTACAGCTACAAGTCTATCGTGGATTTCGAGGACAATATGATCAGCATACGCAATGTCTGGAACGGCGGAGTGGAGGGTGACTACGACAGCACCAACTCCCTGAGTGCATATTTCAAGGAGGTCAACCCGGAGCTTGAGGCCCAGGTGTCCGATGCCATCGACAATGCCATTTCCGCTATCAGGGCCATCCCTGAACCGTTCATTGAAAATTACGGCAATGAAAATGCCGGAGCGGCGATCGAGGCGATCCAGGTACTTGACAACTGCCTGACCCTGGCCGGGAACGCGCTCTCCGAGTGACGGATATAACAGGTTCTTTTCAGGGAGACGGGTGGCTGACGCCTGTCTCCATGACTTTTTAATGACAACTGAAATTATGACAATGTATATGAAGACTAAACTGATTATCACCTTATTGCCGGCGGCCCTGTGCCTGGCCGCATGTGACGTGAACAGGAATTCCCCCGATCCGGTACCGGACCCGGTTCCGGAATGGATCAGCATAGAGACTTATGCGGGAGGCGAGCTGGGCACTACGTTCAATGTTTCCGCCTCCGCATTCGAGGACCCGACCCCCGCTGTCGAGAATGCCGGGCTGGAACAGGAGTTCAAGCACGGGGAGCTGATCTTCGAGCACAATTTCGGCCCTACATCCGAGCCGTTCGACGGCCTCGGCCCCCTCTACCTCAGGACTTCGTGCCTGATGTGCCACCCGGGGTACGGGCACGGGAAGAGGACGACATCCTACCGTTATGACGAGATGGGCAACGGCTATCTGCTGGTCCTCTATGACAAGCAGACGAATGCATATCTGACTTCCCTTACCGGTATGCCGCAGACCCAGGCCATAGCCCCGTTCAAGGCCCCTCTTGACGAGGAGAAAATCACCATCAGCTGGCTCGACTATACCGACGAATGGGGAAACAAGTTCCCTGACGGGGAGACTTACAGCCTGATATATCCGGAGGTGGTCATTCCTGCCGATGCCTATTATGTCCCTATCCAGGCGAGCCGGAACGGACAGACAGTGGATCTGGATGTGAGCGAGGTGGGCATCCGTCTGGAGTCTACTATCGGCATTTACGGGAGCGGACTTCTGGATGCCATCCCGGACGATTCCCTGAAACTCCAGTATGCCAGGCTCGAAGCGGTGGAGAAGCAGACCGGGAAAGACCTTGTAAACGATGCGTTTTTCAAAGACGGCGAGTGGGTGAAACAGTATTCGAATACTCTTCAGGGAGACGGAGAACAGCATCCTTTCCGTTTCACTTATGCGCTTAGCCGCGGAGCATTGCAGGACGGTCCCGGAGCGAATGCCATCTGGAATATCACCAATGTGACACGTTCCGACCGCAGATACCATTATATGACTGCGGCTTATGCCGCCACTGCCTCCAAAGACCCTGAGGTGCAGGCGGGATTCTATCATTTTATTGATACGTATTTTCCTGATTATAAGGATAAATGGAATACGGGCGATGTCGAGGACGATATCTATTCTTTCCTTATGAGCCAGGACCTTCCGGTAGAAATGACGGATGAGGAATATACCAATCTCATGATATGGCACAGGGGGCTTGCCGTACCTGCAGCGCGGAACCTGGACGACCCGCAAGTGCAGCTCGGACGTCAGCTTTTCCGTCAGATCGGGTGCGCTTCGTGCCACAGGCCGTCGTGGAAGACCGGCCCGGACAACTACAACGACCCCAACAAGTTTTTCAAGGGGAACGAGCTTCCACGGTATCCTGAGCAGACGATATGGCCCTACAGTGACATGATGCAGCACAGGCTGTTCATGGTCAATGACATAAGGGGCGAGTGGTGCCGCACTACCCCGCTTTGGGGACGCGGGCTTTCTCTGGTCTGCTCCGGACACCAGGACCGTCTGCATGACTGCCGTGCGCGGAATGTGATCGAGGCGATCATGTGGCATGGGAGCGCGGACAGCGATGCCCGGGAGTCGGTGGAGGCTTTCCGTGAGCTTTCGAAGGAGGAAAGGGATGCTGTGGTAGAGTTTATCAATGCCATTTGATGGCATTGATAAACGACGGTGTGTCATAATTGCAAACTGATGCGTTATTTTCGGAATCCGGGCTAAGTCATTTACTCCAGTGTTATTGCGCAATGGTTGTCTGCATTATTACATGAGTTAGAGCAGAGAGGGGAACAGTTCGGACTCTGGCGCACGTTGCTTTGATGCTAAAGTGTTTGTTGTCAATTGTTTATGTGTATTGTGGGGTGCTTCAGGGTGGTTTGAGAACAGGGTCTGGAGCAGGCAGTGAGAATGGCAAATGATTGATTTATAGTATATTGTCTTTAAATCGTTATGCGCCAGGGTTCAGGGCCGCACCGAAGCGCAGCCGCATGCCCCACCGGGGCTGTCACCGTCAGGTGACTGGGGGTGGACAGACAGGATTTCTGTTTAACAGGGCCCTTCAGGGCCGCACCGGAACGTCAGCAAGGCTCCCGGCAGGGAAACCGAAGCAGTGAAGGTGCCGGCGCAGCGAAGCGCAGCCGCATGCCCCACCGGGGCTGTCACCGTCAGGTGACGGGGGGTGGACAGACAGGATTTCCGGAGGAAATCCTTTTAACGTCAGTATGACGAATTCCAGTCAAAAAAGAAAAGATATTGATTTTAGGATAACATTATTAAACATTAATTCGTCGAACTGACGTTAAATATGGTTTTGAAAATCTGCAAATACCTGTCATTCGGCTTTGTCGCCCTGCTGACAGTCTATATGGCGGTGGCATCTGTCCTGGAGAAATTCCACGGGACCGATGCCGTCATGAAATGGGCATATCATTCGCCGGTGTTCATCGCGATGTGGGCGCTGGCGGCGGCTTCCGGTATTGTGTATGTGTATTTCAGGCTTGTGAAAGGCAGGGCCTTCAGGGATATTCCGCTATCTACGGCATGTATCCATCTGTCTTTTATCCTGATACTTGCCGGGGCGCTGACTACTCATCTGTCAGGGGACTCCGGGGCGGTGCACTTCAGGAAAGGCGATCCGGCGGCGACGGCCTTTGTCCGGGAGGACGGAAGCATGTCGGAACTCCCGTTTTCCGTGTCGCTCTCGGACTTCAAGGTGGAATACTACCCTGGCTCCGACGCCCCAAAGGACTATATCAGCACGCTGCATATCATGCCTGGCGTGGTGCATGACGGAGAGGGTGTCCGCCACGGTGCGGAGGGTATTTCAGCCACGGTGTCGATGAACAGGATATTCAGATACGGGGGATACAGGTTCTACCAGGCCTCCTATGACGATGACGGCGGCGGCTCCACGATAGCTGTCAGCCATGACCCGGCCGGGGTTGCCGTGACTTATGCGGGATATGCGCTCCTGCTGCTCTCGATGACAGGGTTCTTCTTCCGCAGGGACAGCGGCTTCAGGGCTGCGTTGAGGCGTCTGTGCGGAAGCGCGGCCGCTGCTGTGCCAGTCATCCTGTGCCTTGTCCTGTCCTCTGCCGATGCCTCGGCTTCCCCGAAAAACGGCACGGAGCTCCCGAAGCATCTTCCCGAGGATGTGGCATCTGAATACGGCAGGATATTCGTCTATTACAACGACCGTGTATGTCCCATGCAGACCCTCGCCCGTGATTTTACCATGAAACTTTACGGCCGGCCCTCCTGGCGCGGCCTTACATGCGAGCAGGTGCTTACAGGGTGGATTTTCTATGCCGACCAGTGGTATGGCACTCTGGATATGGAAGACAGTCCGTCAAGCCAGAAGGCCGCCATGAAGGCCAGAGACCGTGAAGAGAGCATAAGGCTCGTGTGTACAGGCTCTCTGCTCAGGATTTTCCCGTTCGCCGCTGACGGGAAGGTCTCCTGGTACTCCTCTGTCGACAGGTTGCCTGCAGAAATGGATCCGGAGCAATGGCTGTTTGTGCGCAAGGTTATGAGCCTTGCGGGGGAGGGGCTCATGAAAAAGGACTTCGACGGGGTGAAAGGGATATTCGCCAAGATCCGCGAGCATCAGCTCAAGTCCGCCCCGGATGTCATCCCGCCCGTGGGACGAGTCAGGGCTGAAATTATATATAATAGTATAGACAGACCGAAGGCTCTGGCGATGGCCTGTCTCTCCGCCGGGCTGCTGCTCTTTGTGTTTTTCTGTATTTCAGGGCCTCTACGAGGCAATACAAGCTTGTGTTCCGCTTCTTCCGCAGGAGACCGGGGAGTCTCCGGGCAGTTCCTGCATACTGTCATCTGCCGTGCCGCGCATCTGCTTTCGGCCCTGCTTCTTCTCTATCTCACAGTCATCCTTGCCCTCCGCTGGAGAGTCTCAGGTCATATCCCCATGTCGAACGGTTTCGAGACTATGATGACCATGTCATGGATTTCGATGCTGTTCACCGCCATTCCGGCCCGGCGGTTCCCCCTGGTCCTGCCTATGGGATTTCTGCTGTGCGGATTCTCCCTGCTGGTGGCGTCGATAGGGGAGACCGACCCGCAGATAACACATCTGATGCCTGTACTTTCTTCACCTCTCCTGTCTGTCCATGTGGCCTGCATGATGCTCTCTTATACTCTCCTGGGCCTGACGATGCTTAACAGCGCGATGGCGCTTGTCAGGCACGGGCTGCGGCCGGACAGACCGGGATACACCGAAGATTATGGCATGGGGCTTTCCGCAGACCTCTCACTGCTCATTCTGTATCCGGCAGTGTTCCTCCTTGTCGCAGGTACATTTCTCGGCGCTGTATGGGCCAATGTATCGTGGGGCCGCTACTGGGCCTGGGACCCGAAGGAGGTCTGGGCACTGATCACCCTGCTCGTGTACGCCTTCGCCTTGCACGGCCGGTCGCTCAGGGTGTTCCGGGACCCGGTGTTCTTCCACTGGTTCTGTATCATTGCCTTCCTGTGCGTCATCATAACGTATTTCGGGGTCAATTTCTTTCTCGGAGGACTGCACAGCTATGCATAGCGGGCGTCTTCACGGACAGGTGGGACAGAATTGGGTCCCTGGTATCCCCAGCCTGCCGGCAAGCATCCTGAGCACTCTGCTGTCTCCTGAAGACATCAGCCGGATTTCAGGCTTCCCTCCCTTTTCTCCGGAAAGAAGCCCTTCCTCACCCATTACATCCAGCAGGTGTCTTGCCACTGCCGGGGCAGGGTCTATGAGATTCACATCCGGGCCTGCTACCTTCTGTATCGTGTCCGCCAGGAACGGGTAATGCGTACATCCAAGCACTATAGTGTCCGCTCCGGCATCAACAAGCGGACGGACACTTTCCTCCACTGTCCTCTCTGCTTCGGGACCGTCTGTAATCCCTTGTTCCACAAGATTTACGAATCCTTTCCCCACATGCTCCACCACCTTTATCCCTTTAGCCCACATCTCTCTGGTGGTCTTGTATTTCAGCCCGTTCAGCGTCCCTGCCGTGGCAAGTACGCCTATCACCCCGCTTCTCGTCATTTCGGCGGCAGGTTTTACAGCCGGCTCCATCCCGATGAAGCTGACATGGCCGTATCTTCCTCCGGAAATCTCCATGACCCTTCCTGTGCCTGAGGGGCAGTAAGAGTAATCCTTCCTGAGAGTTGAGATTGCGGCGGCTGTGGCTGTATTGCATGCCACGACTATTATCCCGGCCCCTTCCTTTATCAGGAATTCTGAAATGGTCCGCGCGCGGTCTGTGACATATTCCCTGCTTTTTTCCCCGTAAGGGCAGTGAGCGCTGTCAGCATAGTAAATGTAGTTTTCCTCCGGCAGCAGTCTGTAAATCTCCCGCAGTACGGACAGCCCTCCTATCCCTGAGTCGAAAATCCCTATCATATCAGAAATTCATGCAAAATCCTACAAAATTATCTAAAAAACGCGTCACTTCTACTGAGGTGCCTGTAAGAAAAATTTATATCGGTAAAATTTTAAACAGCTTCTAACGACTTCTTAAAGCATGGATCCCCCCCCTTCCACCCCCAGTCACCTGCAGTGACAGCCCCGGTGGGGCATGCGGCTTCGCTACGCTCCGCCGGCAC
>JADILZ010000052.1 GCA_017695065.1 Candidatus Cryptobacteroides excrementipullorum
ATTTTTAATATAATGCTGTTAAACATAAATTCGTCGAACTGACGTTAATTTAATGAATTGAATTACCGCATTCCGTTTGTGGGACATATCCCTGTTGACATTAGTTAACACTAATTGACGGTTTGTTGAACAAGATTGCAGATCCTATTGCAGAGATTTGCACTGTAAAGTTCGACAGACATGAAAAAGACACTATCCATTTTATCTATGCTTCTGCCCCTGCTGCTGGGTGCACAGGAAAAGGCAGTCTACCGCATCACCTATGACTGTGATGCATTGTATAGCAGAACACGCGATGTTTACAGGTGGAACCTTGACATCGGAAGTACGACGGCTGTATTCTACAGCCCGAACTGGAGGGGGCACAGCGAAGCCGCCAAGTCGCTCCAGGGGATAGACGACATCGCTTCCGCAATGGATGCCGTCAAGCAGCTCGGCTCCCGCTATCCGAACAGGAACAGCCTCGAGATCCTTATCGGGGCACCGGAACATGGAAAATACACCTATGTGAATAAAGTCGGCATCGATCAGCTGATGTACGAGGAGAGTCTGCCGGACATGGACTGGGAACTGACTGACAGCGTAAAGACGGTCTGCGGCTACGAATGTCACCAGGCCAGGGCAGAAGTCTATGGCAGGACATGGACTGTGTGGTATTCTACTGAAATCCCCATACCCTACGGCCCTTATGTACTTGGCGGGCTGCCCGGACTTATTCTCGAGGCAGTGGATTCTGACGGGATATTCCGTTTTACCTCAGTCGGTATAGAGGATGTGCATGACGGTACGGATGTGAACCTGTACGGGAAGACTGATGCAGTCAGATGCGCCAGGAAGAAATACCTTGCCTTACGCAAGTCAAATGCCGGACAGACATATTCCGAAGCCGTGGAGAATCTTCTCGGCAAGGGCTCTGTCACAAGGATAGTAGATGCCAGCGGCAAGGACATTTCCAACCAGGTGCAGTCCGAAAAGAATTACCTGGATTTAAAGTGACTGCCTTATGTGCATTCTGGTGTCTTTATTGGGCCTTCTGCTCTTGTATACCGTTCCATGTGCCGGCCAGGTCACATTGTCCGGGCGGGTGCTTGACAGTGACGGGAAAGCCCTTTGCGGCGCAAATGTAATAGCCTGGTCAGACAAAGACACGCCGTCGGGATATGCCGTCACGGACAAGGGCGGTCTTTTCAGTCTTGAAGTCCCGGAGGGGACAGACCATATTACAGTTACATTTATCGGGTTCAAGACTGTGACAGTCAGTATGAACGAATTTGCTTCGCCCCATACAGTCGTACTCGAGGAGCAGGCGTTCTCTCTCAAGGAAGTGGCCGTCACTGCGGAAAGCATATCGGAAACAGGGGACACACTGACATACTCCGTCGCAAGTTTCAGGGAGGTGCAGGACCGTTCCATCGCCGATGTGATAAGCAAGATGCCCGGACTCGAGGTGAAATCCGACGGGGCGATAGAGTACCAGGGCAAGGCTATCGGCAGTTTTTATATAGAAGGCCTCGACCTGATGGGAGGACAGTATTCCCTTGCGAGCGGCAATATACAGGCGGACAAGGTAGAAAGCGTGCAGGTCCTCGAAAACCATCAGAGGGTCAGGTCTTTGAGAGGAATAGATTTCAGCGAACAGGCGGCATTGAATATTGTCCTTAAGGATGATGCCAGAGCAGTATGGACGGGTCTTGCAGATCTCGGTGCAGGATATGCCGGTTCAGGCGAGGGGGTGGTATATGACAACAGGATAATGGGCATGCAGTTCAGCAAAAAGTTCCAGACCCTCATGATGTACAAGAACAACAATACCGGCGCCGATATAGGCGCAGAGGTGCAGGACATCTCCGACCTCGGAGGCTATCAGGCAGAAAACGGGCTTATCAGCATGCCGGAGCTTGGCGGTCCCTCCTTCGACGAAGAGCGGTACTTGTTCAATGCGAGCCATCTCCTCGCGGCGAACATGCTGTGGAAGACAGGCAAGGACTCGGATATCAGGCTGCAGCTGAGCGGATTCCATGACAGGGAGAGGCTGCGCAGCGAAAGCTCGACCACATACCTCTCCATAGACGGGATGCCGGTCGTTACCGAGGATTATGACATCACTTCCAGGAAAAACGAAATCAAGGGAGAACTGTGCTATACGCTCAACTCTGACCGCACATACATCAGAAGCAGCACGAAGGTCTATGCGGACTGGAACTCCGGGAGCGGTGGGATGCTGTACAACGGCCACACTACGGACCTTATGGTCAGACCTTACAAACGTGTGCTTTCCGAGGACCTGACCATCTCCCATACCACTGCACATGGAGATGTGTGGCAGGTGAACTCGTCCACTGGCGACACATACCTGCCAGGTCAGATACTTACAATAGACGGCATCACCAGACTGCTGGACATCAATATGTTTTCTTCGCGGAACAATGCGAGTTTCAACAAGAGGATCAGAAGGTGCCATTTCAGGAACACCATAGGTTTCGACTACAGGCACCAGAACATAAACGGGACCGCATGGCAGATCTCACAGCCGTATTGGGAGCCGTCCGTACAGATGACATTCGGCAGCCACAGGCTCACCGTTTCGATAAAGACAAGTTACGCGCACCAGACATACGGAGGGGAATCATCAGGACATATATGGATAGAGCCGTCACTGTCCTGGAAATGGAAAGTGTCACCCAAGTCGGAACTCTCATTCAGCTACAGGCATCCGGCTATGCCACACGAAGGGACAAAGGTCATAGGCACACCCGTTTATACATCATACCGTTCCATATATGAAGGGACCGACGATACCGGCGAGCAGTCTTCAGACATCATCTCGGCCGGCTATACATACAGGAATCCGGTAAACGGCATATTCTTTAATCTCAGACCCATGTATGCAAGGTCTTCAGACAATATACTGTACGAAAATACAATGGAGTCC
This sequence comes from Candidatus Cryptobacteroides excrementipullorum, assembly GCA_017695065.1. Lineage (GTDB taxonomy): Bacteria > Bacteroidota > Bacteroidia > Bacteroidales > UBA932 > Cryptobacteroides > Cryptobacteroides excrementipullorum. The sequence goes on from JADILZ010000052.1 coordinate 2,933, forward strand.
GGCATCCATGTACAGAGGGCGACAGGCCGGACCTATGACTCCGACACATATATTGTCGGCAGCAGGCTTGCCAAATCATTCCTCTGGTGCAGGACGCGCATAGGGATAAACGGGTCTTTCAATTCTACGGGATATGCCTATTTTCTGGGCGGAACCGTCCGTGATGCAATGGTGAATATGTATTCCGTGTCTCTGGATTATTCCATCAGACCATTCCGCTGGTGGACCGTGGAAGGCCAGTCTGGAATGACGGCAAGCAGCCGCAACAATGCCGGCCATGTCACGGACTGGTCCCATTACCTCGACTTCCACTTCAGCCCGGCTTCAGGCTGGATGGTTTCGATGGACAACGAGCTGTACCACAGCAATGACAGAGGGTTCGGACTGAACTATTTCTGCGATGTGTCTCTGGGCTATAAGGCTGACAGGTGGGAAATCTCACTTCTTGCGAACAACATCATAGGGACATCAGGATACAGGCATGTCGCGGTATCTGCGACATTGCGGTCATACATCCTGACTTATCTCCGGCCGCGGGAACTGATGCTGAAATTCTGCATTGACTTTTAGTTCAGCAGATGAGCCTATAGCCCTCTCCTCTTATGTTCATGATGCTGATTCCAGGGTCCTTTGAAAGCCTGTGCCTCAGTCGTGATATGAGGACCTGGAAGCTGCGGGTGCTGAAGAAATCATCATCTCCCCACAGGTCAAGCAGTATTTCTTTTGCAGGGACTGTCTGATTCCCGTTTGCGCACAACCGCTTGAGGATTTCGCTTTCCCTGTTCGGGAGTTCTTCACTTTCTCCGTCTGGCAGGTAGGTCAGGAGCCGCCGTGCAGGTGTGAACATATATTTGCCGACAGTGTATTCTGCCGGGATGGCCTTTCCCTGTACCCCTATCCGTCCGAGGAGCGCCATCATCCTTACTACAAGTTCCTTCATTCCGAACGGTTTTTTCAGGTAATCGTTGCCTCCGGCCTCGAATCCTTCGACAACATCATCAGCCGAGGTCCTGGCGGTCAGGAACAGTACTGGAATAAGGGCGCCGGTCTGTCGGATCTTCTGCACCATTTCGAGACCTGACATCTTCGGCATCATGACATCAGATACGATTATGTCAGGATCCGAGCGGAGGAACATTTCCAGGCCCGACACCCCGTCACTGGCGATGCTGACAGTGAAATTCTCGGCCTCGAGGGCATCCTTGATAATCATCGCCAGTGTGGGCTCGTCCTCGACAAGCAGAACAGAAATCCTTTCCATATCACAACTCTATTACAAATGAACTGCCCTTGCCCGGTTTGCTGGTCACCGATATCTTTCCCCCGTGCTTTTCCACTATGGTTTTTGCGAAGAAAAGCCCTATCCCGTATCCCTTTACATCATGCCTGTCGCCGGTGTGGACCCTGTAGAATTTTTCGAAAATATGTTTCTGGTCCATCGGGGCTATCCCTATACCGTCATCTGAGACGGATATGAGTGTCCTCTGTCCGTCCCGGTATGCTTTTACCGATATTTTCACGCTGTTACCGGAATATTTCACGGCGTTGTCAAGTATTGTCAGGATGACGCTGGACATGAGCCGCCTGTCTATCGTCGCTTCCAGACTGCCCGGGAGTACAGATACGGTTATGTCGCAGGGTTTGCCTGCTTTCAGCCTTGTCTGGGATGCGGCATCCTCGAGCATCGGTCTGAGCTGTATCATTGCAAGGTCCAGTCTGAGACCTGCGCGGCTCTCCACCGCGGTTGACAGGATTATTTCCACCATTCCTGAAAGTCTGTCAAGCTGCCCCTTTATGACAGCCAGGTACTCCTCCCGTTTTGCAGGGTCGTTCCCGAGATCATATTTCTGCAGGGTGTCGCTTGCCGCGTATGCTACTGCAATGGGCGTTTTCAGCTCGTGTGTGATATTCCGTGTGAAATCGTTTTTCATCTCTTCGAGTTTCCGCTGTTTCTTCACAGTCCTGTCCATCAGGCAGAAGGCCATGACGATTATCAGCAGTATCCCTGCCGAGGTGGCGACTGTCCCTGACATATTCCCTATGATATGTCTTGTAAGTGAGCCGGAACTGACCTGGTAATACCCGTCATTGACATAGGAAGGTACGGCAAGTATCACATTCCCGGCATCATCGGCCCCGGTACTGTCCTTGCCGGATAATGTTCCTGACGCGCCATCATTTTCCATAAATGCCAGTTCGCACTCTATGTCAAGTCCTGCACTGTCCAGCAGGGCACAGAACATGGAATCTATCTTGTCCAGGTCTGGTCTTCGGGACAGCAGGTCTTCCATGGAATTTCCCAGACTGTCAATCCTGTGTACTTGTATCGCATGTGGCCTTCCGCTCAACGAGTCGATAGACATCGACATCACCTTCGGAATGGATTCGGTCTTGACGCTGAGGATGTGTATAGAATCAGCCCCATGCGCGACGCTGGTCCTCTCAAGATACTCTTCCATTTCCGCCTTTGTTACAGATGAACTGATTATAGATTCGGCAGACTCCTTTCCGGTTTTATACATTCCCCGGAGCCAGTATGCTTCATAACATCCGACCGCGGCAAGGGTCAAGACGGCACTTACAGGAATAATATGCTTCCGGAAGAAATTCATACTGCAAATTTAATAAATTGACCGTCAAATAATGAAAGACAATACGGGAATCTTATGCCTGCAGCTGTCTGGACTATCCTTGATATCCATGATAGTTGTCAAGAATGCTGTACTGTCAGCCGTACCAATCTTTCTTTTTTGTAAATTTGCACGATTTGAGCAGACTGATTAATGGCATTAACTGATAATCATCATGAAAGAAATCTATATCAAGAATATAGCCTCAAGGCTGGATGTGAAGGAGTGGCAGGTGGAGAACTGTGCAAGACTTTTCGAGGAGGGGGCGACCATACCTTTCATAAGCCGATACAGGAAAGAGCGCACTGGAGGTCTGGACGAGGTGGCCGTAGCCGAGATAAGGCATTGGACGCAGGTCTTCGAGGACATGGAGAAACGCAAGGCCACTATCCTGGAGACCATTGAAGGGCTCGGGAAGCTCACCCCGGAGCTAAAGGATGCGATAGAGGGGTGCGTTGATGCACGTGAGCTGGAGGACCTTTACCTTCCGTACAGGCCGAAACGCCGTACAAGGGCGACGGCGGCAAAGGAGGCCGGTCTGGAGCCGCTTGCAGACAGGATGTACACTGTATCGCTGGCGGATCCTCTCCGCGAGGCCTCGAAATATGTGAACGACAAGGTCGCTACTCCGGAGGATGCCCTTTCCGGTGCGCGGGACATCATTGCGGAACGGCTCAGCGAGACAGCTTCCGTCCGTGAGACTCTAAGGGGCATATTCAATACCAGAAGGCTTGTGGCAAAGGCGACCAAGAAGGCCACAGGGCCGGAGGCGGCCAAGTATAAGTCCTATTTCGACTATTCCGAACCTATTTCACGCATCGCTCCGCACAGGCTTCTGGCAATGCTCAGGGCCGAGGAGGAGGGTTATATCACCCTTAAGGTGGACGCGGATGCGGAGAAATGCGGAAAGAAGCTGTACTATGATTTCTGTCAGGAGCGCAGGTACCCGGCGGCTCCGCTTGCAGAGCAGATACATGAGGCGATAGATGATGCCTATAAACGTCTGCTGGAGCCTTCCATAACCAACGAGGTGGTGGCTCAGGCCAAGGAGAAGGCCGATATAGAATCCGTGAAGATTTTCGGGGAGAACCTCCGCCAGCTGCTGCTGGCATCGCCTGTGGGGCAGAAAAGGACGCTGGCCATAGACCCTGGCTTCAGGACTGGATGCAAAGTAGTATGTCTGGATGCCCAGGGCAATCTCCTGCACAACGAGACTATCTATCCGCACCCTCCTGTGAGCGAGAAGGTGAAGTCCATCAGGGCCGTGTCCGACATGATAAGCAAGTACGGGATAGAAGTCATAGCGATAGGCAGCGGTACGGCCGGCCGTGAGACCGAGGATTTCATAAAGCGTGTGCCTAAGCCGCAAGGTGTGCGTGTCTTTATGGTCAGCGAGGACGGGGCATCGATATACTCGGCATCTGATATAGCCCGCGAGGAATTCCCCGACTATGATGTCACAGTCCGCGGTGCCGTATCCATAGGGCGCCGCCTTATGGACCCTCTTGCCGAACTTGTGAAGATCGACCCGAAGTCCCTCGGGGTGGGGCAGTACCAGCATGATGTGGATCAGACGCTCCTGAAAGAGAAACTCGACAACACTGTGGAAAGCTGTGTGAACAGCGTCGGAGTGAATCTGAACACAGCCAGCAAATCCCTTTTAAGCTATGTTTCGGGCATAGGGCCTGCCCTTGCGGAGAATATCATCGAATACAGGGCTGAAAACGGACCTTACCGTTCGCGTAAAGAGCTGCTTAAGGTCAAGAGGCTTGGTGACAAGGCTTTCGAACAGTGTGCAGGCTTCCTGCGCATTCCGGGGGCAGACAACCCTCTGGACAACTCCGCCGTGCATCCTGAAAGCTACCATATAGTCGAAAAGATGGCGGCCTCCCTCGGTGTCGGGACTACAGAGCTGGTGGGGAACAAGGACCTGTGTGCGAAAGTGCATCCACAGGACTTTGTCGAAGAGGATTTCGGACTTCCTACCATCAACGACATTCTGAAAGAGCTTGTCAAGCCGGGACGCGATCCCCGTTCCGAGGCCCAGGAGTTCAGCTTCGCTGATGACATACATACCATAGATGACCTGTCAGAGGGAATGGAGCTTCCGGGAATTGTGACCAACATTACCGCGTTCGGCGCATTCGTGGACATAGGCATCAAGCAGAACGGCCTTATCCACATCTCCCAGATGGGTGTCCGGGGCCTTTCCGATCCCGGCAAGGTCCTGAAACTGCACCAGAAAGTCAGGGTCATGGTCGTAAACCTCGATTTCGAGCGCGGACGTATCGGCCTGAGGCTGGTGAAATGACCCTGGCAGCTGACATGTGACGGGGAGGGGAATAAATATTACAGGTGCCCTTTTCCGTAACAGTTGAAACACCGTCCGGAACCGTTGCAAGACGGACATTGGCGCCATGTCTTTTCACTCGAGTATCCGTAATAGTCGAAGTAGCCGCCTCTGCCATTGCAGCTCCGGCAGACTCCTGTTCCGTTACAGAATGAACAGCGTGACTTGCGGCTTGCGGACGAGCCGTTCCCGTTTCCTGCATCGCCGCCTTGGGATGAGGCAGGCGGTATGTAGCCTCCGCTTGTCGCATTGTCCAGCCACCGGGCTATCTTCTCCGAGGCCTTCCTTATCTCGGACGCCTGCTCTTCATCTATGGGTATGCTCCATACTACACCATGTGAATTCGTTATGCTTCCGTCCGACATGGAAACTCTCAGGGTACTATCATCGTTGCCTGACGGGATGAGTTTGGCAACGGGATTTTGCAGAGGACCGCTAAGACTGTAATAGTAGTATTTAAGGACATGATAGCCATCCTCATCATAGTCATGTCTGTAACAGAACCCGCTGAACCCCCTGCACGAGCTCATTCCTGTATTACTGTAATAATAAAGGACCTGGCCGGTTTCATCACGGAAATAAAGCGGGGCTATCTCTATATATGAAGGGTAGCCGTCTGACATCTGCAGCATGATTTTCTCCCCGAATCCTGGCAGGAAATTACTGTTCCGGGGGGCTGTATATCCCGTATCATCATTGGCGTCATATGGCATATTGTCGGAAACAGATACAAGCCAACTGTCGGGACCGGTGCATGCGACACCGGATATATGGTATCCCATGTCCCACCATCCGGTTGTTTTTCCCTTGAGGTCGCCGACCCTGCAGGTCTCCCATTTCTGGCTGTCGATTGATGTCCCCTGGGACATTACTACGGTCCACATACCGTTGCCATAGGCAAAATCCGTCAGCCGGTATCCTTTGCCCCACATTTCATCAATCCAGAGGGATGGCCAGTCTTTGACATGGTTATAGGACTGGCCTGTGTAGCCTGAAGCTGTCGACATAACGACAAACCATCCAGATGCTCCATACGCCAGGGAGGTTATCCTGTAGCCCATATCCCAGTACTGCCTGATGTAATTTTCCTGCAGTCCGTTACCTGTCCCGCTGCTGAACATTGTCTGCATGCTGTAAGGTGTATCCTCTTCCATGACAACGATATCCTTGGAATCCGCATGGATATGCTGCTGTAGCACCATTCCTGAAATGAATATGAGGATGAAACCGAAAATCCTGCGCATGATGCGGTTCTTTTTATTATAGGAAGGTTGTATATATTAAAATAATGAAAGATGCATGGTTTGCGGGACACATGCATCTTTCATATTCACGTAGCGGTCACCGCCGCTTATTTGCCGGCAAGTCTCTTGTAGGTCTCGAGACGTATCTTCGCATACTCTTCTGTCTTCTGGAGAAGCTCTGCAGCATGCTCAGGGAACATCTTGTAGAGGGATGCGAAACGCACCTCGCCTTTCAGGAAGTCCTGGAACTTGCTCCAGTCAGGCTCCTTGCTGTCGAGGGAGAACGGGTTCTTGCCCTGCTCCTCGAGAGCCGGATTGTACCTGTACAGATGCCAGTATCCGCACTCTACGGCGAGTTTCTCCTCTTTCTGGCTCAGACCCATGCCGGCCTTCAGACCGTGGTTTATACATGGAGAGTAAGCGATGATGAGGGACGGTCCGTCGTATGCCTCGGCCTCTTTCACGGCGTTGAAGAACTGTGCAGGGTTGGAGCCCATGGCTACCTGCGCCACATATACATAGCCGTAGCTGATGGCCATCATTCCGAGATCCTTCTTGCGGATTCTCTTTCCTGAAGCGGCGAATTTGGCGATGGCTCCTGCAGGAGTTGACTTGGATGACTGTCCGCCGGTGTTGGAGTAAACCTCAGTATCAAGCACGAGGACATTAACGTTCTCTCCTGTAGCGAGTACCTGGTCGAGTCCGCCGTATCCGATGTCGTATGCCCATCCGTCACCTCCGATAATCCACTGTGAACGAGCTGGGATGAAGTGCCTGTAGGTAAGCAGCTGCTTGCAGATGTCGCATCCGCATGCCTCCATGAGAGGGACGAGAGTGTCGGCTACCTCACGGGTGGTCTTCGCATCGTTCTTGTTGCCGAGCCACTTGGTGAACTGTGCCTTGATCTCGTCAGAGCAGCATGTGCATGCAAGGCCTTCTTCCATCAGGCGGGCCACTGTCTCGCGTGCCCTGTCGGAGCCGAGTTTCATGCCGAGGCCGAACTCCGCGGCATCCTCGAACAGGGAGTTAGCCCATGAAGGACCATGCCCGTGTGCGTTGGTGCAATATGGTGATGCAGGGAATGACGCTCCGTAGATGGATGAACATCCGGTGGCGTTCGCGATCATCATATGGTCGCCGAAGAGCTGGGTGACAGTCTTCACGTAAGGTGTCTCTCCGCAGCCTGCGCATGCACCTGAGAACTCGAACAGCGGCTGTGAGAACTGTGCGTTCTTAACGTTCTGGAACTTGTTCTGTACGGTGTCCTTGTATCCTACGTGTGAGTGCAGGTAGTCGAAGTTAGCCTGCTCGTGCTCCTGAGTCTCGGCCGATACCATGACGAGGGCCTTCTCCTTGGCAGGACATACATCAGCGCAGTTGCCGCAGCCTGTACAGTCGGCAGGGGATACCTGCATGGTGAATGTGTACTCCTTGAATACTGCCTTGCCCTGGGCCTTCTTGATGCCGGCAGGAGCTGCCGCAGCCTCTTCAGCTGTCATAAGGAACGGACGGATGGCAGCGTGAGGGCAGACGAATGCACAGGTGTTGCACTGGATACAGTTCTCTGCTTTCCACTCAGGGACTTTCACTGCGATGCCCCTCTTCTCGTAGGCTGTGGTGCCTGCCGGGATGGTGCCGTCGGCTATTTCAGCGAATGTGCTGACAGGGAGAGTGTCTCCGCACTGTGCGTTAACCACGTCTGCGATGTTCTTTACGAACTCAGGTGCGAGACGGTCCTTGTTAGGGTTCTCGAACTTGGCTGTGATGTCCTTCCAGTCGGCAGGTACATCCACCTTGATGTACTCTCCGCCTCTGTCAACGGCAGCATAGTTCATCTTGACGACATTCTCGCCTTTCTTTCCGTAGCTCTTGTCGATGGCCTTCTTCATGTATGTCACTGCATCCTCGTAAGGGATGATGCCGGTGATCTTGAAGAATGCGGACTGGAGGATGGTGTTGGTCCTTCCGCCGAGCCCGATTTCGGCAGCGATCTTGGTGGCGTTGATGATGTAGAATGATATGTTCTTTTTACCGATTATGGCTTTTACATTGTCCGGTACTCTCTTGAGGGTCTCTTCGACATCCCAGAGGCTGTTGAGGAGGAATGTGCCGTTCTGCTTGATTCCTTTCAGGACATCATATTTATAGAGGTATGAAGGGACGTGGCAGGCGACGAAGTCCGGAGTGGAGACCAGATAAGGAGCCTTGATAGGGGAGTCCCCGAATCTGAGGTGTGAGCAGGTGTATCCGCCTGACTTCTTGGAGTCGTAGTCGAAGTATCCCTGGCAGTATTTCTGTGTGTGGTCTCCGATGATCTTGATGGTATTCTTGTTGGCGCCGACCGTACCGTCAGAGCCGAGTCCGTAGAACTTGCACTCTGTGGTGCCCGGTTTCACGATGCTGACTTCCTCCTTGACAGGGAGAGACTTGAATGTAACATCGTCTATGATGCCGAGGGTGAAGCCGTCCTTAGGCTCTGCAAGCTCGAGGTTCTCATATACGGCGTGGATCTGTGCAGGTGAAGTGTCCTTTGAAGAAAGGCCGTAACGTCCTCCGATTACCATCGGGGCGTTCTCCTTGCCCTGGAACAGAGCCTTGATGTCGAGGTAGAGCGGCTCTCCGAGAGATCCCGGTTCCTTGGTCCTGTCGAGGACAGCGATTCTCTTGACTGTCTCAGGAAGCACTTTCATGAAATATTTGGCTGAGAACGGCCTGTAGAGACGCACCACGATGAGGCCGTATTTCTTGCCCTGTGCTGCGAGGTGGTCGATTGTCTCCTTGATGGTCTCTGTCACTGAACCCATGGCCACGATGACGTTCTCTGCATCCGGGGCTCCGTAGTAGTCGAACGGACGGTAGTCCCTTCCGGTAGCCTCGCTGATCTCGCCCATATAGCGGGCTACGATATCAGGTACCGCGTCGTAATACTGGTTGCAAGCCTCGCGTGCCTGGAAGTACACGTCGCTGTTCTGTGCCGTTCCGCGTGTTACAGGAGCGTCCGGGCTGAGGGCCCTCTCCCTGAACCTTGCGAGTGACTTGGTGCTTATCATGTTCCTGAGGACATCCTCGTCGATCAGCTCGATTTTCTGGATTTCATGTGAGGTACGGAATCCGTCGAAGAAATGCAGGAAAGGTATGCTGGACTTGATGGCTGACAGATGGGCCACGGCAGCGAGGTCAAGCGCCTCCTGTACAGATGCCGAAGCCAGGAGTGCGAATCCTGTCTGGCGGCATGCCATCACATCCTGATGGTCACCGAAAATCGAGAGTGCGTGTGATGCAAGGGCGCGTGCCGATACATGGAACACGGTAGGGAGCATTTCTCCGGCGATCTTGTACATGTTGGGGATCATGAGGAGAAGTCCCTGGGATGCTGTGAATGTGGTGGTCAGCGCTCCTGCCTGAAGGGCTCCGTGCACTGCTCCTGCAGCTCCTCCCTCGCTCTGCATTTCAGTTACTTTTACGATTTCACCGAAAAGGTTCTTTTTTCCTTGTGCGGCCCACTCGTCCACATACTCCGCCATTGTTGAAGACGGGGTGATGGGGTAGATGGCTGCCTGCTCACTGAAGAGGTAAGCCATATGCGCTGCCGCATAGTTACCGTCACAAGTGATGAATTTTTTTTCGTTTGCCATAATCGTTAATTGTTTATTATGTAGTGTAATACTTTGTCAAATAGTAATCCGTGTACGTTCACGGAATAATACAAGACGGGACAAATTTAGTTAAAAATTTGTAAACCGTCATAAATATAACGGTTAAAATTTTCCATATCAATCAATTTGGGGTGATGTCGGAGCTCCGTTCATCTCTCCGGGAGCTTGTCCAGAACCCCCGCTATCCTCCGCAGCCCCTCATCGAGCAGCTTCCTCGGGCAGGCGAGGTTTATCCTGATGAAGTCCTCTCCTCCCGGGCCGTACATTGTACCCGGGTTCACCATGACCTTCCCTTCCTTCAATATCGCTTCGGCCAGCATGTCTGATTTCATGCCTGACCTGGAGATGTTCATCCATGCCAGGTAGGTCCCTTCAAGCGGCAGGATGTCATATCCAGGGAGGCGGTCCGCTGCGAATGACAGGAGGTGCCGGTAGTTGCCGTGGATGTAGCGGAGCAGCTCGTCAAGCCATTCCTCCCCGTGGTCGTATGCGGCTATGAGGGCGGCCGGGCCGAAGGAGTTTATGTTGTCCTGCTCGCACAGGCTGACAGCCTCCCTGATTTTCTCTCTGACAGAGCTGTCGGCCGCGGTGATGTTGGCTATCTCAAGCCCGGCGATGTTGAATGCCTTGCTCGGAGACGTGCATGTGACGCTGTTCATGAGAAACTCTTCAGAAAGCGACGCGAAAGGGATGTACTCGTGTCCGGGACCGGTGAGTTCGCAGTGGATTTCGTCCGCGATGACAGTCAGGTGGTTCCTGAGGCATATTTCGCCTGTCCTTGCAAGCTCCTCCCTGGTCCACACGCGTCCGGAAGGGTTGTGGGGGTTGCAGAGGATAAGGACTCTGGCATCCGGGTCCGCGGCCCTCCTTTCGAGGTCCTCAAAGTCTATTGTATAAGTGTTGTCCTTGTATGTCAGGGGGTTGAGAGACAGGGTGCAGCCGTTCTTGGTGACCGATGTGTAGAAGCAGTTGTATGCCGGGGACTGGAAGATCACCTTCTCGCCTGGCTTCACGAGTGCCCGGATGATGCATGTCAGGGCCGGGACCACTCCGGATATCGGGATTATCCATTCCGGTTTCATTTCCAGGCCGTGCCTCCTCGAGAACCAGCTGCATACCGCCCTGTAGTATTCACCGGTGATCCTTGTGTAGCCGAACACACCGTGCCTGAGCCTTTTTTCCAGCGCCTCGAGCACTGCCGGGGCTGTCATGAAGTCCATGTCCGCCACCCACATCGGAATCACTCCGTCCTCTTTCGGGAGGTCCCATTTCACTGATCCGCTCCCGCGGCGCGGCACTATATTGTCGAAGTCGAATTTCATTTCCTTTTCCTGTTATTTGCGTGCATGTATGTCCAGCCTGACCGGGCGTATCATGTTCTTAGGGTCGAGTATCCTGTCCAGGTCCTCACTGGTGAGGATCCCTTCCTCGAGCACGATGTCATAGACGCTCCGTCCTGTCTCCAGTGCCTTCTTGGCAATCTCGGTCGAGTGGTCATAGCCGATGTACGGGTTCAGGGCTGTCACTATCCCTATGCTGTTGCGCACTTCCGCCATGCATCGTTCAGGATTGGCGGTTATCCCTTCTATGCAGAGGGTGCGCAGAGTGTCGAATGCGTTGCACATGAGGTCCACGGATTCGAAGCAGCACTGGGCCATCACCGGCTCCATTGCATTCAGCTCCATCTGGGAGGCCTCTCCGGCCATAGTGACGCAGAGCTCGTTGCCTATGACCTTGAAGGCCACCTGGCTCACGACTTCGGGAATGACAGGGTTTACCTTGCCAGGCATGATGGAGGAACCTGGCTGCCGTGCAGGGAGGTTGATCTCTTCCAGTCCGCAGCGCGGTCCGCTGGCCAGCAGTCGCAGGTCGTTGCATATCTTGCTGGTCTTTACCGCGACACGTTTGAGGGCGGACATGTAGCCGACCATGCACGATGTGTCGGATGTGGCTCCCACCCAGTCGTCTGCAGACCTTACATCCCATCCTGTGATGCGCGCGAGGGCCTCCACGGCCTTTTCCGCGTATCCGGGCTCTGAGCAAATCCCTGTGCCTATGGCCGTTGCCCCGAGGTTCACCGTCAGGAAGTCGGCCGCGGCTTCATCCAGATGGACAATCTCGTTTTCCAGGATGCTTGCAAAGCCGTGAAACGTCTGGCCGAGGGTCATCGGCACCGCGTCCTCCAGCTGTGTGCGCCCCATCTTCACTATGCCTGCGAAGTCATCGCCGCGCTTCCTCAGCTCGGCTATCAGGTCTTTCAGGTGCGGGAGCAGGGCAAGGTGGCTCGCATACAGCCCCATATGGATGGCTGTAGGGTAGGCGTCGTTGGTGGACTGGGAGCGGTTCACATGGTCGTGCGGGGAGCAGTATTCGTACTCTCCGGGCCTGTGTCCCATGTGCATGAGAGCAATGTTGGCTATGACCTCGTTGGCGTTCATGTTGGTACTGGTCCCGGCCCCTCCCTGGATCATGTCCACGGGGAATTCCTCGTGGTATTTCCCTGCCAGAATATCCTCGCAGGCCGCCTTTATCCCTTCATACTGGCTGTCTGTGAGCAGGCCGAGCGCATGGTTCGCCTCTGCTGCGGCCATCTTGGTGTAGGCCAGTCCGTTGATGAAAGCCGGGTAGAACTCGAGTCTGAACCGGCTTATGGAGAAGTTCTCCATGCCACGCAGGGTCTGTATCCCGTAAAGTGCTTCGGCAGGCAGCTCCCTCTGTCCGAGAAGGTCGTGCTCTACACGTGTTTTTCTGTCATTTCCCATTTTATTCCGATTTTAATGATTTTCAATTCCGTAAAGGAAACCGCTTCAGGATTTTAACCGAAAAAACCATGCAGCTTCCGGATTTCGGGGACAAATATATACTTTAGTTCAAGATGTTGGTCTGGAATCTGTCTGAAATTTTCTCAAAAATCGGAGAATAAAGGTCTGTAAAAGAATTTTTGAGAAAAATCCGAACAGCTTCTTGGATGCGGTATCCGTTGGAATCAGTTCACTGACCGCTCTGGATCCAATCGGTGAAAGCCTCTCCGTGATATGAGGACATGCCATTTCTGTCGCCGGACCTTGATCTGCCCTTTCGTCCGGGAACTGGGGCGGCAATATCTAGAACAATGTGCCTAATTCCTCTCTCGGGACAAACAGCGAATCGATAACCGATGAAGGGGACATTATGTTCGCTTCCAATGCATCCTACCAGAAATGCAAGGGCGGCTACTTCGAGTGGAAGCACCATGCATGCTGGGACAAGCAGGACCAGAACTATGCGATGGAGATTTCCGACAAGCCTATTTTCAAGGTAGAGGAGGCCATGCTTAACTAACGTCAGTTCGACGAATTTATGTTTAACAGCATTATATTAAAAATCAATATTTTATCATTTATGACCGGATTTCTTACAGAAATCCTGTCTGTCCACCCCCAGTCACTCCGTGACAGCCCCGGCGGGGCATGCGGCTCCGCTTCGCTGCGCCGGCACCTTCACTGCCTCGGTTTCCCTGACGGAAACCTCGCTGACGCTCCGGTGCGGCCCTGAAGGGCCCTGCTACAGAAATCCTGTCTGTCTAA
>JADILZ010000011.1 GCA_017695065.1 Candidatus Cryptobacteroides excrementipullorum
GACAGCCCCTTGTTAAGGGGCGCCACCCCCTTCCTTCCCCCTCGCCGGGGGACCTGTCGCAGGCCACAGGCCTGCTCCTTAATAGGTAATTCGGTGTAATTTAATGAATTAAATTCACCGAATTCACGTTATCATAACATCCCCCTACTGGAGTTTCCCGACAGCGGCCACCGAATCGGACTCCACGGTAAGCCCCTTCGCAGCGGTGGCTGTCCCTGGATCTATCTTATATACGGCAGGCTGCGCACCGTCACTGGTCACCACAGAGATGTATGCCGCACCGTTCTCGAAATACGGGAAGCCGCCGAAAGAGGAGATCAAGTCCCGTGACGGAAGTCCGCTGACCCAGCTGAAATCCCCGGTGGAACCGCGGAATACTGCAAGTCCGTTGGTCGCTCCGCCGATACCCCCTGTACCGTCAGCCTCGGTGTACATCTGGAGGAGGAACCAGTCATCGGAAATATGCCAGCAGCGGTACATGGCCTGCCCGCCGGACTTCTCCTCAATATTATAATAGTATGATCCGTCAAACTCCTCCGCACCTGCCTTGATACGCACCACACCTGACTCAAGCACCCCTGTCTTCTTGTACGCTCCGGTATGGCTGCGTCCGTATCCCGGGGAGAACACATAGACATCACCGTTGTCCGCAGCCCAGACGGTCTGGTAATACTGCGACTTGAAGCGCCCTGAAGCGAAACCTATCTTCCCTGTCCTCAAGATGACAGGGTCAGAGAAAGTATCATCGGAAAATATGGCCACGAACGCGCTGTCAGGAAACTGGGTGACGGGAATCTCCCCTGCCTCGTACGAGCCGGAGCCGCTGCCTCCCGACTCCTTTGCCACCAGATCCGGATAAGTCACACGGCTTCCCCCGTCATAGGCCACACCGTATTTGCTCATACCCATAGGCACTACGGAAGTATAGACCTTGCCACCGGTCTCCACGAGCCCCGCAAAGGTGACATACTCGCCGTTACCCAGATAGTTCTCGCATCCGACGGAAGCGGTGCGGTTGGTCTCTGAGGCGACATTCAGGTAATTGAAAAGCAGGCCCTGGGCCTTGTTGCCGGAGGCGTCGGACTCGTCCGTATCGCCTGCCGAGACGGTCACGATATTGTCCCCGAGAGGCCCGTAGGTGGTGAACCTGCGGATCTGGTAGGTCTTAGGACGCTGTGTCACTGTGCCGTCATCCCCGAGGATGTAAGAGGCGGTGACACCGGCGTTGCCCTGGTTGTAGTTGAGACGGTAGAGGTACTTGTCCCCATAGAATACCCATGCTGTCCCGGCGTCTGTCTCGTATCCGGCGTTCCTCGCGGAGATTTCACCGGAGTCGAGAGTCCCGGACTGGAGGATGGTGTTGGCCTCGTCCACAGAGGCGACCACGATGTAGTTGCCGGCGGAAGCAGATGTTTCCCCGCCGCCGATATTGTCCTCACAGGAGAGTATGGAAAGGCAGGCAAGGGCCGCCGCAGGTAATGATAGGATGGTTTTCTTCATAATATCTGTTGTTATTTAATTGATTATCTTGTCCAATGTCCCCTGCCATGACGGGAGCCATGGCCGTGCCTGCGGCCGTCCTTGCCGGTGTTGTGGCTGTCTATATAGACCCGCAGCTTGCCGTAGAAGGCGCGTCCGGCTTTCTGGAGGCTGAAATTGTCATACAGCCTCTCGTCAGTGAGGTTGCGGCACTCGAAGGAGAGGTTGTATTTTCCTCCTTTTATGCTGTAGGAGATGCCGATATTGTGTGAGAACTGTGTCGGCACCATCTGCTTGGACGAGGCCGAACCGACGGTCTCCCAGTAGAGAGGGAAACTGTGGACATAGAAATTGTCATAAGTGACGGACAGGGTGTTCCCTTTCCAGATGAAGTCACGCCAGCGGAATGTCGCGTCCGCGTTGGCGAAAAGATAGGGCTGGTTCGGGATCCTGGCCTTGTAGGTAAGGCTCTCCTGCTGCGTACCGCCGGCGACATATCTCTCGTTGTTCCTCAGGTCCAGGCTGTTGAACGTCCCGCCCACACTCAGCCAGTGCGAAAAACTGTAACGGAGGGATATGTTGAATCCTTTGGTGACCACCCTCCCGTGGTTCTCGTATGAGGCGTAGCGCTTGCCTCCGTTCTGGCTGTCTGTGCGGCGCATGATGTAGTCCTTGGTGTCGCGGTATATAAGGCTGCCCTCTGCGTAGAGTCCGTGCTTTCCGAAGTTGTCGGACCAGGTGAGGTTAAGGTTGAAGTTATCGCTGTTCTCCGGCCTGAGGGCTATGCTTCCCATCTCCAGGTCCTCATCTCCGAAAAGTTCCTCGATAGTAGGCAGCCTGTAGGCTTTCTCGTAGGATAGCTTTGCCTGCATGGATTTGATTATGAACCATGTACCGGCGGCCCCGTAACCGAACGCCCCGGTCGTGGCAGAGTGCGGGACATAGTCCCCCATCCCTGTAGATGAAGTGGACAGCATGCCGGAGCAGTACTGGCTGTAATACTTCCCGAACACGGAGAGGTTCCATTTCGGGGAGATGGCCAGACGGTAGGACAACCCGGTGATATTCTTGGTGTTGCGTTTCGGCTCCACAAAGTCGGAGATGGCGGATGTGACATCGTTGCGGCTTGTGCGCCTGAACGAGTTCAGTGTGTGGTGCAGGGTGAAGAAATGCGCATGGGCGATGGAATATTCGAGATTCAGGGTGGCGTTCCAGTTGGTGTTCTTGAACTCGGAATCCTGATAGTTCTGCTCGCCGAGGGTCCCGTTCTGGTAGAGCCTGTCGCCCAGCCAGTTGTAGCGGAAGGCGGAGGTGTCGATGTTGCGGGTGAGGTTGTCGTTGTATGTGGCGGTCAGGGTCACGTCAAGGCCCTTGGTGAAGAGATCCCTTTTCACATACTCGAAAGAAGGCATCAGCGACCACCCGCGGCGGTGCTTCCGGCCGAAGACCACATCCTGGCGCACACCTGTCTGTATCTCTTTGTAGAAACGCGAGTAAGTGAGGCTCAAGACCATACGGTCGGCGAACGGCTTATCGACAAAGCCGGCCTTGGCGATGGCGGCTTCATTGTGGTAGGTGTCGTTGAAGCGGCGGACACGGCGGATGTCGGTGTTGTCGATGGTGGATGTGCCATCCTCGTTGAAAATCTCCACCGGGGTATCAACCTTGTAACTGTTGTCCGAATAGTTCTGGAACAGGTTCACCTCGTACATGAGTCCGCTGCGGAAGGTCTGCCCGAAATTGACGTAGGACTTGTGCGTGTTGAACGAGCCGTAGGAGTAGGACGCATCCACGAACCATTCGCGGCGGGACTTGCCGGTGACAATGTTTATCACGCCTCCCAGCGCGTCTGTGCCGAACCCCACCGGGACAACCCCCTTATAGACCTCTATGCGCTCGGCGAAGTTCACTGGTATGTTGTTCAGACTGAACGAGCTGCCTACACCTTCCTGCGGTACTCCGTCGATGAAGACCTTGATGTGCTTCCCGCTGAACCCGTCAAGCATCAGGGACATGTCTGAGCCCACCCCTCCGGACTCGCGGATTTTCATCCCCGGCAGCCTTGTGAGGGCTTCGCTCAGGTTCTGGGTGGTGTTCCTGAGGTCTCTGGTATCTACAGCCACCGCGTTGAAAGCCGAGCGTCTGATCTTGCCCACACCGCCGGCGGCCGTGACTACGGAGCCGTCGAGCGACTCAGACTGCGGATGTACCGCCACATCGGTCTCCAGTGTATCCCCGGGCCTGACAGTGACTCTGTATTCCTCTGTCCTGTAGCCCGGTGCAGAGACCATAAGGATATACTGTCCGGCAGGTGCGGAAAACCTGTACACGCCGCTGCCGTCGGTGACGGCCCCGAAAGATGTGTCCTTGAGATATACCGTAGCGAAGTCTATGATTGCGTTCCCTTCTTCGGGACAGTGGATTTTCCCTGTCAATTCCCCCTTTTCAGTGTTGACCTCATGTGCGTATGCCGCCGGAACCGGTCCTGCCAATAATAAAATGAAGATATAGCGGGTTATGTAAACTTTCATTTGCATTGCCTGTATGTCTTTTTTAAGGAGGTGCAAAGGTAGGGGCATACGGAAAGTGCCGCAATCCCCAATTATCGGGATTACGGCACCTGTATGATAATTAATGTTGGCTATTTGCCTTATGGCGCAGCGGAATGTCAGAATGTGAATTTGGTCATCAGCTGGATACGGTGGTTGGCGACCCAGTAACGTCCTGCCAGGCCGGCGGCCCCCGGGAGCTCAGTCCCTTCCTTCATCACGGAACCGTCAGCGTTGAGATTGTCCCCAAACTGGGCTGCTGTCATCTCGTACTCCAGTCCGAGAGTGAACTTCCCGACATTGTATGCTATGGTCGGCACAAGACGGAATGCCTGTGCCATCCTTTGGAAGTTCTGTCCGTCCTTGGTGAAGAAATAATATCCGTCCTCAAGGTCCGCGAAGTCCTTTGAGGCCCCGAGATTGGCTATATATCCGGCCATGAACATACCCTGCAGTCTCTTTCCCACAGATACTGAAACCCATGAAGAACTTGTGTGAGTCGCAGCATAGTCATAGTGTCCGTCCGGATCAGACATGGAGGTAATGCCATATCCGCTTACCAGGTTAAGATAGTCGGCCGCACTTCCGTAAATCGTCTTTGCCTTGACTGTCAAAGTCTTGTACTTATACTGCAGATACAGGAACGGTGAAAGGGCCGTCATACGGTCGCTCACATGGACCTCAGGACTGCCTGTCACTGCCATCACTCCGGTATTTCTCGGCTTGATACTCAGAAGGCTCACACCGCCTCTGGCAAGGAATCCGCCGGTCCTGTATGAAAGGCCTGCATATACTTCCGGCAGTATGCCGTACTTCATATAGTTGGCTGAAGAGCCTTCCGGTCCGGACGAGACGTACTGCATCTGGTATATCAATGAACCGGTGATGGTGAAATGCTTTCCGAGGTTGGCATCCATGGTCACCTGCGGGCTGCGGTTGAAGGCATTGAACGGAGCGCCGACAGCAAGGCTTATCACGTCAGGCTGGTCAGCCGCCAGAGGATGCCACGCCTGTCCCATGAGCAGGGAGACAGATGCCGTATTCCTGCCCATAGGGAGGTCTTTCCACCCGAGCTTCATGTATGCCTGACGGAGTCTCAGTGTCGCTGTGCCCGTCGAACCGCTCAGCCCTGCATAGAAGTCCGTCTCCACCTTGGCGGAAATGTCGGTCTTGCCTACCCTGTAGCCGTTCACATCGAGACCTACCCTCGAGGTTATGGCAAGAAACCTGAAGGACGGCTGCTCGTTGAGGTCCTCGCCAAGTTCGTTCAGATTCCTTTCAAACGGGAGATAATAGAAAAGGTTTCCGGTCCCCGAGGCGCTTTCACGCGAGTCGAATGTAAAATAATTCCTGATGAATCCATAGAGGCTGAAATGGTTCCTGAGCTCCTCTTTCACTGCACTTCCCTTGCCTTCCGACGCTTCCGCAGCATTCAATGTCAGCGGAACGGCAAACGTCATGACCGCCAACGGATAAAGAAATCTTTTCATAAAATATTGATTTAATTATATTTACCGGACCACCAGCCGTATTGGGACTGAAGTATCAGCTCCGGTTTTCTGTTAAAATTCTGCTAAAACAAGCCCCAAAGGTAGTATTTTAACGTGAATTCGATAAGAAGCTGTTCAAATTTTTCTTATAGAATTATTCCGGTTTGTCCAATCCTGTTTTCATTTTTAATTTGTAAATTTGCACCGGATTTCTTAATCAATAGTGCCCGAATTTCGGCTTTCATCTTTTTATATTCCCCGATGTAGTCGTCTGTAGGGCATTGTGGCAGATTCTATGCTGCCCGGACTCTTGGTTCATTATTAGTATTTCCGAGGGAATAAGCAAAGGTTAACGGCTTATAGCTAGCTGTGCATACAATGAGACTCACAACACTTTACAATCTTGCCGACCAGCAAAGTCAGAAGATCAGAGTAAGTGAGGAAGCTCTGCAAGCAGCTGATGAAGGTGTGGCAGCAGCCAAATCGGCTTTACTGCCAAGTGTGGACTTGAGCCTCCAGGGCAGTTATACAGGCAACGCATTCATGCTGTCGCGAGGTTTTTCGGGCAATGGAACTACTGATTACATTGTGCCGGGTGTGGGAACTGTCCCCGTGGCAAACGGCAAACAGGACACGCCTCACTGGGGAAACAGTTTCACGGCTCAGGTGTCACAGGTTATATATGCGGGTGGCGCTGTCCGTTCGGGTATCCGAATGGCGGAACTGGGCAAGGAAATGGCTGAACTCGATGTAGAAAAGAACCGCCAGGAAGTACGTTTCCTGTTGACGGGTTATTATCTTGACCTCTGCAAGCTGGACAATCAGATAGAAGTAGTCCGTCAGAATATCGCACTGACGCAGAAAGAGATTGAGCAAATGAAAGCCCGGCGTAAGGAGGGTACAGTTCTGCAGAACGACATCACTCGATATGAATTTCAATTACAGAGTCTCAAACTCACGTTGACGAAGCTCACCGATGCTTCTACCGTCATCAACCACCAGTTGGTCACGACACTTCATTTACCGGAGCAGACTATTATAGTCCCCGATAAAAATGAACTTGATACCGAAATTAATGCGCTCTCGGCAGTCACTGCCCAAGAGACATGGCAGCAGACAGCAGCGGACAACAACCTGGGCATCCGTCAGGCAACGGTTGCCACAAATCTGGCGGAACAAAAAATGAAGCAGATAAAAGCGGAATCATTGCCTTCAGTAGCCGTTGTGGCAGAGAATCAGCTCTATGGACCTTATACGCAAGACCTTATTCCGAAAGATTGCAATGTAAACGTGTGGTTTGTCGGAATAGGCGTAAAATTCAGTCTTGGCAATCTCTGGAAGAACAAGCACAATATCCGCAAGGCACGTATCGAACACCGGCAGTCACAGGAAGCACTCGCCTTGGCACATGAGGAGGTGGAGAATGGAGTGCAGGCAAGCTACACCAACCTTCTGACATCCTGCACCGAAGTGAAGACACAACAGAAGCAGGTAGAACTTGCCAATCAGAATTACTCTGTGGTGCAAAACCGCTATCAGAATGACCTTGCGCTCCTTACAGACATGGTTGATGCCTCTAACATGAAACTCTCTGCCGAAATGGCACTGGTCAATGCCAGAATCGGTATGCTTTACAATTTCTATAAACTCAAATACGTAACAAATACTTTATAATAATGGAAAAAACCAAAATACACGTTTATTTATATAATACGTTCATCGTACTTTGCCTTTTGGGCGGAGCAGTCTATATTGTAAGTCAGTTTATGCACTTCGGAAGCGGAGAATTTACTGACAATGCCCGTGTTCGTCAGAATATCGTGCCTCAGAGCAGTCGTGTGCAAGGTTTTATCCGTGAGGTACGCTTTACTGATTTTCAGCAGGTAAAGAAGGGCGATACACTCGTTATCATCGAGGATACTGAATTCCGCCTGCGGCTGGCTCAGGCCGAGACAGACCTTCTCCGTGCCGAACAGGGCTCAAAGGGAACGGCAAGCAGTATCGTTGCCACAAAAACAAGCATGACCGTTACCGAAGCAGGTATTGAATCGGCACGTGCGCAGATGGAGAATGCCATGCGTGAGGATAACCGTTTCAAAAACCTTCTCAGTCAGGATGCCGTCACCCAACAACAGTATGACAAGATACACACGGCTTATCTGAGCGCCAAGGCTGCCTATGAGCAGGCGGTTCGTTCACGACAAATGCAGTCAGCCGTTGTAGCTGAGCAGGGACATCATCTTTCTGCTTCGGAACAGGGTATAGATTAACAGAATTTTTCATGAAGAGTGCCGGCGGTCCTCCTCCCGGCATGGGCTTTTCCATGCCTATGATGAAAGGGTGGGTACCTCGTCGTATCCAACCCTGGATGTACGTGTTGACCGCCCTTTGCTTTCAGTTCAGCGGAGGTGTTTATCTCGGTGCACTGGATGGCATCCGTGGTACCACCAACTTCATGATTGAGGACGTACTTTTCCTGCTTTACGCCACCCTTGCAGGCATGGCCGTGTATTTCCCTATGCTTTTCCGCATGAAGTTCCGTTTCACCAACAAGCAGTTGCTTTGTTGTTCTGCCATTGTTCTTGGCGTATGCAATATGTTGACAATGTATTGTCAGGCGATGCCAATACTGACGGCAGTATGCTTCATTGCCGGAATGGCCAAGATACAAGGAACGTTCGAGTGTATGAGCAACATCCAACTTTGGATTACCCCCCGACGCGATTTTGCAGTTTTCTTCCCTGTACTACACATTATCCTGCTTACAGCACTTGAGGGCAGTGGATGGCTTGCTGCCTGGTTCGGACATCATTTCACCTGGCAGATGATGCATGTCTTTACTATTGGTACCATGTTGTTCGTACTGCTCACGCAAACCGTCTTCTGCCGCCCGTTCTGTCCCATGCCCCAGCGACTGTCACTTAAGGGAATTGATTTTCAGGGAGCGTTGCTCATCTGCGGGCTGATGCTGACGGTGTCGTACATCATAGTATATGGCGACTACTTCATGTGGTTAGACACGTTCCGTATTCGCCTCCTGATAGGCGTTGCCATTGTACTTTCCGGCATCGTGCTCTACCGTTTGCACTACTATCGTTACCCTTACGTTGAACTAAGTCTTTTTACACGTCGCAACGTTGTACCCATTCTTATTGTCACTTTCTTTGCCGAACTTGCTTTCGGTGCTGAACACACAATGGAAGAGATCCTTTACTGTGAGGTCATCCGGTTGGAGGAACTGACCAAAGAAGCACAGTACATGTGGGTACTTCCCGGTATGTATGTCGGAATCCTGCTGGATATCTATTGGCTGAAAGTCAGGAAATGGAAAATATGGAAACTCTTCGGAATCGCTTTTATCTATATTGCGTTCTATGGTATGTTGATGTACTTCACACTGGACATGAATGTCAATATCGAGCAGTACCGACTTGCCATATTCCTGCGAGGTTTTGCTTATGCCATACTTGCCCCCTCATTGATGTGGGCTTTAGACGAATCGGTACCTAGTCTTGAACAGTTTTTCATGGGGCTGTTCGTATTCAACATCCTGCATATGTATTTGGCAGGAGCGGCGGGTTATGGCATTTATACCAGCATTTTCTCGCATCTTATGAACGAGAATATGATGAGTTACGGACAGCAACTTACCCTTACCCACTTAGATATGGCGCACTTTGATTTCGGTGAGTACGTCGGGCACGACTTCCTGCACTCAATGATGATGGTGACGATAAAACAGGTATACGGATATGTTATTTGGTTCGCCCTTGCTCTTGCAGCTCTCTTCCTGCTGTGTGACATCCCCACTGTCCGTACAAATATCCGAAAAGTACCACGTTGGCCGGTTTATGCTATCGAGTACCTTGCAAGGAAGAAGTAAAGGGACTGTATCAAAACATCCGTTTTGAACAGCCCCTTTACTTGATGTCCCGTCCGGGCAGGAGTCTCAGCTCCGCATCAGAAACCGATAAGGAACAGCATGGCGTATCCGAGGATAAATCCTATGATGCCTATTATAATGCCGACTTTGGTCATGTCCTTGGTGGTCACCAGGCCGGTCGAATGTGCAAGAGCGTTCGGCGGGGTACTGATAGGGAAAAGCATTGCAAGTGATGTACAGAGAACCGCGCCTATGAGCAGGGTCTTGGATCCGCCCAGAGGGTCGAGAGTCTCTCCCATGCCCACTCCCACTGCACAGAGGATAGGAACGATGAGACTCGCGGCAGCCGTATTTGATATGAAGTTGGATATGAAATAGCCGATGAAGCCTGAAACCAGTATCACGGCTATAGGCAGCCATTCTCCGAACGGTATGGATGTCACCAGATGCTCGGCAAGGCCGGTGCTCGTAAGGGCAAGGCCAAGGGCGAAACCTCCGGCCACCATCCACAGCACGCTCCAGTTTATCTCCTTCAGGTCGTCCTTGGTGATAATCCCTGTGACGCAGAACACACCGACAGGAATCATGGCCACGACATTGGAGTTGAGCCCGGTAAGCTGCTCGGTCATCCACAGCAAAATGGTCACGGCAAAAGTAATCCACACCACATAGGTGCGCCATGTCTTCTCATGTGCACCCTCAATCTTCAGTTCTATTGTCTTCTGCTTGAATGGATAAAGTTTGAGAAGGACAAGCCACGCAATGAAAAGCATGACAAGAACGTATGGTATCATCCTCAGCGCCCAGTCACCGAATCCCACGTCAAGATGCAGGGAATCGTTGAGGTACTGGAACGCTATCGCATTAGGCGGTGTACCGATAGGGGTACCTATGCCTCCGAGGTTCGCCGCA
The DNA here is from genome assembly GCA_017695065.1 of Candidatus Cryptobacteroides excrementipullorum. Classification (GTDB taxonomy): domain Bacteria; phylum Bacteroidota; class Bacteroidia; order Bacteroidales; family UBA932; genus Cryptobacteroides; species Cryptobacteroides excrementipullorum. The sequence goes on from JADILZ010000011.1 coordinate 10,314, forward strand.
ATAGGGATAGCAAGGGCCAGGGCGATACGGCCTTTTCCGTCAGGAGGAAGCGTCTTAAGCACAGGTGCGAGGAACGTCAGCATCATCGCTGCAGTGGCAGTGTTGCTCATGAACATCGAGAAGATGCCGATGACCATCAGGAAGCCGAGCAGCACGAACTCGGACTTCTTTCCGAACGGCTTCAGGAGCACACGCGCCAGCTGCACATCCATGCCCACCTTTGTCGATGCAATCGCCAGGATGAACCCGCCGAGGAAGAGCATGATCACCGGATCGGCAAATGTTGCCATTATCGACTTATAGCTCACGAACGTCCCCATTTCCGCCGGGATTCCGGAGCCCTTCATGAAAGAGAGGCTGCTGTCGGAAATTGTCAGGAGCATGATCACGATTATCAGCACTGATGTAGTCCAGGTAGGGATGATCTCGAACATCCACATGAGCGCTGCGAAAACAAAAATGGCTATGGTCCTCTGCTCAGTCACGGTAAGACCTTCAATACCGAAGAAAGAAGTAGGAACAAGCCACAAGAATAGTGTGATTACCAACACAATGGGAAGCATGATAGTGAGCTTCCGAGAGATTTTTCTCTCTTTGGAAACCGGTTGTGTCATATTATCAGTTCAGTGTTTTTGTTATGTGTTTTTAAATTCGGGTAGTAAATTTAGTCATATTTTGAAAAAAACAACCATTTTTTTCGTTACTGGAAACAGATTCCAAAAATATGCGGAGATGTGCCATAATTGCAGACCGCCGGTTCTTATATATCTTAAAGAGGGTGGCTCGAGTTGAGCCACCCTCTCCGGGAATATCACTTACAGGCAGGCGTCATTCCCTGCTGAAAGAATATGGCTTGTCCTCCTCTGCCGTTCCGCGGCTGCGGTCAGGGACAGGTGACATGGTGAAGCTGATGTAGGACCCTTTCATGAGATCCTCGTAGTTGAGGTAGTTGTGGTTCCATACATTGCCGTGCACCTTGAGCCCCTTGACGTAACGGTTCTCAGGAGAATTGTTCTGCGCCTCGACTGTCACGGTCTTGCCGTTCTCGAGCTTGATTACAGCCCTCTTGAACAGAGGCGAACCGATCACATACTGGTCCGAGCCAGGGCACACAGGATAGAATCCGAGAGCGGAGAATACATACCAGGCTGAAGTCTGCCCGTTGTCCTCATCCCCGCAGTATCCGTCAGGAGTAGCGCTGTACAGCCTGTCCATCGCATCCCTGACATGGAACTGTGTCTTCCATGGCTCGCCTGCATAGCCGTAGAGGTATATCATGTGCTGGGCAGGCTGGTTACCGTGGGCATAATTGCCCATGTGAGCCACCTGCATCTCGGTAATCTCATGGATACGCGCCCCGTAGTATGAGTCATCGTAAACAGGAGGGACCACGAACACGGAGTCGAGCATCTTGCAGAAGTTCCCTTCGCCGCCCATCAGGTCGACAAGCCCCTGCACATCATGGAACACTGACCATGTGTAGTGCCATGCATTGCCCTCCGTGAAGGCATCACCCCACTTGTACGGGCTGAAAGGCTCCTGGAAGGTGCCGTCCTCGTTGCGTCCCCGCATCAGGCCTGTGGAGCTGTCGAATACATTCTTGTAGTTCATCGCCCTCTCAGCCCATTTCTGCTGCTCGGCTTCCGGACGGCCCATCTTGCGGGCAATCTGGAGAAGGCACCAGTCATTGTAGGCATATTCGAGGGTGCGGGCCACATTCTCGTTGACACCGACGTTGTAAGGGACATAGCCGAGAGTATTGTAATACTCGTGCCCGAGGCGTCCTGTAGAGCTTACCTGAGGATGGACATGCTCAGTCCCGTATTCAAGAGCGGAATACATCCTGTCTATACCCTTAGGGTAGATATCCTTCATGTAGGCATCAGCAACCACTGACGCAGAGTTGTTCCCTATCATGCATCCGCGGTGTCCAGGGCTCGCCCATTCAGGAAGGAACTTGTTTTCCTTGGCAATATTCTCAAGTCCCTGCTGAATCTCCTCGTTCACTGACGGATAGACGAGGTTCAACAGAGGGAACAGCGCCCTGAACGTATCCCAGAAGCCGGTGTCGGTATAGAGATAGCCGCTGCATATCTCGCCGTTGTACGGGCTGTAGTGCAGGATGTTGCCGGTCTCGTCCACCTCATAGAACTTGCGCGGGAAAAGGACGCTCCTGTAGAGGCATGAATAGAAAGTGCGGTACTGGTCGAGTGTACCTCCTCCCACCTTGATGCGGCCGAGGACATCGTTCCACCTTGCACGGGCCTCATCCTTTACCGCATCGAAGTCCTTTCCGGAGACTTCCTTGAGATTTGTGTATGCCTGCTTCTCTGATATGAAAGATGAAGCTACGTCCACATTGACCTTCTCGTCCCGGACAGTGCTGAACTTCACCACCGCGACAGCATGGTTGCCCTGATATTCGGCAGAAGCGGAAGTGCCGTCCGTGACAAGCTTCCCTCCGTCGTATATGCTGAAGCTCTCGAAAGGCTTGTCAAAAGTGAGAACGAACCAGTTGCGGAAATTCTCCGGCACGCCGCCGCTGTTCCTGGTAGTGTATCCGACCACAGTGCGGGAGTCAGGGAGAACCTTCACATAAGACCCCTTGTCAAAAGCGTCTATGACCACCCCTGATGTGCCGCTCTCCGGGAAGGTGAAGCGGAACTTTGCCGCCCTGTCGCTCGGTGTGAGCTCTGCATTCACATCATGATCGGCAAGATACACCTGATAATAATATGGTTTTGCTGTCTCGCCCTTGTGGGAGAACCAGCTTGCGCGTGCATCCTGGTCAACCTTTGATGCATCCTTTACCGGCATGACTGAGAACTGGCCGTAATCGTTAATCCACGGCGATGGCTGATGTGTCTGCTTCAGACCCCGGATAAGATGCGCATCATAACTGTAGGTCCAGCCGTCACCCATCGGCCCGGTCTGTGGAGTCCAGAAGTTCATACCCCACGGAACAGCTGTAGCGGGATAGGTGTTTCCGGTGGAAAAAGAGTGGTCGGAGAGTGTCCCCATAAGCATGGTGACATAGTCCACGGGGTTCTCCACTACCTGCACCTCGTCCTGGGCGCAGGCTACTGCTGCTACGGGGAAAAGCAGCGGAATGACAAATCTGTTAAATTTCATATTTTATATAATAAGTTGATGTTTTATTTTCCGTCATCCGTACGGACAGGCTCACTGCCCATCTGGAACTCGAGCACATTGCCCGCCTTGATATCCTTGAAATCTATATAAGGGAGGCTGTACGGCTGCCCGTTGAGCGTGACGCTGCGGATATAGATATTTTCGGAACTGTTGTCCTTGGCCCTGACGGTGAACACTCCTCCGGGAACTTTCACCGAAGCCTCGTCGAACAGAGGCGATCCGAACCAGTACCTTCCGCCGGCAGGATCCGCCTGGTAGAATCCGAGAGATGAAAGTATGTACCATGCCGACATCTGGCCTACGTCCTCGTTTCCGGACAGTCCGTCAGGAGCATTATGGTACATGGTGGAAAGCACCTCGCGCACTTTCTCCGCAGTCTTCCACGGCTCACCGGCCATGGCGTAGAAGTAGATGATATGGTGGCTCGGCTCGTTGCCGTGAGCATACTGGCCTATAAGTCCGGATATGTCAGGAGATGAATTGCCTCCTTCTATGTCTGACGACACCACGAAAAGCGAATCAAGCTTGGAGAGGAACGCCTCCTTGGACCCGAAACATGACACGAGGCCGTCGAAATCGTGAGGGACGAGCCATGTGTATTGCCATGCATTCCCTTCGCAATAGTCATCAGCCCTGTGGGTGGAAGCGAAAGGATTGAAAGGAGTACGGAAATTCCCCTTGGAGTCCCTGCCCCTCATGAACCCGGTCTGCGGATCGAAGAAGTTCCTGTAGGAGCGGCTGCGGGTGAGGAAATACTCATAGTCATCTGTCTTTCCGAGAGCCTTGGCCGCATCCGCCACTGCACCGTCTGCGATGGCATATTCCATGTCATAGGCGACAGCCTCGTTGAACAGGTCACACGGGATGTATCCGTACTTCATTCTCAGGTCCTGTCCGCGGTCTGCCCGCATGGCCGAGTTCTTGAGAGCCTCGAAAGCCAGTTCCCTGTCAAATCCTCCGAAGCCTTTCAGCACGGCATCCGCCAATGCTATGACTCCCGGATTGCCGACCATGCAGTCTGTCTCGCAGCCCATAAGGTGCCATACAGGGAGCTTGCCCTGCTGCCTGTAGATGTTGAGCATGGTGTTTATGATGTCCGGCATCTTCTCCTGATGGATGATGGTCATAAGAGGCATGGCTGCACGGTAAGTGTCCCAGAGAGAGAATGTAGTGTAGTTGGTGAACCCTTCCGGCCCGTGAACCTGATGGTCGGCACCGTAGTAGCTGCCGTCCACGTCTGAGAAGACAGACGGGGCTATCATAGTGTGATACAATGCAGTATAGAATATTTCACGGGCTGCGCCGTCGCCGGTCCTGATGGTGACCTTGGAAAGTTCGCTGTTCCATGCGGCATCAGCAGCCTCGGCAACGGCTGCGAAATCCCATCCAGGAAGCTCTGCCTCCATGTTCTTTCTCGCGCCTTCGATGCTCACCGGGGAAAGCGCCACTTTCAGAAGCACCTGTTCGCCATCGGAAGTACGGAACGAAGCCCTGCCGTACATGTTGTCCTTCCCGGCAAGGGTGAAACTGTCGAAAGGCTTTGAGAACTCAGCCACGAAATATACCCTCTGGTCGGAAGCCCAACCCTTTGAATAGCGGAAGCCCTCTATCCTGCTGTTGCCGACAGCCTTCATTTCCGTCCTGGTGGCCGCGTCCCAGCATCCGCCGTTCTCAAGGTCGAACACGATAGCGGCCTGTTCAGAAGCAGGGAAAGTATATCTGTGGAGCCCCACACGCGCAGTGGCCGTCATCTCCGCTGTCACACCGTAACGCAGCAGAGGCACCTTGTAGTAGCCAGGACGGCTCACCTCCTCTGACCTTCCGGCATATGACCACAGTCCTGAAGACTGGTCATCTTCAGTGCCCCTGGCATATGTCACATCACCGGTAACAGGCATGACAGTGACATCGAAAAGGTCACCGATACCGGTTCCGCTGAGGTGCGTATGGGAGAAACCGATGACAGTCGAGTCGCTTTCATGGTATCCGGACACCCAGTCCCACTCCTGAGGGATACTTGTAGGTCCGAGCTGGACAAAGCCGAAAGGCACATTGGCACCGACAAACACATGCCCGTGCCCGCCGGTGCCGATCCTCGTGTTCACGTAATCCGTGAACTTCTCTTGCGCGGCAGGGGCGGTACCGGAACACCCGGCAAGCGCCGCAGCTGTGCACAAAAGCATGGATGATTTAAGGAAAAGAGTAATTTTCATTATATTTATGATTATTTTAACGTCAGTTCGACGAATTTATGTTTAACAATATTACTCTAAAAATCAATATTTTATCATTTATGACCGGATTTCTTACAGAAATCCTGTCTGTCCACCCCCAGTCACCTGACGGTGACAGCCCCGGTGGGGCATGCGGCTGCGCTTCGCTGCGCCGGCACCTTCACTGCCTCGGTTTCCCTGACGGAAACCTCGCTGACGCTCCGGTGCGGCCCTGAAGGGCCCTCCTACAGAAATCCTGTCAGTCCACCCCCAGTCACCTGACGGTGACAGCCCCGCCGGGGCATGCGCCTCCGCTTCGCTGCGCCGGCACCTTCACTGCTTCGGTCTCCCTGACGGGAACCTCGCTGACGCTCCGGTGCGGCCCTGAAGGGCCCTCCTACAGAAATCCTGTCTGTCTAAACCCCAGTCACTCCGTGACAGCCCCTTATTAAGGGGCGCCTCCCCCTTCCTTCCCCCTCGCCGGGGGACCTGTCGCAGGCCACGGGCCTGCTCCTGAAAAACAGAAAAACTCCTGCGGCATGCCGGACTGTAGCCTGGTCACGCCGCAGGAAAATCCCTTCTTATGGAAAAACTAGAAAATATCTATCTCCGCCGCAGCGACAGTCCTGCTTCCGGCCTCAGTGGCAGTCGCTTCGATCTTCACATAGCGCGCGTTGACAGGGGTGCTGAAGAAGCAGTAACGCTTGGTCGGGTCATTCACGAGGTTGCCGAACTCGAACGCGGCTGCATTCTTCCATGACTTCCCGTCGTCGCTGACCTTCACCGCGCCGGCGGACATCATGCCCTTTGAAGTGACAGTCTGAGGGGTGTATGCAAACCCGGAAAGAGTCCTCCGGGTGCCGAGGTCAATGGAGATGCTGTGCGGTCCCGGGCCCTCGGCGCTATACCAGAACGTGGCAGGGTTGGCATCGAACGCGGCCGTTGCAGGATAGCCCTCCGACTGGCTGCTGCACGAAAGCAGCTTCCACTCAGATTTGGCATATCCGAGACGCTCGCTCGCCACTGCGCCCGTCTCCCCGTGGAGGACAGCCACAGCCTTGATCTCGCAAGGGCCGGTCTTCACCGGAGAAGTATATTTCTGTGAGGATGCGTCAGGCTCGCTGCCGTCCAGGGTGTAGTATATCTCGCAGCCGGAAGTGAGGTTGGCCGTGGCGTTCTCGCCGTGGCTCTTCCATCCGAAATCCTGAGGCTTCGGGGCTATCGTCACAGTACCGTCAGTGGCCTGGGAGATCATGAGCTGAGGAGCTCCGGCCTTGTAATAATGCGCTGAGAAATGGCTTATCGCAGGAGAAAGCCTTGACTCGACCAGCCTGAAACGGAGCCTGTCGGTAGTGACCTCCGGGAAACGGAGAATACGCTTGTAGCCTACATTCGTAGCGGAAGCTATCTCCTTCCACTGCCCGTCTATCCAGGCATCCAGCGCATGGCGCTCGACACGTTCACTGCGCTGCGCCACAGCCTCCTGCACCATCACTCTGTTGATCGTCACAGGCTTGCGCATCTTTACAACAAATTCGCTGCCCGGTCCGTCCATCGTATAATATGTATCAGGGTCTCCGTCAAGCACCGCTTTCGGTCCTTTGGCACCCTTGAGAAGATCTGTCCCGTATGTTGCCTCTATCCTCTTCCCGACTTCCTCGAGCACAGCCACATCACGGTCAGAGAAACGTCCGCCGGTATTAGGCGGGATATTAAGGAGGAAAGTGGAGTTGCCGCCGACCGAACGCTCGTATATGTCGAACACATCGTCTGCACTGCGCACCTTCTGCCTGGTGTCATCCCTCCAAAACCAGCCTTCCCGGATGGAAGTGTTGGTCTCCGCCTGCTGGTAATGCAGGAACCTGCCCTTGTACAGCTGCTCCCTGCTGCCGAGGTCCGGCCTGGTCCTGTCAGGGAAAACAGATGCCGTGTCAGGATTGTCAGGAAAAGGTATCACGTTCCACTCGGTCGGCCTTGTGCCGCCGGCCTCGTTGCCGCACCAGCGGACATCCTCCCTGCCGAATATAACGGCATCCGGGGCAAGGGTATGGATGAGCTCCTTCCAGGCCTTGTAGTTGTACTGCTGGCCGCCCTTCCGTTTCGGATGCGCCCCGTCAAACCAGACCTCATGGACAGGGCCGTACTCCGTGAGAAGCTCGAATAGCTGGTTGAGGAAATATTCGTTGTAGTCATCCACGACGAACTCGAATTTCCTCGTGTCCTTGAACGGTCTTCCAGGCACCTCGCGAGGGATGGTCCTCTTGGTGTACTTGCTGAGGTTGCCATAGAGTCCGTCCGGGCTCTCTATCTGGTAAAGGTCTGCCGGTGAAAGGTATATGCCCAGCTTCAGACCATATTTGCCGCATGACTCTGAGAGGTCCTTCAGGATGTCCCCTTTGCCGTCCCGGAATCCCGTGGACATGATGCCGTGGTCGGTGTAGCGGCTCTGCCACAGCACAAACCCGTCATGGTGCTTCACCGTCAGGAGCACCATCTTCATGCCGGCCGCCTTCATCGCGCGGCACCACTGGTCAGTATCCAGCTCTTTCAGGTCGAATATGGAAGGGGATTCCATGCCTGTTCCCCACTCCTTTCCGGTAAAAGTGTTCGGGCCGAAATGCACGAAAGCGATGAACTCGTTCTCAAGGGCGTCCATCTGGCGGGAATTAGGGACCACATGCGCGGCTTTCGCCACAATCTGTTCATGGCTGTCCCCCGGGTCGATCTTGACAGTGTTGACGTAAGGCATGCCGCCTTTTTCCTGGGGTGCCGCACAGGCCGTAAACGCCAGGGCGGCAATCGGAAGAATGATGTTCTTTATTTTCATACGGTTATCTGTTGTATTTGTATTGTTTTCAATATGTATCCCGCAAAAGGTACAATATGCCGTCTTCCCCGGAGATGTGGTATGTCCCGCCTTTTTCCGTAGGAAAGTCGATATAGTCTCCGTCATAATACAAGACGCAACGGTTCCCGGCCGTCGAACGGATCTCGCACCCGGAAAGCCGCCCGTCCTTCCATCCGAAAGACAGCTCGAACCCTCCTCTCGCCCTCAGCCCTTCCACATGACCGTCGCTCCAGGCACCAGGCAGGGCCGGCAGCAGATGGATGAATCCCGCATGGCTCTGCAACAGCATTTCCGCCATCCCTGCAGTGCCGCCGAAATTCCCGTCTATCTGGAAAGGAGGATGGATACACCATAGGTTGCCGGTGGTGCCGTCTTCAAGGAGATTTCGGAAAAGCCGGTAGGCCCGTTCTCCGTCATGCAGGCGGGCCCACTGGTTCAGCTTCCAGGCCATGCTCCATCCTGTGGCGAAGTCTCCCCGGTGCTCCAGGACGGTCCGGCAGGCGGACGCAAGCTCCGGATCTGTCACAGGAGAGATGGTATGCCCCGGATGGAGACCGAAAAGATGGTTCACGTGCCTGTGACGGTCCTCCGGGTCATCCACGTCACAGCTCCATTCCATGAGCTGTCCGTATCTTCCGGTGCGGTAAGGGGCTATGTTCTCCAGCACGGAGGACCACTCCGCTCGCTCGTTCTCATCTGTACCGAGCACTGCGGAGGCATCCACGGCAGCCTCGAGAAGCTCCCTTGCGACAGCATGTGCGAATGTGGTTCCCTTGTCCACCGGCCCGTGCTCAGGGGAGGTGGAAGGGCAGGCCATGTAAGTGCCGTCCGGAGACTTCCACAGGTAGTCGGAAATAAATTCGGCGCTCCCTTTCAGGAGAGGATAGCCGATGTCCCTCAGCCATTCCCTGTCCTGGGTGAACATGTAATACTCCCACAGATGTACGGCGAGCCATGGTCCGGCGACCGGAATAAGGTTCCACGACATGTCGGTGCTGCTGAGCGGGGAAGCGAAGCCGAAAATGTTCGCGGAAATCGACGCGGTCCACCCTCTCGCCCCGAAATAGCTCTCCGCCACCTTTTCGCCCGGTTTTTCCAGAGTGCGTATGTAATCGGTCATAGGCCGGAAACACTCCTCGAGCCCGGTGACAAGCGCAGGCCAGTAGTTCATCTGGATATTGATGTTGTTGTGGTAATCGACATGCCATGGCCCGTCCACCCCGTTGTGCCATATGCCCTGAAGGTTGGCAGGCATCGCCCCCTCACGGGACGAGGCTATGAGAAGGTAGCGTCCGAACTGGAAATAGAGTTCCTCCAGGGCAGGGTCATCCCCGCCTGCACGGTAGCGTTCAAGCCGTTCCGGGGTCGTAAGAGAAGCAAGTGCGGCGCTTTCGTCTCCTTTTTTACCGAGATCGAGCGTCACCCTGTCGAAAAGTTCATGATAGTCAGCCTTATGACAGGACAGGAGCTCACCGTATGTCTTTTTCAATGCCTTCGCCATCGCTTTCCCGGTCTCCTTCACGGGGTCTCCGCCGGAATAGGTCAGAGGATCAGTGAAATCCGGATTGAAATTCATCCTGTAATCCGTGGCAGCCGTAAGGACAAACATCACATCATCAGCCCCTTCCACTATTATGTGCCCGTTCTCCACACGGGTTTCACCCTCGCCCCGGGGCACTGCGGCAACACGCACGGCATATTTCATCCCGTTGCTTTTCAGGCTGCCCGAATAAAGGACCGACTTCCCGTCATCCGAAGTGAAAGCACCGTCAGATTCCGGATTCGGGGTATAGCACAGCTCCAGCCTTTCCATGGGTCTGCCGGCCGAGAAACGCATCACCAGCGCCCTGTCAGGGAACGACACGAAGAACTCCCTCCTGTATCCCGTGCCGCCGCATCTGAAGCTCACTTCCGCCACCGCATCATCTATGGAAAGGCTGCGCCGGTAGCCGGAGACACCTTCCTGGTCAAGCCCGGTGTAAACCAGCAGTTCGCCCATAGTCGTGAACGAACCGAACCGGAAAGGAGACTCTTCTGAACTCTCGTATGAAGCCTTCCCGTTGAGCGAGACCCGTGTCAGGGAATCAGCCCTGGCATTGTCCCCGGCTGAAAAGGCCCGACGGATCTCCTCCACCGCCCCGGCAGCATCCTTGTTCACATTCCAGTAATAGGAAGCTCCCCCTGGAGTATTCGGTCCTCCGCGCCACAGCGACTTCTCGTTCAATGTGATGCGTTCCGCGGCTATGGAGCCGGTCACGTTGGCTCCGATAAAACCGTTTCCTACAGGCAGCGAAGAACTTTCCCACTCCGGGTCAGGATTCATCATCCCGTCCGAAGGCAGGTTCCAGGCATTTATGCCATACATGGAGCAAGGTGTGTCGAACCATATCTCCCTGTCACCGCCACCGGAAGCCCAGGCAGACAACGGGAGTATCACTGACAAGACAGACAATGCGGTATGTTTCATTTGCGATAGCGTCAGCGAGACGGATTTATAGTTAATACAATTCTGATATTCAATACATCAACGTAGAAGCTGTTTGAATTTCAAACCAGCTTCCAGGATATAGCGGATTTCTTCCCGCAATATAGGAACTGTCCTGATATTTTCCAAAAAATATCAGGACAGTATCACGATACATACGGTCATTCCACGCATACCATGCCGTCATATCCTCCGTTGGCCCTGTAATGCGGCGCATAGACACATTCCACTTCCGGGACAGCCGATGTAAACACCCCGCTCTGGGTCACATAGAATGCCTCTTCTATGACAGTCGTCTCCTCCGGGAATGTACTGAAACTGTAGAGAGTCCTGTCATCCCGCACTTCCCTGTAGCCCATAGGGACAGGGACAGACCTGTATGCGAGCGGCCTTGCCCACCATCCGGTCATTCCGGACACCTGGTCAACAGGCCTGAAGGCCGCGCAGCGAGGGACAGTCAGGCGTACAAAGCTCCTGTTCTCGCCGCTCCAGACGGTATAGCGGCATATTACCTTGTCTCCCTGTGATAGGGTGTCGCCTTCAGCGATTTCCTCAAGCGTGCCAGCCTGGCCGCCGGCAGCCGGCTTGCCCTCCGCACCTGCATCCGGAGCCTCCCTGAAGAACTGCCTTCTGACGGAGAAGCCGTTGCCGGCGGCATCTATCCTGCTGAAAGGCATGATGTAACTCTTGGTGAGGACGACTATTTCCGTGGCGAGGACTTCCGGTGAGCCATCCAGCACTGAAGCCATGGCCTGCACGTATGCCGGCTCCCTCTCCCACTGCTGTGTCTCCTTCTGCACCATCATCCATATACGCAGCCCGTCCGCGATGTCACGCACGCCGGACACCCCGTCAGGGCGGGTCTCAGCATATCTCTGCATAAGGTCGCAGATAAGTGCATGGGCATAAAGCTCGCTCTCTGTCAGTCCGCGGAACGGCAGCACGGCATTCGGGTAGTAGACCCCGCCGGAAGCGTGGCGGACAGCGTAGCTGCGCAGGGACGAGATATCCGCATCAAGGGTTCTCGAAATCTTGCGCATCTTGCCCTTCCCCAATCCCAGGAATCCGGACAGGGATGCGCTTCCCGGGTCCATAAGGTCCATGGCTACGGATGCCCTCCGCGCCTTGTCTATCAGTCTCCCGTCAAACCTCGCCGACCCTGTGGCCGCAGTCATGTATTCTGAAACATCCTTCCTGAACGACGAAAGGGTCTTCCTCCCGGCCGCATCCGCCGACATGACAGGAACAGACGGGTACATTGACCTGACATACAGGTACTGAGGCAGAGAAATGTCCATGTAAGGAGGTATCCCGCCCTCCTTATAGAAGCCGAGAATCCTGCCGTCAAGATATGACAAGGCCCTGCGGACAGCTTCTCCGTCCATGATGTCCTGATGGGACCTGTCTTCAAGGTCAGCCATCCTTTCGAGCAGCAGCGCCGTGATCTGGGCCGAGGATTCCATTCCGGCGAACCATCCAAACCCTCCGTCCGCATTCTGGCAGTCCATGATCTTCTCCACCAGTCCGTCCACCTCCTCGCGTCCAGGGAGAGACCCGCACAGCATCCTTACATACAGGGCATCTGACAGCGATATGACATCCTTTCCGGTCTCACGGGTCTTCTCAGGAATGGACTCCAGAATCATATCCAGAAGAGAGATCCGCCTTACAGCCGCCCCGTAAGACTGGGTATTGACGAATTCGCCGGCAAGGACAGACTTAAGCGAATCCAGGTCCATGCCCGGCAGGAGCACGGCCGAATGGGCCTCGGTAAGAGTCTGCACATCAGGAGTGACCGGGACAGAGACGAAAAGAGCGTCAGAGAAACTGCCGCCCCGGCTTTCTGTCCATCCTGATCCTGAGACAGATGCAGAATCCCCCTCGAAGGCGAGTCTGAAGCCCATCACGTCGATACCTTCCGGCACATTGGCCTCGAACCGTTCTGAGACAGTCTCTCCGCCAGGGACAGACACAGGCCTGCTGCACACCAGGACAGGAACTGAATCCCTGTAATCCTCACATTCATACATATACATGTCCAGGACACCTGACACATCCATGTCAGAGGCATTGGACACACCGGCTGAAAGCACATACCTGTCCCCCTCGTGCAGAAAACGGGGAGGCACCACTGAAACAATCACCGGCTTGGTGACAACCATGTCTCCGGAAGCGACACCGTTGCGCATCGACCTGTCATGTGCGAACACCGCCACCCTGTATGTGGAGACCTTTCCGGAAGTCCTGAAAGAGAAGGTGGCCGTGCTGTCTTCGCCCGGATGGAGGAAAGGGATGAAGGCGAGAGTGGTGCTGAAGTCATCCCTTATGTACGGAACAGCCGGAGCCGATACTGATGCCATGGAGAACGGGATGGCCTCCTCGACAGCCATATCCCCGGCTGCCGGAGCAGGAGCGGCAAAGTCGGCAACCAGCCTCTTTCCAGCAGCCGTATTGGCCTTGGACAGGAAGAAACCGCGCCCTGTATTGCCCGGATGCGAGAATATATTGACCTGAGGCACAAATGAATGGAATTGCACAGGATACCACGTGTTCGTCATTATCTGCTCCGTAGCCGAATCGAAGACGGCAACTGCCACCTCGGCCTCCGGGTCCGCCTTCACCGTCATGCTGACTTCCTCTCCCGGGCCGGCCTCCGCAGTGAACGAAGAAAAGCTGACAGGCATGGAATAATCGATATGCTGACGGTGATACTCGACGCTGTACTCACATACAGACCCGTCCTTGAAGCAGAACACCGAAAGTCTCACATCATCCGGATACTCCTGCCTGAACTCATAGCGCAGCTCCTTCAGCGAGCCTGACTTCCCGGGAACTCCTTCCACATACACCATTCCGGACTCGAGAGGCCTTGTGCCGGTCCCGTCCCACAGCTCGACCACAGCCCACAGAGGTCCGCGGGTCGTCCCCATCTGAAGGACAATATCCTCGTCACTGACTACCTTGAACAAGTTTTTAACATCGAAGTCCAGTGCAGTATCGTCAGGGGCTACCTTAGCCAGGTCATACAGATATCTGAACACTACCAGGGAATCATCCCCCTCCGGCAATGTCATCCTGAGCCCTGCCTCCGCTTCCACGCGGTACAGGCCTGACGGCCTGCCGGACAAGTCGATGACGGCCGTGCTTCCGGAAAGTTCCGTACCGGCGGCGACAAGCTCATTGCCATGATAGACAGAATACTTCACAAGAGGGGTGCCGGCCTGCCTGTATCCGGCATCCAGCACGGTGAACTTCATCCTTGCCACATCCCCGTCCATCACTCCGTAGCCATGTCCTGTCATAGGCGAATACCTGTCATACACAGGCGGGATGAACTGACCTTCCGCAGGGTTCTCCAGCACGGCTTCCATGCGGAACTCATGAGATACGGTGACACTTGTGCCGAACTCCAGGGTCTCCCCTGTCGCATCCGTCACCTTCACCTTTATAAAATAATATGACGAGGAGGCTATGCCGGTGGAATCCCTGAATCCGAACGAGAATCTCCCGTCAGGGCCCGGTTCAAGTTCTCCTGAAATTTCCCGGTCCCGGCAGGAGACGGTCCAGACTGACCTTGCCGCACCCAGGCTGTGGCCGGAATAGCTTTTCAGGACACCGCGAACTGTGATGCTGTCTCCAGGGAAATATATGGTGTCACACGGCTCAAACGTAAGCCCGTATGTGGGGATGTCGATATCCCCGACCACGAAAGAATCCGCTGCCACGGTATATTTGTCGTGCCGGACCTCGATGAAATAGTGGCCGTTCACACCATCTTCAGGGATTATGAACGAGCCTGACACCGAGCCGAACCCGTTGGTGGACAGCGACAGGGAATCGATCTTCCGGCCGTCCTGCCCATTGAGACTGACTGACACGGGCTCCCCTGAACGAAGCACTCCTGCATTTCCGTTCCCGTAATAGAGCACAGCCTTGAAAAACAACGTATCACCCCTCTCGAATACAGACCTGTCCTTGAATATGCTGCATCTCGGAATGTTGTCATCCTGCAAAATGCGGTATCTACGGGCTGCCACCATCTCCTTGTCGGAAAGCCTGAGCACCCCTGCGCTGTCCCGGTAAGAGCACTGCATCGTGCATCCTGTGGACCAGCCGTCCTGCCCGGATGGAGGGAATACGGCATCCAGAGGCATGAAGCCGGTGAAAGACATGTCCTTGCAGGAATACATCAGGCTGTCTTTCCGGTAAATCCGGATATCCGCGCCATCGAGAGGCCTGCCGCTCTTCCGGTCCGCAGCATATACAGCGATACCGTCACCATCGGCCCTGTAGGCAACAGAAATGGACTCCTGGTCGTACGTGACCACGGAAGAGGTCTCCCCTGAGACACACCTGACCGTATAATGGCCGTCATCGAGCACAGGGAATACCACGCGGACGGTATCGAACCGGTAAAAGCTTCCGGCAGGGTTGGCATATTCCCTCGAATATACCACACTGTCCTTCCCTTCAGGCCTCACCTCGAAAGTGAACCCGGGCAGATTCCTGAGCCTGACGTCCAGGGTGTCCTCGTCCCCGGAAATAAATATGCTCTTGCTGTCAAGCTCCTCCAGTATGGAAGAGACTGCATTGCAGTCCGCCGCCACAGCCTTCTCGGCCCCTGTGAAGCGGGAGCGCGACTTCTCGAAATCCCGGCAGTCATCCCTGAGCTGCAGGTAATCGCCGGAAGTGGCCTTCCCGGAGGATGTCATTTCATTGAAACGGTCATATAGTACAGTCTGTGCAGCGAAAAGTGAAACAGCCCTGGCTTCATATTTGTCCATATAAGCGCGTAATGCCCCTGCACGCTCATCGCGGGATATGGAAGATAAAATCTCCAGATACTCCAGATAGGCCCCGCCAGGATAAGAATCCGAAATGCATGCTGACAGCAGATTCCATAGCTCCGAGCCGGCGGAAGCGCGGGAGAGGAACACGGCCGACCAGAGGACATACTCATAGTCGTTCGCAATATTATCCCTTACCGAAGAAGGGAGTTTGGAAATGTAATTGCTGTAGACAGTGTTACCGCTGCCGTAGAACATGGGATTGCGGGCGGACTGAAGCCTCCGTGAATTTTTCCTGGCAAATGCCGCCATAGTATCAGGCCCGGCCACCGGCCACCTGCAAAGCATGTGGTTATAGGTGACAACCGGCTCGTCAAACCGTCTCACAGACTCGGCCATAGCGGAATCTACCGATGCACGCTGCTTCCAGTCCCTGGAAACCACCACATCCCTGTATTCGCGCCATGCGTCATAGAAATCCCACGGAATGTGTTTCTTCTCCGCAGTGGAGATAATCTCCTCGAGTACTGCAGCCTCCTTGTCCGGGAGGTCTGCCTCCTTCATCTTTCCGTATTCTTTCCATCCGGACACAAGGACGTGTCCGCGGTCATCGGTCTTCCTGGCCTTCTCCGCAGCTGCTGAATCCAGTGGCGCGGAAATCGCCAGAACGGCTGCGGCAGACAATGCGGCGGTAAAAGCCGCTATCCTGAAAAACATTTTTCCCATTCCTGTAAGTTTTTGTCAGGCACAAGCATAACTGGCCCGATGAATCCACATTCAAATATAGTGAATTATATGAATTTAATTTTCAAGAAGCTGTGACTATCTTTGCACAGCAAACGAAAACATACCTCAGCAATGGAACATACATCCGTACCAAGACCGTGTCTAAAATAACGTGAATTCGATGAATTTAATTCATTAAATTACATCGAATTACCTATTAAGGAGCAGGCCCGTTGCCTGCGACAGGTCCCCCGGCGAGGGGGAAGGAAGGGGGTGGCGCCCCTTAACAAGGGGCTGTC
>JADILZ010000053.1 GCA_017695065.1 Candidatus Cryptobacteroides excrementipullorum
CTGTTCGTGGAGTCACGCATGAACGAGGAACGGACCCTGACCGCCATGCTGCAAACCAATCTGACGAGTGAAGAAGAATAAAAAAACATAAGGATATGAGTGCACAATCGTATATCAAGTTCTGGACCGCCGAACCCTCGGAGCATGAAGAAGTGCAGGCATACGACCTGCTGAGCTTTGAGTATGATTTTGAGAAACAGGCCTGCCCGAACGGACAAGTAACCGGCGAGACACACGGAGGCAGGATGCGGGCAAGCATTGCGGGATTCCCTGCGGAAGAACTGCTGAAATGGATGTTCAATTCAAGAATCCTGAAAGACGGGGAGGTGATGAACACTTCCGGCCTGAGCGGTGCGCCCAAGGAAGTTATCCGTTTCAGAGGTGCCCAATGCCTTGAACTCGACGTGCATTCGACAGTAAAAGAAAGCCGGACTTTGCTATCCATCCATTTCAGGGAAATGGAAGCCGGTGATTCGTGTCACTTAAACTTGAAATCATGAACTGGTTTACCTCTTTGTTCAAACGAAAAGACTCCGCCGTGCCGGACGACCGCTACGTGATGTGGCTGACCGTCTGCCACGAGACCTACGCGGTAGAGGAGTTTGACCTGAAATTCAAACGCGATACCGACCGAAACGGACTGCCGGAGGGTGAAGCATACGGCGGCTTTGTCACCTGCACACTTACCGGCATGCCGGGGGACGGACTGCTGAGATGGGCCGCGTACAGCAGGATGTACGAGGACGGAGACCTGCGGATTTACCGAAAAGACGAACCCGACCAGCAGGCCGCATTCGCCCTGCGCTTTACGAAGGGCAACTGCATCCGTTTCCGGCGAAAAATAGACCATAGTACCCATGAGTGCAGCATCGTCCTGCTGTTTGCCGCGAGAACACTGAAATTTACGAACGAGGAATTTGAAAACGAATGGCGCTGACGGATATGGAAACGAAATTTTGCAAACTGCCTTTGGACTTTGAGGCCCTGCTGAACGAAGATGTGGGAAACAACCATCTTGCCTCGTGCAACGAGATTGATTCGATTGACCAATTTATCGAGTTGCTAATCAGTACGGCTCCCGGAGAGCATACCTTTGACAAGGAGTTCGGCTGTGAGATATTTTATCTTGACTTTGAGAGCATCGTCTCCCATACCCGTTGGGAAGGGCAATTCTCAGAATACATTACGAAGGCAATCACCCGATACGAAAAGCGTCTTATGAACGTATATGTACGGGTCACCATAGATGACGCGATCCGACAGGTCAGTGTGTCCGGCACTTCGACCATAAAAAAACGCGTTCAGGTATATGTGTATGGCACTCTGGTACACACAGGAGAGAAGCGGTGCTTTTATTATGTGATTTATTTAGGTCCCATTTCAACCCGATAACAAGGTATATGAGCATAGAGAAATATAACAAGGAACAAATCAGGAACCGTATGCTAAAGTATGCTGCGACTTTCTGGGGAATCAAAAAAGCCGAAAATTTTGATCCCGTCGTCAAGCTCCTGCTGGAAGCATTGGCCAATGAAATGTATATGCTGGGAGAAGATTTTACCGCCATTGAAACAAGGCTGCTGGAAAAGACCGCCCGGATTCTGACACCGGGTATCCTGACCTCCCCCTTCCCCGCACACGGCATCGTACACGCTTTTCCCATTGAACCCGTTTATCTGATCACCCGGGAATCGGGCATGTATTATGAAAGCGACTCACTGATCCGGAAGCTGTCGACAGGAAGTATTTCGTTTTATCCGGCATGTGATACACTGCTACATAGAGCCGACATAAGATATATGGTCTGCAATGGTCTCCTGTACCGGATAGACCATACCCTGGAGAAAACCATGATTGCCCGTACGGAATCCAGAATGACTCCGCGTACCGTTTGGCTCGGCCTGGCTGTGGACGAATCCATTACCGACCTTCGGAATTTCTCTTTCTATCTTGATTTTCCCAATCTTACGGAAAGCTATGAATACCTGTTCCTGCTTCCCTGTACGGAATGGTCCGTCAAGGGAGAACAGGTTGTCATGCAGCGGGGAATCTACGAAAAGGACGATATACAAGATAATCCCTTCCGTGCGTTTTTCCAGAACTATGATGCGATGTTCCTCATAGACAAGGAAATCATGGAAATCTACAATAAACATTTCCTGAGCGTCCGGCAGTCTTTCCCGCTTGATGATTCCTGCAAAGAGACATTGCCTGAAGAACTGCATCCTTGTTTCAAGGAAGCCGTGCGGGAAAAGATGCAGGACAGGCTGGTCTGGCTAAAAATACAATTTCCCGCCCATTTCACAGCTGAGGTTATGGATGAACTGCAAGCGGGAATCAATATCGTGCCCGTCGAAAACAAACTGTTGCGTGAACAAGTGAGCACCCTTGAAGACACTTTCAGGGTGATTCCCCTGCGGACGGAAAATCATGAATCCCTGTTGTCCGTACATAGTGTGAAAGACTCGGACGGGAAAAGCTATCATGAGCTTCTGTACCCGGAGGGAAATTCCAAGGCGGGCTATGGCACGTATTCCATCCGCAAAGGAGGGTGCGAACGGTTTGACTCCCGTTCTGCCAAAGAACTGCTATGCTATCTGCTGGACCTGCTGGATGATGAGACCCATGCATTCGGTTCCGTTTCAAGCATCAAGCTACAGGCACTTGCCACCCAAATGGAGCAACTGGTGGCACAAATGAAACAAACAACCGATAACATGAATGAGTTCAGAGAGACGCCCTACTATCTGATGATCGACCAATTGACCGGTAAGGGCCAGGTTACCGTCAAATACTGGACCACCAACTGTGAGATAGGGAACCAGATACAAGCCGGCGTGGATCTGTCGCCCAATACCAACACCTATCTGGAGCCAAGGACACTTGCGCTTGTCAGCACCACCTATGGCGGCAAACAGGCTCCCAAGAACCGGGAACGCATAGACATTTACAAATACGGTTTCATTTCACATGGCCGTGTATTGACCCAGAATGATATTATCAGTTTCTGTAAAAAAGAACTCGGAGAGCTGCTGGTACGTACAGAAATTAAGAACGGAGTGGAAATCAGCCCGATGCCCAGTGAAGGACTGATACGGACCAAAGAGGTACACTTGATTCTCAAAGAAAAGCTGGACGACCCGTCACAGGAGAAGCAGATGAAAGACAATCTGAGAACCAAGCTTTCAGCCTGTTCGCCAGATACATTCAATTACCGGATATTCATCGAATACAATAAAGCCTAAATAACTTATAGCATATGGACCCAGTTACCCAACATCTCATTTCATCGTATCTGCTGATGCCCCTGCTTACCGTAATTTTCGGGATAGCAGCCTATTTTGTCGCACGGAAGAACAGACTATTGAACAACAAGAGACTGATTGTTTATCTGCTCGTGTGCAGTATCGTGCTTGCCCTGCCCGGCCTGTCCGGATTTATGGACTACAATTTCATGCCTTATATCTATATCCTGCTGATTATCCTGTACTGGATTGGCGGGTATTACAACCGATATGTCTTGCGCAAAGTGTTTTCTTCGGGCAAGGAGATGCCCTCTTTCGGCATACAGTGCCTGATGACAGTCACGGTCGTGCTGTTAGGTGCCGGAATTTTTTCGGTCGTCTTCAACCTCTGCAACGAACTTCAATACGGGGTATGGGCTTCGACCTGCATACTGCCTTTTGTATTTCCCCTTCTATATACCCAGACGGTAAAAAGCTATTTTGACATACCCGT
>JADILZ010000012.1 GCA_017695065.1 Candidatus Cryptobacteroides excrementipullorum
GACAGCCCCTTGTTAAGGGGCGCCACCCCCTTCCTTCCCCCTCGCCGGGGGACCTGTCGCAGGCCACAGGCCTGCTCCTTAATAGGTAATTCGGTGTAATTTAATGAATTAAATTCACCGAATTCACGTTAAAATAACGTCAATATGACGTATATGGCATCCTGTATCCACCGGTAAATGTTACAATAAAATCAGTTCCTTTCTCCATTCCATCAAGGATTTCCGGAAAAGGATCCTTTCAGATATAAAATATCAAAAACCTTATTTCTTGCCTGCCTGTCAATATTTTTTTTCAGAAAAAAGGCTTTTCACGCGTAAATGGTCCGGATTCCGACTACCTTACCTGCCGTATCTCTTCATACACAGCCGCCAGCCGGTCCCCCAGCGGCTCAATGCCTGTCCCTCCGGTCCCGGACAGGACAGGCAGCACGGTGATCTTTCCTTTCGGGATGAAATAATATTTCACAATATCTGCAGCCACAGCCTGAGAAGGGGCAAATATGCGGGAAGAGGACAGGCATGCACGGCGGACAAGTATATTGTTCCTGTGACGCTGGAACCACGAGAAGCCGTATGGAGAGGACAGGAAGACCAGGTCGCTGACTGTAACGGCACATGCAAGTCCCGGGATTCCGGACACTCCTTCCGGCAGCTCTCCGTCAAGGCCATGATATATGTCAGGCATTCTGTGCCTCAGCTCGGCGGCGATGCCGTGCCTGCGCCACAGGAAAGGACAGAACCTCAACACTGAATGCTCGGGATAGCAGAGAACTACGTTGTCCAGAGCAAGCAGCTCCCCGAGCAGGGGATAGTCCTTTTTCCGGGACACATATATATGGATACGGCACTCCGGACATCTCCGGGCTACCGCCATGATGGCCATCCGCGCAGCGCGCCCTGACTCCGCCGTGTCACACGCAGCCTTTCTCCCGTCAAACGCTATTGTCATAACAATCGAGTTCACTCTAAAGCATCTGGAATCCTGAAACTGCGAATTTACATCGTTTCAATGGAAAACTGAAACTATTGTCATATATTTGCACACGTATTTCACAAGACCATACCACATGCCGGCAAACTCTTCCCATATACGGACTGTCGCAGTCTGCCTTGCTGTCTGTCTGGCCGCCATCACCTCCCATGCGCAGTACCGTACCACCTACGGCGGGCCCTCGGCCGGCACATACTCATTTGACGGAGGAATCAGACAGCTCAGGTACAATGCGATACCGAACTTTTCATCCGCCTACGACGACTACCTGCAATACCTCCCGGCAGCCGTCATGGCAGGAATGAAAGCGGCAGGATACGAAAGCCGTACATGCTGGGGAAGGATGCTGGTATCGGATGCCTTTTCGACGGCGGTGATGGCAGGGCTCGTAAACGGTGTCAAATACACGGTACGGAGACCGCGGCCGGACGGTTCCTCAGACAATTCATTCCCATCCGGACACACCGCAACGGCATTCATGCTGGCCACTATGCTCCACAAGGAATACGGATGGCGCAGCCCATGGTTCAGTTTCGGAGCATACACGGCTGCTACAGCCACGGCACTGGGGCGGGTAATGAACGACAGGCACTGGGCAAGCGACCTTGTGGGAGGAGCTGTGATAGGAGTCGCCGCAACGCAGCTCGGCTATCTGATTGCGGATAAGATATTCAAGGACAGATATCTTATGGACGGATACGAAAACCCTGGCTTTTCCTATGACCCGACACTGAGGCACTATGAGGCATCTGTCTATTTCGGGTACAGGATTTTCCCCGGGAACAGAAAGCAGTCCGGAACGATACCACAGTCAGGCAGTTCCGCCGGCCTTCAGGCCAACATGCCAATAAATCCGGGAAGCGGTTTCAGCATACGTGCAAGCGCCAACTCCATGATCTTCTCTTCCGGACGGTCATTCAACATGTACAATGTCGCCGCCGGAGGGTACTGGCAGTGGCCGTTCGCCAGCATTCTGGAGCTCGAGACCCGTCTGATGCTGGGATATGCATGGCACCGGGAAGGCAGCGGCATTGACATCATCGCCGGGCCATCCCTCTCCGTAGTCACAGGAAACAATTTCAAAATCAAGGCTTTCGCAGAATACGAAGCATACACGTTCACAGAAGATAAAAATCTGGTTCACAGCATACTTGCCGGATTTGGAGCCACATTCTTCTGGTAAATGCAGAATACGACAAAAAATACTTCAAAAATTTGGACTTTCCGGAAAAAGTATATATCTTTGCAGTCCAATTCGAAAGAAGAGGTAAATATTCGGGGTGTGGCGCAGTTGGCTAGCGCATCTGGTTTGGGACCAGAGGGTCCTGTGTTCGAGTCACAGTACCCCGACATCAAGGAGGAAACAGAAATCTGCTTCCTCCTTGTTATTTTAAGTCAGCACCGCCAAAAACTGAAAGCCAGTCTCGGTATTCCGGATGTTTTTGCTATCTTTGCAAGCGGTTTTGCTCTGGTGTTGGAATTGGTAGACAAGAGGGACTTAAAATCCCTTGGGCAGAAATGCCCGTACGGGTTCGATCCCCGTCCGGAGCACCAAGAATCCCTGCTAATCGATTGATTAGCAGGGATTTAATTTTTATCGGGGTGTACTATTGCTTATTACAATGCCCTTTGCATTGTCATGGCAGAGCCACAAAATAACCAAAAAACCTAAAAATCCGGGTATTAAAAAGGTCTTGCCCGTCACGGAAGAAAACCCGGGTGAGGACGGAAGTCCAATAATCGAATTTTCAGACCCGAAATTCCTGGAAGCGCTTCTGCGGCCATGCATCCCATATCCGGATATGAACGGAGACGGCCGCATCTCGGAAAAGGAAGCGGCCTCGATATTCGCCATCTCATGCAATTCAGGGGATATCGTCGAATACAGGTAAGACATCCATCAGACCATATCCTCGCCCGTACGGACGACACGCACTCTGATAGCCTTGTGGAACGGGATGAATGCAGAGACTATGGCCACCACCAGGGCGGCAACCATCATCGTACCCATTATATCCTTGATGGACAGGAGCATGCCCTGGATCTGCAGCGTACTGTCCAGGGACGAGACAGCCATCTGCTGCGCCTGGTCGAAACCGTGCCCCTGGGAAATGGCGCTCTGCAAGGCCTGGCTGTACCGCCCGGCAGCTATAGGGTCGGCTTCTGTGACAGTCTCGGAAAGCGACTGCACATACTGCTGCTGCAGGCCGTACTGGACGTTGCTGAAAAAGGATATGGCTATGATCGGGGCCAGGACAGAACGGCTGTTGATGAGGAAAAATGTGTTGGAAAGCATCAGCTTGGGCTCCAGGTCCTCCACCACATAAAGGCCGAACGCTATGAACAGCACCATCATCCCGAAGCCGCGCAGGACCATCGGCATGATGAACATCTCGTATCTGGCCGACGGGGTCACTCCGAAATACAGTATCGCGAAGTATATGAAATAGCAGAACATCCCTGCCGAAATCAGATAACGGAATCTCCACCTCTGCCATCTGAACCACCAGAAACAGATGAAAGCCCCGAAGATATATCCCGGCAGCTGCCAGACATTAAGGGAATAGGCGTGCAGGCTGTCCACTCCCAGGACATTGATCAGGAACCTGGTATTCAGTGTACTGCTCGATGTCATGAACATTACGAAGAACATGAAGACATACCCTATCGGGGATTTCCAGTGCTTGAGGATGGCCGTGCTGATGTAGAACTTCTGCTTGGGCAGGTCGGTCATCTGCCACAGGAACACGCATAAAAGCAGCGGTGCGATGATGCAGCAGGCTGTAATCACAGGTGAATGGAACCAGTCCAGCGGTTTGCCGTAGTTGAAGAAGAACATCATCACAAGGATACCGACGGACGCCACGGTCATATTCTTGAAATCTATCTCCCCGACCGGTATCCTCCCCTTGACAGGGGTATGCCTGAACACGACAAGCACGGCAAGCATCGCCAGCAGGAGCAGTATCATCATAAGATAATACATGTATTTCCAGTCATAGTAATATGAGAGCATCGCCGTGAACATCATGGAAAGCTGCCCGCCGGAAAAGACCAGAGGATAGAAATAGGCGTAGAACTCGCTGCGGACATCCTTAGGGGTGAACCACGGCTTTATGGCCCTGATGAACCACAGCATCACGAACGCCTTGAGGAACCCGAGCATGAAACTGGCCCCGGTGACCACCGAGATATGCTCCGTCTTGGCGCAGACCAGGCTCAGGAGCACCTGCAGGAAAAGGTCCACCAGGAGCAGGGTCCGGGGGCTGGTATGGTCAATGACCTTGGGGACGACAGGATACGCTATCGCCATCCCCGCCGAGGCACAGTAATACGCCATCATCACATCCTCGCTCATGGCACCGAGGGTGTTGGAAATCTCCAGGGCACTACCGGTATATGCCCCGTTCATCATCGACACCGGAAGGATCACGATGAACGAGGTAAGTATGCCCGCCCACTGGGGGAAGCCGCGTCTCAGAGGAAGATCAAGTCTCATAGAATGGAATCATCTGCGTCTTCTGACAGCCTCTGTCACCACCATCATGCCGGCCCGCATCTGGGCCATGTCCCCGGCGGTCACGCCGGTGAACTCTATGCGCACCGGGATACGCTGCTGGACCTTGACGAAGTTCCCGGCGGAGTTGTCTGTCGGCACAAGCGAATATTTGGATCCAGTGGCTTCTGAAATCGCGGTCACCCTGCCCATGAACACCCTCCCCGGGATGGCATCTACCTTGATGCGGACATCCTGGCCGATGAATATGCCGGAAATCTGCTTCTCACGGTAATTGGCGGTGACCCACTTATCCGTGTTGCGCACAAGGTAGGTGATGGTCTGGCCGCTCTGGACATACTGTCCGGGCTCCAGAGTCCTCCGTCCGGTGTATCCGTCATACGGGGCGAGCAGCACGGTATAGGACAGGTTGAGCTCGGCCAGGTCGAGGTCCGCCTCGCGCCTCATTATATTGGCCTTGGCCCCTGTCTGCCTTTTTTCAGCCTCCATGTACTGGGACTCGAGAGCTGCCTTCTGCCTCAGGAGAGCCTCGTAGCGGGCCTGGGCGGCATCATGGTCAGCCTTTACCTGCTCGTACTGGTGACGGGCTACAGACTCCTCGGAAAGAAGTCTCTCGTAACGCTTCAGATCCTGCTCGTACTGCCAGAGCTTGGCCTTGGCTTCCTGGATGTTGGCATCCTGTACATCGATGTTGCTCCGCGAGGTGACGATTCCCGCAGCAAGAACATCACTGGTGCCCTGGGCGTCAAGCAGGGCCGCCTCCGCCTCCTTCACACGGATATAATACTCGCTGTTGTCCAGAATCAGGAGCGTGTCTCCCTTGTGTACATACTGGTGCTCGCGGAAGCGCACCTCCTTTATATATCCCGACACCCTGATATTCACAGGAGACACATACTGGTCGATAAAGGCGTCGTTGGTGATGTCGTACCTGAGGTATTTCCAGAAATGTCCGCATGTCCATACCAGTCCTGTCCCCACAACCGAGAAAAAGAACAGGTTGATGACCAGGTTTCTGAGCCTGATTTTCTTG
The DNA here is from genome assembly GCA_017695065.1 of Candidatus Cryptobacteroides excrementipullorum. Taxonomy (GTDB): domain Bacteria; phylum Bacteroidota; class Bacteroidia; order Bacteroidales; family UBA932; genus Cryptobacteroides; species Cryptobacteroides excrementipullorum. The sequence goes on from JADILZ010000012.1 coordinate 5,542, forward strand.
AGAAGCCTCCTCCGTTCAGGCTGGTACGCCCGGGAAGAGGAGCCGGCGTTTGTATTTTCGTCTTTTCCCATAATCCCTTATAGTCTTCCGCAGGCTCTCAGGAGCCTGTAATAGTTGTAAATCACCCTTGTCCTTGCCTGGGTCAGCTGCAGTTCCGCCTCGAGCATGACGTTGTTCGCGTCCAGCAGGTCAGTGAGGATGCTCAACTGTTCGAAATAACGGTTCTGCATTATCCTGTAATTCTCCTGTGCCTGAAGGACAGAGAGTTCCAGTGTCTTCACCTGCTCCAGGGACTCCGCATGACGGAGCCATGCGTCACGTACTTCCATCCTCAGACGCTGGAGAGCCTGGTCCTTGGCATTGGCCATAAGGCTGACATTCTGCCTGCATCTGGTGACCTCGCTTCTGTTCCTGTACAGAGACGATATCGGGTAGGAGATGCTCAGGCCGATGCTCCAGCTGTTGCTGAACATGTCCGCCATCGTCCTCGTGACAGGGCGGGCGAGGGTGTTGCCGGCATACAGGGACACTGTCGGGAGATAGCCTGACAGTGCTATCTTCACCTCGTTCTCGGCCAGGACGACCCTTTCCCTGGCAAGCTTCACATAAGGGTCCTCATCGCATGCCTGCATCAGACAGCTCTCATAGCTCTCAGCGAGCATCGCCGGTCTCAGGGCGGATGTGTCAGGGACAAGGAGCAGGCCCTCGTCAAGCCCGAGCAGAATATCCAGACGCTGCGACGCCAGGAGAATGGAGTTCCATGTCTGCTGCAGGGAGATGCGGTCGTTGGAGAGCTGGAGCTCGCTTCTGAGCACATCGTTGTTGGTGATAAGGCCCTCTTCCTTCATGCGGATGATGTCCTGAAGACGTCTTTCTGACTCAGAGATGTTCTGCCTCATGACATCGTGTTCCTTGTACAGGCAGAAAAGGTCCAGGTACTGCTCCATCAGGCTGAGCTTTATGTCAGAGGCATCAGCCGAAGTCTGGAGACCAGCGATTTTCCCTTCTATCTCGGAACGGCGGATGAGTCTGCGGAGCCTCCCTCCCTGATAGACAGGCTGGTTCACGTCTATGGAATAGTTCTGCGACCAGTCCGGGCTCTCGGGCATGGTGGCGTCACTCAGCCCGTGCAGGAACACCACCGGCTGTCCGAGGTATCCACCTGTCAGTCCGACCTGCACATCCGGGGCCTGGGCCATGCGTGCAGACCTGAGACTCTGCTCCGCCATCATCCGGTCCAAGGTGTCGGCCTGCAGGACAAGGCTCGCCTGCATCCCCTTCCGGAACAGCTCCTCCACGGTGAGCAGCAGTGTGTCCGCATCCCCGGGACCGTCTGCGTGTACACCGGGGATCACCGGAGGCGCCTCGACGGAAACCGCTCCCGATGACATGGCATGCGCAGCTGCCAGCATAATGACAACGGCCATGTTCCGCACTGCCCGCCCACCGCGCCGCAAAGGCACTCCGCAATCTTCAATATGTCTCCAGTATATCATACAATTCCTTAAGCAACTTTTTTATTTTCACGGCCTTGTCCTTACCGAAGCGCTCTTCGGTAAATGCATATACCTCTTCCGTCATAGGGGCGAGCCTGTAATGAAACAATATGCCTTCTTCCGTCAGGAACACCCTCCTGTTCCTTCTGTCCCGGGGATCTTCCTCGCGCCTGACATAGCCGCGTTTTTCCAGATTCGCTATTATGTTGGACATTGAAGCCTTGCTCTTCGAGATGCTTTCTGCCAGACTTTGCTGGCTGTACCCCGGATGGTCATACAGCCGGTTCATCACCTGGAGCATCTCGAACGAGATACCGGCGTCATTTTTCTTCAGTGTCCGCTGCAACGCTCTCCTGAGCGCCATCCTGGTCCTGAGCAACTGGAGAAACAGATCCCGCACAGATTTTCCGCTTTTCTTATTCATCTTCAAAATGGTCTTACGGTATGTCGGTCAAATACAAGGTCAGCACGGCAGAGCCGCCGTCTCAGTGCGTCTGTGGAAAGCGGGCGCAAAGGTAATGCTTTTTATGAATTGGTCAAATATTTGACCAATTTTTTCAAACAGATTCCGACTCAATGTGTCGGGCTTTCAAACTTTTGTTGTAAATATATCCGTAATCTCGCCAGTAACCTGATTTTACAATATCTGATCTCTGTGTGACATGAAACATTTCGCAATTATTCCAAGTAACGTGAATTCGATGAATTTAATTCATTAAATTACATCGAATTACCTATTAAGGAGCAGGCCTGTGGGCATGCGACAGGGCCCCCGGCGAGGGGGCGGATGGGGGTGGCGCCCCTTAACAAGGGGCTGTCA
>JADILZ010000054.1 GCA_017695065.1 Candidatus Cryptobacteroides excrementipullorum
AGGTACATGGACATGGACGACTACGGCAGGCTCGTGTCCATGGGTGTGAGGCTCCAGCTCAACCTGCCGTCCCTCTCCGGCTTCTACGGCACCACGGCCATGGAGAAGGCCCAAAGGCTCCTCGAGGCGGGGATGTACTCCTGCTGGGGCTCCGACTGCCACCGGGGGGCAGGAATCAGGAACATGTACCTCGAAAGAAAGCTGAAGAAACGGGTGCTGGAGATGGTGAGGAATGCAGGCCGGGACCTGCCGATTTGACAATCAAAGGAATTTTGCATACGGAATTTGCCTTTCAGGTTTGTTCATATTGTGTTAGTGAAAATAATCCCTTAAAAACCCTATGAGTGCAAGAAACCCTTCCAAAGAGTTGGTCTACTATAAGTTCCCTACTGTAGTGGCTGACCTTACTATTCATTTTTCAGTATTTTACTTGTTGCTTCACCTGTGTGACTTCCTGCATCCGGTAGTCAGCGGCATCCTGTTCGGTAAAGGGGCGGCGATAAGTCTTTTCATGAGTTACCTGATTGCAATTTCAGTGATCAGAATACGGCTTCATGAAAGGTTGATTCCCAACCATATCGTGGTAGTGAGGGCGATTGGCCAGTCTTCGCTTGCCATTCTCCTGTTCATATTCTTTATCAGCGTGATATACAATCATGTCCCTGTAAAGTTTTATGCGATACAGTGGGCTGTTGTAACCGTGTTGATAGTGGCGTGCCATCTGGTTATACAGTTTATAATACAGAGAATCCGTAAATCTGGAAAGAACATAGTGAAAGTTATAATGGTGGGGGCGGATGAGAATCTGGTATCAATATGGAAAGAGATGAAGTCCGGATATGGAGTACACGGATATTCCGTTCTCGGTTTTTTTACTGACAAATACAATGAACAGGTCCCTGATGGGGCACTTGTTTTAGGAGGTGTGGATGACGTGCCGGACTATATTGCAAACCATCAGATAGATGAAATATACTGCGGCATCAACCCGGGTGCTAACCCGTCGCTTGTATATAAGATAATCCATGAGGCAGAGATGCGTTTCATGCAGTTCTGGTTTGTCCCGAACATGAACGGCTATCCGCACAGGAGAATGAAATATGCTGAGTTTGGCTCTGTGAATGTGATATGTCTCAGGGACGAGCCTCTGGACAATCCGGGAATGAAGTTTATCAAACGTTTCGGGGATATAGTCATTTCAGGGCTTTTCCTCGTTACACTTTATCCTGTTATATGGTTTTTTGTGGCCATCGGTATAAAACTGTCTTCTCCGGGGCCGATACTTTTCCGGCAGATGAGGACAGGATATAACGGGAGAGCTTTCGAGTGCCTGAAGTTCCGGTCCATGAAGGTGAATGCAGATGCGGACACACTCCAGGCTACTGAGAATGATCCGCGAAAGACAAAGTTCGGGGATTTTCTCAGAAGGTCATCCATAGACGAGCTTCCGCAATTCATAAATGTATTCAAGGGGGACATGTCCCTGATCGGTCCAAGACCGCATATGGAGAAGCACACTGAAATATACTCACAGTTGATTTCGGAGTATATGGTGCGGCATCTGGTCAAGCCTGGACTTACAGGATGGGCCCAGGTGAACGGATGCAGGGGGGAAACCAAGACAGTGGAGCAGATGAAAGAACGTGTAGAGCATGACATATGGTACATAGAACACTGGTCACTTATGCTTGATATCAGAATATTCATAAAAACAGTATTCCAGATATTGGGAGGGGACAAACAGGCATATTGATTCTGTCTGCAGGAAACAGTAAAAGATATGTAATACAATAATAGTATTTGAAACAAAAAAATAGAAATATGTTCAGTAAAAAAATCATTTTTGTCAAGCTGCTGATGTTTTCAGCATTGCTTGCACTTTTCAGTTCGTGTGCGAGTGTGAAGAATATCGCTTATTTCCAGGATAAGGTCATTGACCATCCCGAGAAGATAGACATGCATGCGGGCATTGTCATCCAGCCAAAGGATATGATTTCCATTGTCGTGTCCACCAGAAATCCTGAATTGGCTCCGATGTTCAACCTTCCGGTGATTTCTTATCAGGCGGGATCAGAAGTTGTCACTAGTAGCTATCAACAAAGGCTATTAGGATATGTTGTGGACAATGACGGCTACATCGACTTCCCTGTGCTCGGAAAGCTCCAGGTAGGGGGGATGACACGCTGGCAGCTCTCGGAGCTGATAAAGGACAGGCTTCTGAAAGAGGGGCTTCTGAACGATGCTGTGGTGACAGTAGAATTCATGAATTTCAAGATTTCCGTTATGGGGGAGGTCAATGCTCCTGGTACATATACGGTGGAAGGGGACAAGATTACTGTCCTGGAGGCTTTGAGCCTGGCAAAGGATCTCACCATCTTCGGAAAACGCGAGAACGTGTCCGTAATCCGGGAACTGAACGGGAAACGGACTATCTATACTGTTAACCTATGTTCTGTGGACATGTTCAAGTCACCTGCGTATTATCTCCAGCAGAACGACATAGTGTATGTGGAGCCGAGCGAAATCAGGGCAAGGCAGTCCACCGTAGATGACAAGGGGCTCAGGACTACCAGTATTCTGGTTTCGTCCGGTTCCCTCCTTGTGTCCATTGCCACACTGATTGTAAGCATTGTGGCCCGATAATAATTCAGACATAAAATGTAATCAACAGAAAAATATGGCGGAGATCAATCAGAATCAGAATATTCAGCAGGAGGACAGCGGGTCATCTGTTACCTTCAAGGATTTGGTAGGGATGGTGTGGAACTATAAATGGTGGTATGTGCTGTCCGTAGCCGTATGCCTTGTATTTGGAGCTCTGTATCTCTATCGGACCCCGTCTGTATATCAGAGAACGGCCAAGGTGATCATCAATGAGGGCAGCCAGGATGCAATTATGCGAGACTTGTCTGTATTTACAGGAGGATCTTTCGGGAAGGGGTCTGGAGAAAATGTCGATAACGAAGTTGAAGCTTTTTCTTCTCCCGATCTGATGAAACTGGTGGTGGAAAGACTCGGACTTCAGACACGCTATGTGGAGCATCAGCCTTTGCGGAGCAAAGAACTTTACAGCACTACGCCCGTGGAGCTTAAAATAGTGGAAGGGGCACCACAGTCTTCTTTCAGTTTCAGGCTTGAAAAGGTGAAAGACAGTATCCTTGTCCTTAGCAGATTCACTGTCGGGCCGGATGAACTGAAGGCAGACAGGGTTGTCGGCCGTCCTGGGGATACGTTAAGTACTCCTGTTGGAAAGCTTATATTAAGTCCGACGATACATTTTGACAGTTGGGACAGGACCATGACAGTCAGCTGGGTGAACAGTATGGGGATGGCCAAGGTTTATTGCAGAAACCTGTCAGCTTCGGTTTCCGGAAAACAGACATCCGTAATCGTGTTGAGCATAGACGACCTTTTCCCTGACAGGGCGGAAAGTATTTTAAGCACTCTGATAGATGTTTACAATGAGACATGGATTCATGACAAGAACAGGTCAGCCCGCAACACTACTGCATTTATAAATGAGCGTCTGGTGGTGATAGAACAGGAGCTGGGCGGTATAGAGAACAGTCTGAAGCAGTTTAAGGAAGATAATAAACTCACTGATATACAGCTGGCTTCTGAAGCTTACCTGAAAGAGTCCACGGATTATTCCACAAAGGCATTTGAAGTCAACAACCAGCTCTCCATAGCCCAGTATATCAGAAATTATATGACAGATCCTTCACATTCGAAAGATCTTATACCTGCCAATTCCGGACTGACAAATACTGAGGTGGAGAGCCAGATTAAGGAATATAACGAACTTGTCCTGACCCGGGACCGTCTTCTGGCTGCAAGTAGCGAGAAAAACCCTCTGATACTTGATATGAATTCTTCTCTGAACGCCATGAAGACCACCATTATCCGCTCGATAGACAATCTGATCGCAGCCTTTGAACTCCAGGCAGACAAACTGGCTTCCCAGGAGGAACAGATAATGGGAAGAATAGCGGCAAGTTCCGGAACAGAGATGGAACTGCTGTCAATAGAGCGGCAGCAGAAAGTGAAGGAATCCCTTTATATATACCTTCTGCAGCAGAGGGAGGAGAACGAGATTGCCGGTCTGGTGAATGTCGGCAACACACGTCTGATAATGACTCCTAACGGCTCGTCTTATCCGGTGTCTCCCAACAAACTGATGATAGTGTTTGTCGCATTAGTGTTAGGAATCGGAATTCCGTTTGCCGCAGTCTATATGCTCAGGGTGCTGGACACCACTGTCGGCAGACGTGCCGATCTGGCCAGCGTGGCTGCACCTTTCCTTGGGGAGATTCCTTTGCTCAACAATGGGAAAAGGAAGTCTCTTCTCGGCAAATTCAATAAAGCATACCGGTATGACAACAGGAATTGCCGCATCATGGTCAAGAGCGGTAACAGGGATGTGATAAACGAAGCCTTCCGCGTACTCAGGACCAATATGGACATGATGACAGGCAGAGGGGCAAAGGGACATACGGTGCTTGCCACTTCTTTGAGCCCTAATGCAGGGAAGACCTTTGTGCTGATGAACATAGCAGCCGGTATGGCTCTGAAAGGTTCCAGGACCTTGCTCATGGACCTCGATCTGAGAAAGGCCACTCTCAGCAAAACCCTCGAAATGAATGACACAGGTGTGGCTGCATGGCTTTCAGAGAAATCTGATGACTACAGGTCCAATATCAGGAAAGTCTCTGAAAACCTGTATCTGCTGCCTGTGGGCTCGCTGCCTCCTAATCCGGCTGAGCTCCTGTCTTCGGAACGGTTCCCGGCACTGATGGAAGACCTGAAAAAGGAATACGACTACATATTCGTAGACTGTCCTCCTGTGGAGATAGTCGCTGACACATATATCGTTTCACAATATGTGGACCTTTCCCTGTTCATAATCAGGGCGGGTGTATTCGACAAGCATGCCCTTCCTGTCCTTGACCAGCTGTACACAGGCGGCCGGCTGAAGAGGATGGCGCTCGTCCTGAACGGTGTAGAGGTTTTCAACAGCAGATACGGCCATTACGGGTACGGCTATGGATACGGGTACGGCTATGGAGGTGGAAAATAATGGTATATAAAAGGAAATTCATGTAATAATTTGAAGCTATGAAAGGAATAGTGCTTGCCGGCGGGTCTGGTACCCGGCTGTATCCAATCACCAAGGGAGTCAGCAAACAGCTGCTCCCCGTCTATGACAAACCCATGGTCTATTATCCAATATCGGTGCTGATGCTTGCAGGCATAAGGGATATTCTTATCATCTCCACTCCTCAGGATCTCCCGTCGTTCAGAAGGCTTCTTGGTGACGGTTCCGATTTCGGTGTCAGGTTTGAGTATGCCGAGCAGCCTCGTCCGGAAGGACTGGCGCAGGCTTTCATCATCGGTGAGAACTTTATAGGGAAAGACAGCGTATGTCTGGTCCTCGGAGATAATATTTTTCATGGAGCCGGCTTTTCGAAGCTGCTCCATGATGCGGTTCATACTGCAGAACAGGACTCAAAAGCTACTGTATTCGGCTACTGGGTGGATGATCCGGAGCGTTATGGGGTAGCTGAGTTTGATGCGCAGGGCAACTGTCTCTCCATAGAGGAGAAGCCGGAGCATCCGAAGTCCAACTATGCCGTGGTGGGACTGTATTTCTATCCGAACAAGGTCGTGGAAATCGCCAAAGGTATCAAGCCGTCCGCTCGCGGGGAACTTGAAATAACCACGGTGAATCAGGAGTTCCTGCATACGGGAAGGCTGAAAGTACAGACCATGCAGCGCGGTTTCGCCTGGCTTGACACGGGTACGCATGATTCGCTTGCCGAGGCCTCCATCTTCGTGGAGGTGATAGAGAAACGTCAGGGACTGAAAATCGCCTGTCTGGAAGGTATTGCCTACCGTCAGGGCTGGATAGATGAGGCGAAGATGCGCGAGGCCGCACAGCCGATGCTCAAAAACCAGTACGGACAGTATCTTATGAAAGTCATTGACGAAGTGAAGCGTACAGGTGACGGGAATCTGTGATTTGCAAGCATAAAACAAAATACAAATGAATATCTTAGTGACCGGTTCCAACGGGCAGCTCGGCACGGAAATGCGTATTACAAGCAGGTCAAGCCGGGACAATTATATTTTTACAGACATCAATGATGTTCCGGGAGCGGAAACTGTCCGGCTGGACATTACAGACGCGGATGCCGTGGAGAGGATAGTCCGAGATAGAGACATAACCATAATCATCAACTGCGCTGCCTATACCAATGTGGACAAGGCGGAAGACGATGAGGCTCTGGCCGAGCTCCTGAATGCAAAAGCTGTGGAGAATCTTGCAGTAGCCATGAAAGCCAGAGGCGGGCTGCTGATACATATATCCACAGATTATGTTTTTGGCGGGAACAAGAATAACACTCCATGCCGGGAGGAAGAACCTGCAAATCCGACCGGTGCCTACGGACGGACTAAACTTCATGGGGAGCAGGCCATAGGACGGATCGGCTGCCGCAGCATCATCATCCGTACTGCGTGGTTGTACAGCGAATACGGGAAGAATTTCCTGAAGACGATGCTCAGCCTGACTTCCTCCAAGCCGCAGCTGAAGGTGGTCTTTGACCAGACCGGGACCCCTACCTATGCCGGAGACCTGGCGGAAGCCATATATGACATAGTGGAAAACCGGAAATATGAAGACCGGTACGGAATCTACCATTACAGCAATGAAGGCGTATGCTCCTGGTATGACTTCACAAAGATGATAGCCGAATATTCCGGCCATACATCGTGCGACATACAGCCGTGCCACAGCAGTGAGTTCCCGAGCAAGGTGGAGAGACCGAGCTATTCGGTACTTGACAAGACCAGGATAAAGGAGATATTCGGAACTGTGATCCCGTACTGGACCGATTCCCTGAAAAGATGTCTGGAAAACCTGAAAAATAGCGAGAAATGAACATAATAAATACTCCGATCCCGGGCGTGGTCATAATCGAGCCCCGGATTTTCACTGATTCGAGAGGCTATTTCTTCGAATCCTTCTCCCAGAAAGACTTTGACTCCCGGGTCAGGACAGTCCGCTTTGTCCAGGACAATGAAAGCAGATCCTCTTACGGAGTCCTGCGCGGACTCCATTTCCAGAAGCCGCCTTTTGCCCAGAGCAAGCTTGTCCGCGTGATCCAGGGGACTGTACTCGATGTGGCTGTGGACATCCGCCGCGGCTCCCCTACATTCGGTCAGCATGTGGCTGTGGAACTCAGCGGGGACAACCACCGCCAGTTTTTCATTCCACGAGGTTTTGCACATGGCTTCTCCGTGCTGAGCGAGACAGCGGTTTTCCAGTACAAGTGCGACAACTTCTATGCTCCTCAGAATGAAGGAGCCATTGCCTGGGATGACCCTGCGCTCGGCATTGACTGGCGCATTCCTCAGGACAAGGTCATACTTTCAGAAAAGGACCTCCATCACAGCAGACTTTCAGAGGCTGACTGGCTTTTCGACTACGGGATTGATTATTACGCTGAATAAAACATTTAAACCATGGAATACAAGAGAACTATCCTGATCACCGGAGGAGCCGGTTTCATCGGTAGCCATGTGGTAAGACTGTTCGTGAACAGATACCCTGATTACCGGATAATCAATCTTGACAAACTTACCTATGCCGGGAATCTTGCGAATCTGAAGGACATAGAGGACCGTCCTAATTATACCTTCGTCAAGGCGGACATCTGCGACTTCGATACGGTCAAGTCTCTCATGGAGAGCCACCGAGTGGACGGCATCATCCATCTGGCGGCGGAAAGCCATGTGGACCGCAGCATACGAGACCCGTTCACCTTCGCCCGTACCAACGTGATGGGTACACTTTCGCTTCTCCAGGCCGCAAAGGAATACTGGGAGTCGCTTCCTGAGAAATACGAGGGAAAACGCTTTTATCATATCTCCACGGATGAAGTTTACGGTGCACTTGAAATGACTCATCCGGAAGGTATAAAGCCTCCGTTCACCACGGCGGCATCCTCGTCTGAGCATCATCTGGCATATGGAGAACTGTTCTTTACGGAGGATCTTAAATACCGGCCGCACAGTCCGTATTCGGCCTCAAAGGCTTCTTCTGACCATTTTGTCCGTGCGTTCCATGACACATATGGCCTTCCGACGATAGTGACCAACTGCTCGAATAACTACGGTCCATACCAGTTCCCGGAAAAGCTCATTCCTCTTTTCATCAACAACATCCGTCACCGCAGGCCTCTTCCTGTCTATGGGAAGGGAGAAAATGTGAGGGACTGGCTCTATGTGGAAGACCATGCCAGGGCGATAGATCTCATATTCCATGAAGGCAGGATTGCGGATACATACAACATAGGCGGCTTCAACGAGTGGAAGAACATAGACATAGTGAAAGTCCTGATAAATACGGTGGACCGTTTGCTCGGCCGCGCTGAGGGAGAGGACATGGACCTGATAACGTATGTGACGGACAGGGCCGGTCATGACCTGAGGTATGCCATAGACAGCACCAAACTGCAGCGTGAACTGGGCTGGGAGCCGAGTCTCCAGTTTGAAGAGGGGATAGAGAAGACCGTCAGATGGTATCTGGACAACCAGGAGTGGCTGGACAGTGTCACTAGCGGAGATTATCAGATGTATTATGAGCAGATGTATAAATAAAAACAACTGAGTCTGTGGCCTATGTGTTTTATTATAATTATGTATGACCGCGTTAAATAATAGTAAAAGGATATTTAAGAATACACTATATTTATATTTTAGAACATTCATTACTATGGTTGTTAGTATTTTTACTAGCAGAGTTGTTTTGGATGTTCTTGGTGTTGAGGATTATGGCATATATAATGTTGTAGGTGGTTTTGTCTCAATGTTTTCGATTATAAGCGGAACATTGACTGTTGCAAGTCAGAGATATTTGTCTTATGAATTAGGACGTGATAACCCGGATATTCAAAAAGTATTTTCAGTTACTTTATTTATACATTTCATTTTAGCTATTATCATTCTTTTGCTGTTAGAAACTATAGGTGTTTGGTTTTTGAACTCAAAAATGAATATTAATGCTGATAGAATGTATGCAGCTAATTGGGTATTCCAATGCTCGATAGTTACATTTTGCGTAAACCTAATCTCTGTTCCATACAATGCATTAATAATAGCCAATGAAAGGATGAATGTTTTTGCATTCATAAGTATTTTTGAGGTTACGGCTAAATTAGGTGCTGTATATTTATTGACTTTATTTCGATTTGATAAGTTAATCGTATATGCCTTATTAATGTTGTTGATCTCTATTACGTTACGTTTAATATATAGTATATATTGTAAAAGAAATATTGAAGGTAGTAGGTTTAAGTTCGTTCAGGATAAAAATCTATATAAAAATATGTTACAATTTTGTGGATGGAATTTTATCGGGACGACCTCCGGTATTTTGAATGGTCAGGGTATAAATATATTGATAAATCTATTTTTCGGTGTGACTTTTAATGCTGCGCGTGGAATAGCTGAGCAGGTAAATAATGCGATATATAATTTTGTCAGCAATTTTACTATGGCATTAAATCCTCAAATTACTAAAAGTTTTGCAAGTAAGGATTATCAGTATATGAATAAACTTATACTGAGGGGAACGAATTATGCCTTTTATTTATTGTGGCTTATATGTTTACCAATTTTAATTGAGTCCGATTTTATATTAGATTTATGGCTTAAAACTGTACCTCCTTATGCTTTAATTTTCGTCAGATATGCGATAATTTATACTTTGTGTCAAACATTATCACAAACGTTATATGCGGCAATGTTAGCAACAGGAAAAATAAAGAAATATCAAATTGTAGTTGGAACACTTAACATCATGGCATTTCCTGTGGCTTTTCTTTTTTTCAAAATAGGACTACCTGCTGAATTTGGTTATATTTCAACTATTATTTTCTCTATACTGTGTTTGTTTGTCAGGATAATAATGCTGCAGGATATGATACCTGGCTTTAGGGCTATTAGGTATTTGAAAGAATCATTGCTTAATATATTATTAGTGCTGATTCTGTCTTTAGGAATGGTTTTATGTTTTGACTATATTACTCCTCGGTCAAATTTACTGTTATTTTTATTAACATGTTTGTTTTCAGTGCTTGTAACATTTGGTTGTATTTATTTTGTCGGTTTGGATAAATCAGAGAGGCTTTTCGTTGTAGACTTTATAAGAAAAAAATTCTTAAAAGAAATATCTTAATAGAGATGGTTTCGTTCATATCGTTTTGTTCTTTATTAATACTTGTATTATGTGCTGTTAAGCCAAAGTACGGTTTACCTCTATATATAGTATATTCTCTCTTTTTCCCTTATTTGCAAATAGGGAACCTTGCTTTAGTTGGCAGAGTAGCTGCATTACTTTTTTTAATTTTTTTCTTTCTAAATTATAGAAATAAAATTAAGAATGTAGATTATTCTCCGTTTAAACCATTCTTTTTTTTATATATAGCGCAGTTTTTTTTATTGTTTATTCAGGATCCGACGTATTTCCCTATAGGGTTCGACAGGTGGAATACATATGTTTTAACTACAATTACATATGCTTTGTTGATCTATACTGATGTTCAAACTAATTATAGGGGAATTATAGTGTATAATAATGCATTGTTGATTTCTTCGTTAATTATTATTTTATATGGATTATTTTTAACTTCTATTCCAGGGATTAATCCGTACCAAATACTGATTAGTCCACTATTTGGAGGTGAATTTAATGAAGCATATGCATTAGGAGATTCTTATTTAAGTTCAAGTACATCTTCTTTAGCCGATGGAAGATTATTTGGGAGAATTTCGTCAGTGTTTAGCCATCCGATGTTATATGGACTAAATTTAGGTTTTTTCTTTGTTGTTGTTACATATGTATTGTATGAACGAAAAAAATATAGATTGTTAGTTCTATTTGAGATTTGTCTCATTGCTGCTGTTGTAACATGTGGTGTTCGTTCTGCTATTGCTGCATTGGTCTTGACCTTAATAGTGGGTATATTGAATTTGAAAAGAACAAGATTAGTAATAATGTCAATTCTTGCTTTTTTATTGGTAATTAATATTTTGCCGATGGTCTCTCCTGCGGTTAATGAATATTTATTATCAATGTTTGATTCAAGTGGGAATGTTGTTCAAGGGTCTAGTTTAAAGATGAGGTATAATCAATTCATTGGATGTTTCGGCGTAATTCAAGACTGTTTATTTACAGGAAAAGGATTTGAATGGACAAGTGACTATTTAAGTAAACACGAGATTCATCCAGTACTATTGAATTTTGAAAGTTTGATTTTTATGATTATCTGTAATAGTGGATTATTAGGGTTGGTCATATGGGGAATTTTCATTTGTATGTTTTTTAAATTTTCAAGGAAAATAAAAAATAAAAATCAGCAGACGGCTATTCTTTGTTTGTTTACATACTATATAATGTATTCATTAATTACTGGAGATTATTATTATTTGAAATATTTTATGCTTTATTATGCTGTTTTAGTTGGGGGATTATCTTTTAAGTCAAATTTATATATCTATGGCACACAGTATAAAAAAATGTTATATAGGTAACTCGTCTGATCCTAATATTCAATATAAAGCATCTTCAGGAGGGATTGGTACTGAAATAATTAAGTATTTACTTGAAAACAAAGTATATCAAACCGCGGTATCTTTTTATTTTTGTTCTGAGGAGTGTTGCTATAAGCCGAGATTAATTTATACTTTTGATGATTATAATGTTTGTGGATCTATTTATCAGGATATAGACTTAGTGGGATTTATACGTCAAAATATAGGATTGATAAAACATAATATTATTATTACGTGTTTACCTTGCCAAGTAAAACCTATTCGCTCTATTTTAAAAAGAAATGATATTTCTTGCGTTTTTATAACATTTACTTGTTCTGGACAAACTACGATTGATGGTACGTACTGTTATTATAAAATGTTGAAAATAAAAAAGCAAGATGTTATATATATGCAGTATCGAGGTAATGGATGGCCAAGTGGTATACAAATTCATATGAAAAATGGAGATATTGTTTTTCATGAGAATTATACATTTCCTTGGTCATTTATAATAAAGTCAGAGTTGTTTAAACCAAAAAGGTGTTTTTTATGTAAATTAGATACAGATTATACTGCTGATTTTTCTTTGGCAGATCCGTGGTTAAAAGAATATTTAAAGGAAGATAAAATAGGACATTCATTTGTGATAGTTAATACGGAACAAGGTGATGTAATTTTGTCTAAGATGAAAAAATTAGGACTGGTTTCACTACAGGACGTAGATTATAATAAATATATAGAAGCACAAGTTCATAATGTGTCAAAAAAAGATAGAGTGGAGAAATTATATAATTTAATAAAAATTAAGAGAAATGTGTTAAACAGCAAATTGTATAAGAAATTTTTTTCAATTAATTCGGTTTTTATCAAGATTCATATATCAATTTGGAATAAAATATTTTATAAATTTTCTTCAAAATCAATATGAAATGAAGCCATATATTATTATTTCCGGTTTTAACATTAATGATAATAATAGAGGAACCGCCGCATTAAGTTATGGTAGCATTCCTTTTCTATTAAGCCATAAATATATTAAGGAGGGACAGATTTTAGTAAATTTTAGATTTTATAAAAACATTTTAAGGAAACGTAATCGTTTGGATATAAAGCAAAGTATCCCTGTCGAAAATATGAAATGGCAATATATCACATTCAACATTTTTTTTGTTGAAAGGTGGCTTTTTGAAAAATTTGGAATATTATTGCCATTTTCTAAATTGAAACGAATCCTTAGTAACTTAGAACTTGTTGCTGCTATAAATGGAGGGGATGGTTTTTCTGATATTTATAGTACGAAGACTTTTTTAAGTAGGTTACCGGATATTTCATATGCAATGAAAATAGGTATTCCAGTTGTCTTATTACCGCAAACTATTGGTCCATTTAAATATGAGCAAAATTATAAAATAGCGGTTGCTATACTTAAATATGCGACTCATATATATGTACGAGATGACAAATTTAGTGCAGATTTGGATACCTTAGGCTTAAGGTATACTTTAACGAAAGATTTGTCATATTATATGAAACCAAAGCAGTGGGATATAATTGTAAAAAAAGTTGCAGTTGGCTTAAATATAAGTGGCCTTGCTTATTCAAATAAGTTTAGAACACTTTCTGGTGAATTTGATAATTATCCACTATTGGTATTTGAAATAATAAAATATTTTCAGCAAAAAAATATTTGGTTATATTTAATTCCGCATTCGTATAATTATTCTCAGCCAGAAGAAAGTAATGATGATTTAATCGCTTCTCGTGATGTTTATGAAAAATTGAATAATAAAAGTAACGTACTTCTAATTGATAGAGATTTAACCTCCCCTGAAGTGAAATATTTAATTTCTAAGATGTCTTTTTTCATTGGAACGAGAATGCATGCAAATTTTGCGGCTATATATAGTGGGGTTCCTGTATTTGGTCTTTCTTATAGCTATAAATTTCAAGGGGCTTTTGAAGCGAATGGTGTGTATAATAGAGTCTCATCAATAGTAAATATTGATTCTCATGACGTTAAATTAATTATTGATAAAATAGATACATTATTTAAAGAAATATATGAATAGAGCTAGAATAATTGCATTTTATTTGCCGCAATTTCATCCATTTAAGGAAAATGATGAATGGTGGGGAAAAGGTTTTACCGAATGGACTAATGTGGGTAAAGCTAAACCTTTGTTTAAAGGTCATTATCAACCTCGTGTCCCAGCAGATTTGGGATATTATGATTTAAGACTTTCAATTATAAGAGAACAGCAAGCTGCAATGGCTAAAGAAGCAGGTGTTGAAGGCTTTATGTATTGGCATTATTGGTTTGGTAATGGTAAAACATTAATGGCAAATATTTTTGATGAAGTCTTAACTACTGGTAAACCGGATTTTCCATTTTGTTTAGGTTGGGCTAATCATTCTTGGACAAGACGTACATGGAATTGTTCTGCACAATATCAACAAGATATGGATTTAATAAAACAAGAGTATCCAGGAGAAGAAGATCATATTAATCATTTTTATAATATTCTGCCAGCTTTTCTGGATAAAAGATATATAACTGTGGATGATAAGCCAATATTTATTATATGGTCTCCGTTGGATATCCCAAATGTTAGTGGATTTATTAAATTATGGAATGATTTGGCTCACCAAAACGGTCTTAAAGGGATACATTTTGTTGGAATTTGGACAACTGGGACCAATCCTGATGAAATAGAAACAAAAGAGTTGTTGTTTAAACTTGGTTTTGATGCATTAACTTTATCAAGTTTGGCAATGGCTCAAAAACAATCTATAGGACGTATTAAAAATAGACTTATTATTGAATTGAATAAACGTTTTCCACGCTATGCTCCATTAATGAAATACAAGTATAGTGATATTATAAACAATTTTTATTCAGAATTTGACTCACAAGAAAATATTTATCCCACGATTATT
Organism: Candidatus Cryptobacteroides excrementipullorum; assembly: GCA_017695065.1. Taxonomy (GTDB): domain Bacteria; phylum Bacteroidota; class Bacteroidia; order Bacteroidales; family UBA932; genus Cryptobacteroides; species Cryptobacteroides excrementipullorum. The sequence continues at coordinate 14,536 of JADILZ010000054.1, forward strand.
CCTAACTGGGATAGATCTCCAAGAGGGGGCAGACGTGCTGTGATTTATACTGGCTCTACTCCAGAATTATTTGGGAAAATGACAGCAATGGCTTTGGATAAGATTAAAAATAAACAGGATGAACATAAGATCATTTTCCTTCGCTCATGGAATGAATGGGCTGAAGGTAATTATATGGAACCTGATTTAAGATTTGGTTTGGGGTATGTAAATATGCTGAAAAAGATGATAGTAAAGTAATAATTTTGTATTTGAATAACCAATCAAGATAATACAAAGAAGATAATGAAAAAAAAAATATTATTTGCTATACATCAGTTGGATGCTGGTGGCGCGGAAAAAAGTTTAATATCATTATTGAATACATTACCTGTAAATGAGCTTGATATAGATTTAATGGTTATAAGACCATCAGGACTCTTTCGTAATTTAGTTCCAAAAGAGGTAAATATATTGGAGACGCCTCAAGAACTTATATGCCAAAATACAAAAATAACAGAAAAACTTTTTTGGAAAAGTGTAAACATTAATAGGCTTATTATAAAATTACGTTGTATAATTTATAATCGTTTTCGAGGCAATAAGAGTCGTTTAAAGATGTGCCGGAAACAATTTTATAATGAATTATGGACTCGTTATATACCGAATTCCTTGAAAGAATATGATATAGCTGTTAGTTATATTGATGGTCTAAATTATTATATTATTGATCATATAAAGGCTCTCAAAAAAATTCTTTGGTGTCATAATGATTATAATAAATTGGATTATATCGCTGAATATGATTACAAATACTATCAGAAAGCTAATCATATTTGTACAATAAGTGAATTATGCAGGAAAGTTTTAATAGATAATTTTCCTCTGTTAAAAGATAAATTTGAAGTAATTGAGAACATTACCTCTGCTCGAATGATAAGATATCAAGCGGATATTTTTGATGAGATTAGTGCTTCAGATGATTATTTCAAAGACAAGCGCTTCAAAATAATATCAATAGGGCGATTGGCCGAACAAAAAGGATTTGACTTTGCAATACAATCAGCTAAAATATTAAAAAATACTGGTCTGTTATTTTGCTGGTATATTTTAGGTGAAGGTCCCCTTCGCAGATCATTGGTAGAACAAGTAAAAAAGAATAAAATTGAAGATTGTTTTAAATTTATAGGGATAAGATTAAATCCATATCCATATATTAAATATGCTGATTTATTTGTTATGCCATCTCGTTACGAGGGTAAGAGTATAGCATTAGATGAAGCAAAAATTCTATGTAAACCTATTGTTGTCACGAAATACCCATCTGTATATGATGCAATAGATAATAACAAAACAGGTATTTTAGTTGATATTAATGCGGAATCAATAACAAATGCAATAATGCAGTTATATAAAAATGAGGATTTGAGGAATTTGTTAATTCGTAATCTAGAACATAGTGATTTTAGTAATGAAGAACAAGTTCGGAATAAGTTTCTTAAATTGATTGACAGTTGTTTTTAAGAATATTTTCTATTTTAGAATATGAACATAGTACATATAACAAATAGCCTTCGAGGAGGCGGTATTCAAAACTTTTTGCTATCACTTTTGCCGGAACAGGTGATGCAAGGTCATAAAGTATGGTTAATAGTTATTGAGAAATTTGATTATGATTATTGCAACCATTTGGCAGGTATCCTACGAAGAAAAGGTGTGTCAGTTATATGTTTAGAAAAAATAAAACATAATAGATTGTCTATGTTAAAGACAATCTATTATTGTAGACGGAATATAAAGAAAATTGCACCTGATATAGTCAATACACATGGCGAAATGTCTCATATATATGGAGTATTTTCTGTTTTATATAGAAAAATACATCAAGTGATAACTGTACATAATGCCCCTGAAATTTGGCCTAAGAGTTATCATTTTTTCTGCCGGAAAAAGCCATTAATTTTTTGCTCGGAAGCTGCATATGATATGAGGAGACAGAAATCCATATTTATGCGAACAATAGAAAATGGAGTATCTCCATCTATAGTTAAAACACAGGATAAAGTTGATTTGCGTCAAGAGTTATCTCTAAAAGAAACAGATAAGGTAATTGTTTTGGTAGGTTCCCTTCGACCGCAGAAGAATTATATTTTTCTTAAACAAATTGTAGACGAAGCAAAGGATTCCTCTTTACATTTTTGTATATGTGGAGGTAGTTATGGCGCAGGATATATTTCGAAATCAGAATTTAATGGGTATGAAAATAATATCCATTTATTGGGTTTACGTTCGGATGTATCGGCAATAGAGAATACATCTGATTTATTTTTGAGTTGTGCCTTGTTTGAGGGGCTGCCTATTGCTGTATTAGAGGCATATTTTAATGGGATTCCGTGTGTATTATCGCCTATTCCGCAACATAAAAATATAGCTAACGTAGATAAAGTATGGATACCAGAAAGTTTTGAACCTAAAGAGTTTATTATTGCAATATATAATGCGTTGAATGAAAAAATGGATCATGAGGTAATTTTTAAAAGAAGAGAATCTCAAATCATGAAGTATGCAATTTCTACGACATGTCAGAAGTATATTTCCTTTTATAAGGATGTTTTTAAATATTGCTAACAATATTTTTTATGGGAAATGTCAGTTCTACAATTGAGAACACACTCTGTACGGGATGCGGTGTATGTGAAGATGTATGTCCAGTGCATGCTATTACAATTGTAAAAAAACAAGGAATTTTTATACCTGAAATTAATGAGAAGCAATGTCTTTCTCCCAAATGTGGAAAATGTTTGAAAGTGTGTCCAGGAATCGGTATAAATTTGAAAGAATTGAGTAATAGTCTGTTTACAGAGAATCAAGTTGTAAGCGACACATATATAGGAAATTATATATCACTATATTCTGGTTATAGTCTTGATGCAGATATCAGATTCCATAGTGCATCAGGTGGTTTGCTTTCGCAGTTTCTTGTTTATTTGCTGGATAAACGGATTGTAGATGGAGTGGTCGTTACATCTTTTTCTGAAGAAGATAAAACGAGACCGGTGTCATATATTGCAAGGACGAAAGAAGATGTTATAAAAGCAAGAAGTTCGAAATATTGTCCCGTAAGTTTAAATAATATAGTTAATGAAATAGTCGGAACTGATGGAAAATATATTATCGTCGGTTTACCTTGCCATATCCAAGGATTCAGAAAAAGAACCTTGATTGATAAAAGGTTAAAAGAACGAATCTCTGGATATTTTGCCATATATTGTTCCAGCAACAGAACTTTCAATGCTCAGGAATATTTATTCAGGAAATATAATGTCAGAAGGGATGATATTTCATATTTTGCATATCGTGATAATGGTTGTTTAGGAAATCTTGTTATCGAAACATATAAGGGCAGGAAAGAGGAACCATATACTGATTATTATCCTAAATTAAGAAGTTTTTTCAAACCGCGCAGATGTCTTTCTTGTATAGATCATTATGGAGAACTTGCAGATGTATGTTTCGGTGATATTCATATCTACCCGTATAGTGAGGATAAAATAGGAATAAACTCATGCATTGTCAGAACGTCCAGGTATAAAATATTGTTGGAGCAGGCCGTAAGGGACGGATATATTTATCTGCAGGATTTGGATCCGTATACATTAAACGAATCACAGAAAACCATGTTATATCCTAAAAAGGTAAAGGCTAAAGCATTGATGAATATTGATAGGATATTGGGGCGGCAGACAGTAAGGTATGATGACCCAGTATTGGAAAAATGCAAGCCTAAATTAAAAGACTATTTGTCGGTTTTTATTACTAATATTCAGCGCTTTATTGGATCTCATCCGTCATTGTGGTTTTTAATAGATTTATCAAATAAAAATAGATGAAAATATGGTTGGTGTTTGTATAAAGTATTTTCACGAGAATTACGGAGGTATGCTTCAGGCGTATGCTACGATTAACATGTTGGAATCAAGAGGGGTGAATTATGAATTGGTTCAATATCAAAAAAAATATTCATTTTATGAAAAAATAAAGCAGTTGCCCCGTTTGTTCAATGGTATTTTATTGAATGATAAAAAAGAGGCATTAATTAAACGTTTAGGCAAAAAAAACCATCCGGAGTTTGCTGCTAATGATGCTGTTAGAATGAGTGCTTTTGAAAGATTCAAAGAAACGCATTTTACTAAGCTGTCACAGGTTTTTGTTGGATATAAAAAATTATGTGAAGGCGCATCTGAATACTCTGCTGTAATTTCAGGTAGTGATCAATTATGGTCACCGGCAGGTTTACCGACAAATTATTATAATTTAATGTTTGTTCCGGATCAAGTCAGAAAGATTTCTATTGCATCTTCGTTTGGCGTGAAATGCATTCCGTGGTATCAGAAATCTCGAACAAGAGCTTATTTGAATAGAATCGATTACATCAGTATGAGAGAAGATCGTGGTAGAGATATTGTGAAAGAATTGACAGGAAAAACAGTTCCAGTGATTTTGGATCCTGTATTTTATTTCAATGAGGATGAATGGAAAAAATTGATTCCGGAAAAGAAAGAATTTCAGGAGCCGTATATTTTTGCCTATTTTTTAGGAAATAATGATGATCATAGAAATGCCGTCAAGAATGTTGCAAAAAAACTTGGGAAAAAAATAGTCGCTTTGCGTCATTTGGACCAATATGTGGAATGTGATGAAACATTTGGTGATTATGCGCCATATGATGTCGGTCCGGATAATTTTTTGAATATACTTAGAGGCGCGGACTATATATGTACAGATTCTTTTCATGGCTCAGTATTTTCTATAATTCATCATAAGCCTTTTGTAGTATTCAATAGATACAATGAGAATTCTAAACATTCAAAAAATTCCAGAATTGATTCGCTTTGTAATAATCTTGGCTTAGGTGGACAGAGATTTTCAACATCGGCGAGGTTGTATGAACAGCTAATGACAACTATAAATTATCAAGATGTTGAAAAAAAACTCAATATACTTAAGCAAGAAACAAATGATTATTTAGATGATGCATTAAATGGTATTGAGTAATGAGAATTTTACTGTCAAATAAATTTTATTACCGTCGTGGGGGTGACTGTGTGTGTACTTTGAATCTGGAGCAGTTGCTGAAAGATCATGTGCATGAGACGGCTGTTTTCGCTATGCAGTATCACGAGAACCTGGCTACACCATGGGACAGATATTTCCCGAGTGAAATAAGGTTTTCCCCCGGCATAGGGATGTTTGAAGCTTTCATGCGTCCGTTCGGAACTTCTGAGGTCAAAAGGAAATTCACTAAACTGCTTGACGATTTCCGTCCGGATGTTGTGCATCTGAACAATATTCATACGCAGCTGTCTCCGGTCATTGCAGAGATCGCCCATAAACGAGGGATCAAGGTCATATGGACTTTGCATGACTATAAACTCCTTTGTCCGAGATATGACTGTCTGCGCAACGGAGAATCCGTTTGTGAGGACTGTTTTACGGACAAGCATAAGGTGCTTGAGTACAATTGCATGAAAAACTCGAAAGTGGCGAGTGTCATTGCTTATAAAGAGGCGGAGAAATGGCATCGTGCCAGACTTGAGGCATGTACCGACAAGTTCATTTGTCCAAGTCAGTTTATGGCTGATAAAATGGCTCAAGGAGGATTTGCCCCAGACAAACTGGTCACATTATGCAACTTCATAGATACTGCGAAATGCCTTCGGAAAGATTATTCTGAACGGGAGGATTATTACTGCTTTATCGGACGTATCTCACATGAGAAAGGAGTCAGGACTTTGGTGGAAGCGGCAAACCGTTTGCCATATAAACTGAAGATTATAGGCGGCGGTCCTTTGGAGGATGAGATGAAGGCTCTTGCTCATGGGAATATTGAGTTCGTGGGATTCAAGCAGTGGGATGAGATCAAGGAAATTGCTGGAAAAGCCAGATTCAGCGTGATTCCGTCGGAATGGTATGAGAACAACCCGGTATCTGTGATTGAGGCCCTGTGTCTTGGAACCCCAGTCCTGGGGGCCAGAATAGGAGGGATTCCTGAACTTATTGAGGAAAATGTCAATGGGATGACGTTTGTCAGCGGGGATGCCGATGATTTGAAGAACAAGATTCAGAAGATGTTCGACACCGGATTTGATTATGAGAAAATTGCTGAAACTTCTCAGCATAAATATGATGCTGAGTCATATTATAAAAGAATAATGGAACTTTACAAATAAAGACTATATGGAGACAAGAAACATTCCTAGACCTACGGATGCCAGTATAATCCTGACATATCGTTGCCCGATGAAGTGTAAGATGTGCAACATCTGGATGAACCCGACTAAGAAGAGTGAGGAGATCAAGGCTTCAGATCTGAAGTCGCTTCCGGATCTGAAATTCATAAACCTTACCGGTGGAGAGCCCTTCATAAGGGAGGATCTTGCTGATATAGTGGCAGAGTGCTATAATCATTCTCCGAGGATCGTCATTTCCACTTCAGGATGGTTTGAAGACAAGGTGGTGGCTTTGGCGAAGCAATTTCCGAATATCGGAATCAGGATTTCCATTGAGGGACTTTCTCAGAAGAATGATGAGTTGAGAGGGCATGCAGGGGGATTTGACAAGGGGCTGAGGACTCTGCTCACACTGAAGGATATGGGATTGAAAGACATAGGATTCGGATGTACCGTGTCAAACAACAACTCCAAAGATATGCTGTCTCTGTACCAGCTGTCCAAGTCTCTCGGAATGGAGTTCGCCACAGCGGCTTTTCACAATTCCTATTATTTCCACAAGGACGACAATGTAATCACCAATAAGGATGAGGTCTGCGGGAATTTTGAGAAGCTCATCGAATGGCAGCTGAAGGAGAAGCATCCTAAGAGCTGGTTCCGTGCGTGGTTCAATATGGGACTCATAAATTACATTGAAGGCGGCAGGAGAATGCTTCCTTGCGAGGCTGGATCTGCCAATTTCTTCATAGATCCGTGGGGCGAGGTGTTCCCTTGCAACGGATTGGAGGACAAGTACTGGAAAGAGAGCATGGGGAATATCCATGATGCCCCGTTCATGCAGATATGGGAAAGCGAACAGGCTCAGAAAGTACGTTCCATGGTCAGGAAATGTCCAAAGAACTGCTGGATGGTGGGAACTGCTTCGCCTGTGATGCACAAATATATCAAGTTCCCTCTAACCTGGGCGCTCAAGAACAAGATGCGCAGTATGCAGGGCAAGCCGGCCTGTCTGGACAAGAAATGGTGTGATGTCGGACAGGATCCTTGTCAGGGTGATCTGAGGGAGAAATTTTAAACGCTAAAAATAGATAGAATGATAAATTATGTGCTGACGCTTATAGCCCCTGTCCTGTCTTTATTCTGGGGGGGGTATGGAAGTTCGAAGCGGGATGATGCAGATGATTTATTTTCCAAAGATTATACTACGGTTCTGAAAGGGATATGCTGCATCTTTGTGGTAATGGTGCATATCCCTGCCGTTTATCAGAATCGTCTTCAGGACGCGATCGGAAGCTTTGCTTTTGTCTGTGTGACTTTGTTTTTCATGGTTTCTTCCTATGGCATGCAATTGAGTGCAGAGCATAAGAAAAATTATATCAGACATTTTTGGCGAAACAGACTGCTGGCATTGCTTGTACCTTGCATACTGATTAATATCGTAGTTTGTATATTGTTTTGGTTAATACGCGGGTATCCATCTTTTTCTGTTCTTTGGAGTATCAATAATTATGTTGTAGTTCTTTTGGAGTATTGTTTCTGGTTTTATGTCGTCATGCTGTTAAAGCGATGGTTTAAAATCAGGAAATATTGGATAACAGACATTTTGTTGATAGCGGGTATTGTTCTGTCAAGTCTGTATTCATATTTATCGTCAGAAACAGGAACGGAAAGTGCGGCTATGGGGTGGTGCTATGAACGGTATGGTTTAGTCTGGGGAATACTGATGTATCGTTACTTGCCGTATATTAAACGGTGGCTGATATCTAAAAGATGTCTTAAAGTGATTGCATTCAGTTTATTGTGCTGCATTTTAGGAATTGCATACCTTAAATTCAAGACTGTTTATTTCTATGGTGAATACCTGTTGAAAGTATGTCTTGGTTTGGTTATTATTCTTTGGATGCTGCTTCTTACGGTGAACCGGAAATTTGGCAATAAGGTAAGTTTATATTTGGGGAATATATCGTATGAAGTTTATTTGCTACACGGTTCTGTAATGACCGCAATATCAATTTTGGCGCCTGATGTTTCCTCTGGAGTATTTATTTTGTCTACTTATTTTGTCACTGTTCTCCTTTCCATGGTAATAAGTGCTGCTGCGCGTAAAATTGTCAGCAGATTTAGGATTTAGTATGCGAAAGTTGATTTTATTGAGTCTTGCTTTTCTTTTCTGTTATCCCGACTGTGTTTTTGGCTGGAATGAGGGGGAAAAGGTTGTTTATGTCTCATCTTCTGTCGGAGATGATGCAAATGACGGTTCTATTGAAAAGCCGTTCAGAACGGTAAACAATCCGAAAATTCCGCATAAAGATGTCATAATCCGCTTGAAATGTGGAGATGTGTTTTTTGAGAGTCTGTCCGGATATACAGGTGTCGTGATCGAATCTTACGGGAGGGGGGAAAGGCCTGTCCTGTGTGGATTCAAAGTCTTGGAAAATCCGTCTGCATGGGTTCAGGCAGGTGAGAATCTCTGGAAACTGGACATGTTCAGGGACGACTGTTTCAGCGGGTTCAATGATGACATTGAGCACCTTAATGACATAGGATGCATTTATATGCCGGATTCGAACAGAATGTTCGGGCATATCGTCCAGCATAGAAAAGACCTGAAAGCTTCGGGCGATATATTCCTGACGGACAAGTTCAAACAGGATGACATGGATCCGGAGACATTCCGTTATGTCACACTATATTATGATGGTAATCCGGCTGAATTAGGGAAAATGTGCTTTTCTGTATGTTCCCATGGCATTTCCGGTCTTGACAGCTGTGAAGTGAAGAATATTACAGTTAGAGGATTTAGTAAACATGGCATCAGTGGAATCAATAATAGTCTGATAGAAAACTGTACAGTGGATGTGATTGGTGGTTCTATTCAATTTGATACCCCAAGGTGGACTCGCTATGGAAATGGAATTCAATTTTGGGTAAAATCGTTGTTTGCAAAGAATTCTATAATTCAAAATTGTGTCATATCAAGGACATATGATTGTGGTTCTACTATTCAGGGCTCTCCGGTCGATGTGAGCAATCCGGAAAATATCTGTTTTAGGAAAAACATGTATTTTTTCTGCCGTCAGGCTTTTGAGCATTTCCTTAATTCATCAAACACGAAACCGTGTTATGAAAACTGCGGATTTACAGACAATATATGCTTCAGGATGGGAGAGAACATGTTTTCCAGTCCTGAAGGACGTGATGCTGCGGTACTGTCGTATGAAAATAACGTAAAAAACATTGCCATAAAAGATAATGTTTTTTATGGGAGCAGTTATTATTGCAGCAGGTTGAAACCGGTCGGGATGACGGGAAACAAGGTGTATATATATCCCGGGCAGTATCTGAACCATTGCCATTATGTCAATGGCTATGATTCCATCTATGTCGAAGATGAAAAATCCATTGAAAAGTACCGACAGTGGAGTATGGATGATTCGGATATCCGGATATTGGAGAGAGGTTCGAAAAAGGACAGGAGAATAGGGAAGTCTGTAGCAAGAAAAATTTACCGGAAAGCAGACTCGCTGCAGCGCGAACTGCTGAAGGATTATCTGTAGAAAACGTTGTTGTCATGAAACTTTTTGTTACCGGGACAAGAGGCATTCCGGATATAATGGGGGGCGTGGAGACTCATTGTGAGGAACTGTTTCCGAGGATTGCCGCGAAAGGAGTGGATGTGACTGTGGCACGGAGAAAGAGTTATGTCCATGATTCACTGAAGGAGTGGAAAGGAGTCAGACTGCTTGATATAGAGACTCCAAAAAAGAAGTCGTTTGAGGCCATTGTCCATACGTACAGGGCAGTGCTTGCGGCAAAACGGATGGGGGCTGATGTTATTCATATCCAGGCTATCGGCCCTGCTTTGATGGTTCCGTTTGCCAAACTGCTCGGAATGAAAGTGGTTTTCACCCATCATGGGCCTGATTATGACCGGGACAAATGGGGATTTGCGGCGAAGACTATGCTCAAGCTTGGTGAACGCATGGGAACGAAACATGCTGATGCGGTTATCGTCATTTCCCATGTGATCAAACAGTTGCTTGAGAAGAAATACGGCAGGAACGACTGCCGTCTGATTTACAACGGTGTTCCTGAGCCAGACATGTGTGAGTATCCGGAGTATTTTGATCAGTTGGGGATTCAGAGTCAGAACTACATTTTGGGCATGTGCCGGTTCGTTCCCGAGAAGAATCTTCACCATCTGGTGGAAGCTTTTGCGAGGTTGAGGGCTGAATCTCCGGAATTGTTCGCAGTGGAGAATCCAGTGAGGCTGGTTCTGGCCGGTGATACAGATTTCGAGGATGACTATTCCCGGGCTTTGAAAAAGTCGGCGGCTGAAAACGGTGTTGTCCTGACCGGTTTTGTGAAGGGGCGCAAACTGCATTCACTGCTGACGAACGCCAGGTGCTATGTCCTTCCGTCATCCCATGAGGGTCTGCCTATTGCGCTGCTTGAAGCGATGAGCTACAAGCTTCCGGTGATTGTGAGTGACATTCCGGCCAATAAGGAGGTCGGTCTGCCGGATTCGGACTATTTCCATGTCGGGGATGTGGATGCCCTGACCGGGAAACTCCGTAATGTCATTTCGGCTCCTGCCGGACAGTGTGAATATGATATGTCCAAATATGACTGGGACACGATAGCGGAGCAGGTGATGGATGTATATAGGAAATTGTAAAAATAGCGTCATGAATTTGAGATAGTTTCCCAATCAATGTGTACAGTTATCTTCTTTTCTGACATATCCTGACAGTTTGCTGGTTTTTGCCGAATATTATGCCTATATTTCGGAATCGGGTGTCCGTCCGGGCATGCCGATTGAATCGGGAACGGCAGAACGTCCCCATTAAAACATCATTATCATGAAACACACTGGAATCAAAATCATGGCACTGTGCGCAGCTGCCGTGCTGGCGGGTACTGTCCCGTCAGAGGCATGTACGGGTATATCCCTCAAGGCAAAGGACGGCAGCATCGTGCTTGCACGGACGTGCGAATGGGGCGGGAGCAACCTCGAAAGCCGTTATGTCGTGGTGCCGAGAGGATACTCCATGACTTCCATCACACCCACAGGCAAGAACGGGATGCGATATACTTCAAAGTACGGATATGCGGGAATATCCGTAGTGCAGGACAGCTTTGTGACCGAAGGTCTCAATGAGGCCGGCCTGTCCGCAGGGCTTTTCTTCTTCCCCGGTTATGGGGAATATGAGGAATATGACAGCTCGAAGAACGGCAGCACTCTTGTGGATGTGGAGCTTGTCGGTTGGATACTTGCCAATTTCTCGACAGTAGGGCAGCTCGAAGAGGCTATAGACGGGATACACGTGGTCGCCACGAGCCCGGAGGCAGGTACAGCCCACTGGAGGATTGCCGACAGGACAGGCCGCCAGGTGGTGCTCGAGATCACTGGCGGAAAGCCTCATTTCTATGAAAACAAGCTCGGAGTACTGACCAACTCCCCGGGCTTTGAATGGCAGATGACCAACCTGAACAACTACGTGAACAACTTCCCTGGCCAGGCCACTCCGAACAAGCTGACAGACGAAGTGACTCTCAAGCAGTTCGGCGCCGGCGCCGGCTTCCACGGCATCCCGGGGGACGTCACTCCTCCTTCCCGTTTCGTGAGGGCGGCATTCTACAAGGCCACCGCACCGCAGTATGAGACTTCTTTCGAGACGGTGAAAGAGACATTCCAGATACTCAACAACTTCGATATTCCTATCGGGATCGAGCATACGGCCGGACAGGCTCTGGCTGACATACCGAGCGCGACCCAGTGGACGACATCCGCAGACCAGTCTGCCCTGAAGTTCTACTACAGGACCGCGTGGAATTCCACTATCAGGTGCATCGATCTCAATACCATTGACTTCGGCAAGGTATCATATCAGGTCCATCCTCTTGACAAAGTCCAGGACCAGCCTGTCGAGACGCTGAAGATCAGATAGTTCTATCGGACTGCAAGGATATCATCCACGATGTATTTTTGCTGTCCCCTCCAAGGCAGAGCCCCCAGGTATTCCTTGTAATGCAGCTCGACAGTCTTGCCGCTGCATCTCATCAGGGAGTCCGCGAGGGCTTTGTCCGTTATGGAGAACTCGAACTCGTATGACTGTATGGTGGTGCTGGCGTTCTTCGCACCTTTCGTGAATCCGGCCTGGATGGCTTTCCCTTCGTAAGTCTTGAAAATGTATCCTTTGTAAACCACGAAGTTGAGCTCTCCCGCCTTCACTCCCTCTCCGAACACGAAATAGAACTTGAAATAGACGAAAAGTCCGAGAGCGATGACAAGGACAATGCTCGTAAAAGTGATGATCTTATTTTTCAGGGTCATGGCAATTGTAGTTTTATGTCAGATCAAAATATGATTGGACGAAGTCTGTGATAAATAAAAGGAACAGTCTGTGGGTCACTCGATTATGCCGGCGCAGTACAGAAGTCCGATGAACGGGGTCTGCTGGCGTCTGATATACGGTTTTACAATGGATGTGTTGATGTCCGGGAAGTTCCTGACAATGCCATAGGCTGACACGAAGTCTTTTCCGGTGAGGTATTCCCCCGTGTCGGCACGCTTTGTCCCTGGTGTACCTCCCTTGACAAAAATGCAGCTGCCGACGAAAGTCGCGCTGTACCTTATCCCTGTGACTGAGGTGAATGAACCGTTTTCCTGCACAAAGGAAACGACGTGTTTCCATATCTCCTCACCTGGTATGCCGGTGTATTCTTCCTTGATTTTCATTTGAATCCATTTTTGGCCGTAAAGCCAAATATAGGAAGAAGCCGAGAGCAATGCAAATTTTTTATTTTCCTTTCCGCATCCGAGCCAGCAGCTGTCCGGGCGGATTGGGGAAAATCGGAAATTGTTTTTTAAATTTGTGTGTTTTTGAAACGCAGACTGTATGGATAACAGGAAAATAAGGATAAACGTGGATTCCGAGATCGGGAATCTTGAAGCGGTGCTCCTGCATCCGCCGGGAGCAGAGGTGGAGAACATGACTCCGAGAAACGTACAGAGGGCCTTGTACAGTGACATTCTGAACCTGTCCATCGCACAGCAGGAATATGCCCAGCTTCACGGTGTGCTTTCCAGGGTGTCCGAGGTGTTCCTCATGGATGACCTGCTGGTCAGGGTGCTTGAAAACAGGGAGGCCCGCACCGGGCTCCTGCAGCGCATCTGTGTGAGCGAGGATGTGACCGGCTATTATGACATGCTTCTGGACATGCCTTCGGCCAGGCTGGCCAAGGTCCTCATCGAGGGGCTTCCTGCCAGGATTGACACTCTCACGGCATTCCTCAAGAACGAATACTACGCACTCTATCCCCTGTACAACTTCTATTTCACACGCGATGCGGCCGTGACGATGGGTAACAGCGCACTTATATGCCGCATGGCCAACAAGGTCCGGATGCGCGAGTCCTATATCATGGACGCGATTTACCGCTCAAGCGGGGTCTTCGACTGTAAGGTCATAGATGCCAACGATTTCCAGCCTCATAACTCTCCTGTGATGATGGAAGGGGGAGATATACTTGTAGCCAGGGAGGACATCCTTCTTCTGGGGAACGGATGCCGCACCAGTTCGCAGGGGATCGATTTTATGATAGAGCGTCTCAGGAGAGACCGTGATAAAGGGAAATTCCATATCATAGTGCAGCAGCTTCCGTCCGAGCCTGAGTCCTTTATCCATCTGGACATGGTCTTCACTTTCCTTGACAGGGACAAATGCATGATATTCGAGCCGTTGATTCTCGGGGACAACCAGTATCAGACAGTGCATATCACTGTAGAGGACGGTAAGGTGACCAGGATCAGTCCTGTGTCGGACATACTTACTGCACTCAGGCGTCTGGGAATAGACCTGGAACCTGTAATATGCGGAGGTTCAGACGAATGGGACCAGGAAAGGGAGCAGTGGCACAGCGGGGCCAACTGTTTTGCTTTCGCCCCCGGGAAGGTCATATCCTATGCAAGGAATGTCCATACGCTCGAATGTCTTGACAGAAAAGGATTTGAAATCATCCCTGCATCGGATGTGATTTCAGGTAAGGCTGATGTCAGTGGAGAAAAGCCGTGCGTGGTGACGATTGCCGGGTCAGAGCTGCCGAGAGGAGGCGGAGGTGCGAGATGCATGACAATGCCTCTCTCAAGAAAGAAAATCCTCTGGTAGCCCCTCTCTATTCTATTTCCCGAACAGGGGTTTCGACAGCAGGTTCATCACTATGTAGGCTATGAACGACATGAATACTGTCATGGACCAGTTCAGTCCCATTGTGAGTACCAGTATCGCCGACACTACAACGACTCCGATGAAAGAGACCCTCTGCCTGTAGATAGGCGAATCCTTGCTCGTGCCTTTCTTGAATTTCATGGAGAACATCGGTATCTCGCTCACCAGCAGAGCCGAAAGTATGACGGAGAGGACGGGGATGAATATGTTCCCATGTGCCCATCCGGTAAGGAAGCTGTCAGTCTGGTGCAGGATATAGTATGTCAGAGAGCCGCATATCATGGCGCATGCTGGAGTCGCGAGGCCTATGAAATTCTCCCTCTGGCGGTCGTCCACATTGAACTTGGCGAGCCTCAGGACGGAGAAAAGCGCTATGGCCAGCGGGATGTAGGTCCACACGGTGGCTTCGCCTGTCATCAGTACCATGAGCCTGTGCAGCATCATAGCCGGCAGGATGCCGAAGCTTACCGAGTCGGCAAGGGAGTCAAGTTCTTTTCCCATAGCCGAATACGCATTAAGGGCCCTTGCTGCAAGCCCGTCACAGAAATCGAATACTGCTGCGGCAAGCATGAGAAGGAAGGATATGTCAAGATTTCCGGAAAAAGCGCATATTATCCCCGCGAGCCCGCTCAGCAGGTTGAGAGATGTTATCGTGTTGGGGATATTCTTCAAGATGATGTCCATGGAGCAAGTCTGGTTCGGACGGCCGTGCCGTCATTGTTGTAATATCATTTTGGCCATCCGTGCCGTGCGCCGTCCCCGGGAATCCAGGTTCCGGCCAGGCTCAGGATGGCCAAAGACATGAGTAGAATGTTATTTGATACCGAGTTTCTTCTTTATGTCCTTAGGAAGGGCATCCTTGTGGACGAGGAAATTCATGGTCTTGTATTTCACGAAGTTGTCTGATATGTACCAGATGCCGTCATACTTGCCGGTGACACCCCATGAGTTCTTCACCATGAAGAAGTCGTTACCATTCTGGTCCTTTGCAAGTCCGAATATCTGCATCCCGTGGTCATCGGTAGTGGTCTTGCGGTCATATCCGTCCTGCCTCATTTCAGCTGTGATCTCAGGTTCTGCTGCCTCGGATACGTTCTCCTCAGGTTTCTCTTCGGATTTTCCTACCCAGCGCTCCTGATCGGAACCTGCCGCTTTCTTCGGAGCCTCCTTCACGACACCTATACCGTCACGGGTAAATCCTTTCTCGCTGACGTCTGCTCCCCATGCGATGGTGTAGCCGTTCTCGATGGCGCTGTAGATGATCTCCATCATCTCGTCGAGAGGTACGTTGTATGAAGTGTCCCATCTCCAGTTGTCACCCACTTCCACCACGAACTGGCTGTAGTACGGATGATGTGTGTATGATGTGATAGAGACGTAGTCGTCCGGGTTAATCCCTAGATAGTCCCTGTAGGACTCAGGGGTATATTTGACACCGTCCACCTCGAACTCCTGAGGGACCTTGCCGAGATATGCGTCGAGGATGCCGTCGAATCCGTCAAGCCATGCAGTGGTGAGTGTCCTGTTGGGATTCGAGGCCACTGCCTTGACATATGCGGCGAGCACGGCATCGAGCTCGGACTGCTCCGGAAGTTCCGTGCCGTAGTTCATCCCTGAATATGCGCTGTCAGGAACGATACCGTATTCCTTGATTACTGTGAGCACATCCTCGCAGGAACTTCCCGGGCCGAAGCGGAGGTCTCCGTCAAGCCTGACGTATTTCACGGCCCTGTCATGGTATGAGTTGCGGACTATGAACATCTCCGAGAGGTCCACATCCTTGTATCCCTTTATCCTCATGATCTCGGACTCCAGGAATCCTATCCCTGAATAACTCCAGCATGTACCTGAACGGTACTGGTTCTTGATGGAGGAAATCGGGTTTTCCTTTACTGTTGTGAAAACATACTCAGGGGCCTTCTTCTCGTCAGGCTTGTCCTGGGCAAGAGCCGATACGGCAGGCAGCGCCAGAGCGACGGCGGCTGCAAGCAAAAACTTGTTTGGGTTCATTTCAGTTACAATATGTTTAACATGTTATCTTCCGCTGTTTCAGCACCTTGGTACGGTGCATGCCTGTACGGGCCTTGCAAAGATATGAAATTTGTCGCTTTTTTCGTACTTTCGCACCAATTTAGTTGAATGGCCGGCCTGATACTGCGCCCGGCCGGTGGAATACGCTATAACCGGATCTTCCTCAAAAGGACGGAATGACACCTGTAAGGAACATATTATACATCCACGGGATGGGGGGCGGAGGCGACAGCCGGATCCCCTCCATCCTGAAGGAACACATAGGGAACGCCCTGCCTTCCGGCTGCGGATTCCGTCTGGAGGTGGTCGTGCGCACATACAGTTTCGATCCCTGCAAGGCGTGGGGGCAGATTTCCTCATGGGTGGAGGAACTGCGTCCCGTGCTCATAGCAGGCGAGTCGCTCGGCTCCTTGAATGCCATCAGGATATGCGGTCTTCCACATGTCCTTGTCTCGCCTTCGCTCAATGCCCCGCTTTATCTCGGCTACCTCGCCCCGCTTACGCTCATACCCGGGGTCACACGGCTGTTCGACAGGATTTACAGGCCGAAAGAAGGGGACAGGCAGAGACTTCATTTTGTTTACGGCACATTGAAGAAATACAGGCAGTTGCGCCGTGAGGCGCTTGCCAACTCCCCGCTGAACGGAAGCCGGGACAGTTTTTTCGCCTTTTTCGGGCGCAGGGACCATTACCGCAGGAGCGGCATTGTAAGCGTAAGGACATACAGGAAGTATTTCGGAACTTCGTACGCCCTATATGATGGCACTCATTTTATGGAAGAGGAATTTGTCATGTCCATGCTGATGCCGAAGATTGTTGAGCTCGTCTTCAAAGAAAGCGGCCGGTGATAAGGAGGCCGGGATTGTATGCATATTTCATATTTTCAAGGTATTTTGTTGAAGGGGAGAAATTTTTTTCTTATTTTCGCCGAAAGGTATGTATTACCACTATTGTATAATTAAACTAACTAACATTAAAACTATGTTCAAGAACAAACTTACTGTCGGCAGGCTTGTCCTTGTTATGGCCCTTTGTCTGGCAGGGACAGTGACTGGGGGGGGTATTGCTTTAGCATCCCCGAGTTCTTACCAGCAGACTGACGAATGTACCGGATCCGTGAAGGATCCTTCCGGCAATCCGATTATCGGAGCCGCCGTCCAGATCAAAGGGACGCTCAAAGGTGTGAGTACGGACATGGACGGCAAATTCTCTCTCTCAGATGTCAATGACGGTGACATCCTCGTTTTCCAGTGTATAGGATACAAGACTGTAGAGGCCGCATGGACTGGAGGGGCCATGGATATTGTGATGGAAGAAGACACCCAGGCTCTTGATGAAGTCGTGGTGGTCGGATACGGAGTCCAGAAGAAGGTCAATGTCTCCGGGTCAGTCTATTCCGTGAAGATGGATGACATCCTCGGCGACAGGCCTCAGCCGAGCGTGTCGGCGGCACTCCAGGGAGCAGTCCCTGGCCTTTACATTTCCACGAGCTCCAACACCCCGGGCCAGACCGGCAAGAGTATCCAGATAAGGGGAACGGCCACATTCTCAGGGAGTAACAACTCTACATCCGGAATTTCCCCTCTGATCCTCATCGACAACGTCCCCGGAGACATCGACGCTCTGAACCCAGACGACATCGAGTCCGTGACAGTCCTGAAGGATGCGTCCTCGTCGGCAATCTACGGAGCCAGGGCGGCGGCCGGAGTCGTGCTCATCACCACCAAGCGTCCGCAGAAGGCTGAGAAGGTCTCCATCAACTACAGCAACAACTTCGGTTTCATCAACCCGACCAATCTTCCGAAACAGGTCGATGCGACCACCTATCTGGGCATCTACCAGGAGGCGTTCAATACTGACTCCTATGTGGCTGCAGGACAGAGCATCCCTGACTGGCTCAACTACCTGGACCTCTACAAGAACGACAGGTCGGCTCTGGGCAGTCTGGGTACCCTGTATGACAACGGGATATTCGTCCCGAACGGTGACAACACCCGCTACTATCTGAGTGAGAGGGATATATATGAGAGGATGATGGAGACTGGCTTCTCCCAGACACACAACATCTCGGTGAGCGGAGCCACTGACAGGATCCGCTTCAGGGTATCCGGGAACGGGTATTTCGAGAACGGACCTCTTGCCCTTGACAAGGACAAGTACAAGAGAATGTCATTCAGCGGCAGCGTGTCGGCGGACGTGACCAAATGGTTCACTCAGGAGGTCAACTTCCTCTACACCAGGCAGGACCGCCGCTATCTGAATGACGAGACTGGCTACCTGTACAGCAACCGTCTGATGAACTTCCTCCCGGACGGGCAGGACCCTGACGGTATCGATATCCGCACACCGCGCAACATCATCGAGAACAGCAACACCAGGCACACCAACATCGACACCCCGCGTTTCATGTTCAGGTCCGTGGTCAAGCCGGTCAAAGGGCTTGAAGCTGTGTTTGAATATACCTACCAGAAACAGACTACCAATTTCAACTACTATTCCGGGAAGTGGACATCCGTCGACATACAGCAGACTACCGCCACTACGCCTGCGGGGAACGACTACTATGTGGCCAGGAACTTCTACGACGCGCGCAACTCGTTCAACCTGTATGCGACCTACAAGATAGACGTAGCGGAAGACCACCACTTCTCCCTGATGGCCGGTTACTCCCAGGAGGACTACGACTACGCCTACTACAACACGAACGCGGAGGAGCAGGCCCTTGTTGACATCCCGTCGATGGGCAACGCCCAGGGAATCATCACCACGACTGACGACTATGCCCAGTACGCGATCCGGAGCGGCTTCTTCAGGTTCAACTACGACTACAAGGAGAAGTACATCCTCGAGGTGAGCGGGCGCTATGACGGCTCGTCAAAGTTCCCGAAGGCTTCACGGTTCGCGTTCTTCCCGTCCTTCTCGGTAGCATGGAACGTAGCCAACGAGGGGTTCGCGAAGAACCTCGGATGGCTGAACGAGCTGAAGCCGAGGTTCTCCTACGGGTCCATCGGCAACCAGAACACGGCAGGCTACTATGACTACATCTCCACCATGGCATTGAACACCCAGGCGACGGTATGGCTTGACGGGGGTAACGACGGTTATGTCACCTCCATCGGCATGCCGGGACTTGTGAGCGCCAACTTCACCTGGGAGACCATAACCACGACGAACGCGGCAGTCGATTTCGCCTTCTTCAACAACCGCCTCACCGGAACCTTCGAATGGTACCAGCGAGACACGAAGGACATCCTTTCCGAGAGTGTGGATCTCCCGAGCGTCATCGGGGCTGAAGCTCCTAACCAGAATGTCGGAGCCCTCCGGACCCGCGGGTGGGAACTGTCTCTGCAGTGGCGCGGCAAGATAGGCTCTAAGGTGGACTATAACGTCGGAGTTAACCTGTGGGACTACAAGTCCACGATCACGTCCCTGAACTTCAACACGACCAAGAACCTTGACTACCTCTACGAGGGCAAGACCGTCGGCGAGATCTGGGGATATGAATATGACGGGTTCTACACAGTCGATGATTTCGTAGAGTCCACGGTCGGAGGCGACTGGGTTCTGAAGGACGGAGTTCCTTCCTTGAGTGGATATTCCCCGCGTCCGGGAGACTACAAGTTCAAGAACCTTGTGGACAACCAGTACGGTGACAATGACGTCAACAACATCAACTCTGGACAGAACACTGCTGACGAGCCTGGAGACCGCAAGGTGATAGGCAACACGACCCCGCGCTACCAGTACGGCATCAACCTGGGCATAAGCTACGCCGGGTTCAGTCTGAACGTCATGCTGCAGGGAGTCGGGAAGCGCGACTACATGTACACGGGCCCTTATCTCTACACATTCAACAACGGGGATGCCCAGTGGTATCCTGTATATGAAGGGACTCTGGACTACTGGACACCGGTAAGCACAGACCCGAGCAGCCCTGACTACATGGTCTCCGCGAATCCTGGCGCCACCCTTCCTCGAATCTATGGAAACCTGGGCAATGCAGGGTCCAATCGCAGGAACAACGACCACATGCTCAGCAGCGCGGCATACATGAGGATAAAGAACCTGACCCTGTCATATACGTTCCCTCATCGCTGGCTCTCCAAGATCCAGGTCTCAAACCTGAGGCTGTTCCTGAGCATGGAGAACCTCGCGACATTCTCATCACTGCCTAAAGGCCTTGACCCGGAGACTCTTGCATGGTCATACCCTATGTACCGCACGATGTCGTTCGGTCTCAATCTTTCGTTCTGACAAACCAAATAAAACGACTATCAATGAACAGAAATACAATATACAGACTGCTGCTTTTCCTTGCAGTCCCTCTGTACAGCATCTCATGCAATGACGACTTCCTCGAGAGGTATCCGGAAGGGGAGGTGACGGAAGCCACTGCGTTCACTTCCTATACCACATCATATTCCTACTGCCGTTCCCTTTATGCCATTTTCGACGGACAGACCTATTTCCCCGGCCCGACAATGGTCAGCGGAGCGCTGGGAACATCCACTACAGACATCTATTCAGGTATTCTTACAAACTATGGCAACGGTGGCGGTACTGTGAACAATCCGTACGCTGACAACCGCGTGACTATCCCTACCACCAAGGACGGTACATATTACAATCCGTACTTCTATATCCGTATGGCCAACATCATGCTCGAGCATCTGCAGGAACCGGAATGTGATGACCTTGAAAGACTTCATCTGGAGGCCATCGCGAGGTTCTTCAGGGCATACTGCCATTTCGGGCTCCTGGTCAACTACGGAGACGTGATATATGTGGACCACGTGCTCAATGACGACTCTCCGGAACTTACGGCCGCAAGGGACTCCCGCCTGTATGTGGCTGACCAGATCTATGATGAACTTGAATGGTGTGCCGAGGCTTTTGCTTCAATAGAGGCCGGAAACGCCGGGCTTATCCCTGACAATACTGTGAATGAGGACGTGACCCTCGCTCTGATGTCCCGTTTCGCGCTTTTCGAGGGAACATGGAGGCACTACCACTCCGTGGACGAGTCCGAGTGCGCCGCCAACGGCTATGTCACCGGGACAGATCTCCTGAACAAGTGCGTAGAGGTGTCCCAGACCCTCATGGACAGGTATCCGACCCTTTACACCGGTACGTATGAAGGGTATCCGGGCCAGGGATGGGGGCAGCTGTGGACCACCGAAGACCTTTCCGGGGTCCCTGGCGTGATCATGTACATGAAGTACACGGAGGAGTACAAGATGCACCGTCTCGGACATTTCGAGCATATCGGCTCAGCTTCTCTCGAGATGCCGCAGAGCACGGTGGACCTGTACCTCACCAAGGATGGTCTCCCGATCCACAACGCATCTGTAAAATACTATGACTACACCGGGACAGGTACGGAGTATGTGGAGGCCGCGGAGCCATATGACTATGCCAACTGTGACATATACAAGACCTTCCGCAACCGTGACCCGCGCATGTGGCAGACGGTTATGCCACCGTACCATGTCTTCAGGACAGGCGGCAGCAACGACTATGCGTATGATGACCGCTTCGACGGCAAGTTCCGCGAGTACCTGAACTGGTTCCCGGCGAGGGGAGTCCAGACAGGAGAGTACTACACATCCGGCGAGGGTGAAGAGCTTGAGATATACCGTCTTCCGGCAATCAACACAGGCTATCACCTCATCAATTACCACAAGGCCCTTCCTTCCGGCAACTGGGGCGGCAATATACAGAACAACGTGCCTAACACCAAGCTCGGAACAAACAACGAGGCCATCGTCGATGCTGGAGAAATCATGTATGCCTCCAATACCGCATATCAGAAAGGCATGAGCGGCTACTTCGTATGGAAGCACCATGCATGCTGGGACAAGCAGGACCAGAACTACGCCATGGAGATTTCCGACAAGCCTATGTTCAAGGTGGAGGAAGCCATGCTTAACTACATAGAGGCCAAGTATGTCCTGAACGGGACAGTAAGCCAGACGGATGTCGATGCCACGATAAACAAACTCCGTGACAGGGCCGAGGTAGGCAGGATGAATCTCGGTGACATCACTGATTCGTTCGATCCTGACAGGAACCCGGAGATCGACCCTGTACTGTGGGAGATCCGCAGGGAGCGTCTCATAGAGCTGATGGGCGAAGGTTTCTCATGGTTCGACATCAGGAGATGGAAACAGGGCCCGTGGTATGTGAACAAGCAGCATTACGGAGTCTATGTGGAAAATGCTACGGCATCGAAGATCAACTCTCAGTCGTATGGCGAGACCGGTATCCTTGTCGAAGGAGGCACGACTGAGGCGTCTTCATCCCAGCTTGCTTCACAGGGTGGCGGCGGACACCTCTATTACTATGCGTCGCCGGCATCAAGCACCGGATGGCAGGACAAATACTACCTGTATCCGATATCGACGTTCGACACCCAGCTCAATCCAAATCTCGGGAATAATCCTGGCTGGTAGGACAGGGTGCTGACAGCAACATAAAAAGAGGGCGGGTCACTTCACTTTTGACCCGCCCTCTTTTTATTCGTACATCAGAGCGAGGCGGCAAGGGCTTTCATGGTCTGCCTGGCGGAAGCCCCTTTGTAAAGTACATTGTACACCATGTCGGCCACAGGCATGAACACATTGTGCCTGAGATTGAGATGCTGTATGCACTCCGAGGCGAAATAGCCTTCCGCTATCATGGTCATCTCATTCAGTGCGCTCTTTACCGTGCATCCGTGTCCGATGAGCAGGCCGAGCCTCCTGTTGCGGCTGTATGTGGAGTAGCAGGTCACCAGCAGGTCGCCGAGATATGCGCTGTCGAATGTGTTCCTCTCGAACGGATAGCTTTCCTGGATGAACCTTGTCATTTCCTTGGCACAGGCAGAGACGAGCACCGCCTTGAAGTTGTCACCGTAGCCGAGTCCTTCTGCAAGTCCTGCCGCTATGGCATAGATGTTCTTCAGGATGGCTGCGTACTCTGCTCCGTAAAGGTCTGTGGAGCAGGAAGTGTGGACGTTTTTCGAAGAAAGCTGGAGACCTATGCATCCGGCGTTCTCCTGGTCGGTACATACTACAGTGAGGTAGGAGAGCTTGCCCCTTGAGACCTCTTCCGCATGGGACGGCCCGGCGATGATGCCTATCTGGCGGTAGCAAAGCCCGAAACTGTCATGAAGGTATTCGGCCACTGTCTTGTAGTCCCCCGGGACAATACCTTTTATGGCCGAAACTATGAACTTGTCCTGCAGGGACACAGTCAGAGGAGCCAGGAATGCCTTCAGATAGGCAGAAGGGACTGACATCAGCACGACATCCGCACTGCCGACCGCTTCATTGATGTCATCATACAGGGCAAGAAGATTCTTGTCGAATTCCAGTTCATTGATATATTTTGGGTTGCGCCCTTCGGTGGAAAGTCCTTCCAGTACATCCCTGTTCCTGATGTACCAGTTTATCCTGTTGCCGTTCCTGGTCAGAAGCCCGGCCAGTGCCGTAGCCCAGCTGCCATAGCCGATGACCGCCCACCGGGCATCCTCTTTTATCTTTATCTCCATAGTTGTCAGATGAATTTCATGAGTTCTTCATAGAGCCTGTGTGCGGGAAGACCCATTATATTGTAATAGGAGCCGTCTATCTTTATGATTCCGGTATAGCCTATCCATTCCTGGATGGCGTATGCCCCTGCCTTGTCGTACGGCCGGTATCTGTCCACGTAATATTCTATCTCGCTGTTCTCCAGTTCGCGGAAGTGCACGTATGAGGTGTCGCTGAATGTGGTCTCGTGCTCCCTGTCCCTGATGGTCACGGCCGTTATAACCCTGTGCAGGTGGCCGGAAATGAGCTTCAGCATCCTGATGGCGTCTTCCCTGTCTTTCGGCTTCCCGAGTACCTGCCCCCGGCAGAGCACCATCGTGTCGGCCGTGACGAGTATTTCGTTTTCTCCGAGCTCCCGGTGGAAACCGTGGGACTTGCCCCTGGACATGAGCGCGGGAATCTCCTCATGGGGGATATCCGGCCCGAATTCCTCCTTGAAACTGTTCCGGGTGTCCGTCTCGAAACACAGATCCATACCTTCGAGAATCTCTTTTCTTCTCGGAGACCCGCTGGCGAGTATTATCTTCTTGTCTTTAAGTTCCATCGGATGTCAAAATTTCTTCTTGTACTGCTGTACGTCAAGGACCCACTTGCCCTGGCATTTCATGACCATCTCCACTGCGCTCCTGCAGCATCCTTTTCCTCCCGGGAAAGCCGAGATGTAGTCAGCCGCCTCCTTTACTTCCGGAACCGCGTCGGAAGGGCATGCGCCTATGCCGCACGCGCGCATCACTGGTATGTCAGGCAGGTCGTCCCCGAAATACATCACCTCTTCCCTGGAGAGAGCGTACCTCCTGCAGAAATCATCGAAGTCCTCTATCTTGTCTCTTGAGCCAAGATACACGTCTTCAGGCATGACACCGCATGTGGTGAACCTTCTCCTTATGCTCTCAGACCGTCCTCCCGTAATGATGGCGAGCCTGTATCCGTGCATGGAGGCCATCCTTAAGGCAAACCCGTCCTTGGAGTCGAATGTCCTGAAGAGCTCGCCTTCCAGGTTGGCGAGGATGCCCCCGTCAGTGAGGACACCGTCCACATCGAAGGCAAAGGCCCTGATGCGTGAAATGGCGTTTTCCAAATCTTTTCCGGTCATGGTATCGGGATATAAACGGTTCGGGAGAGTCAGGACTTGGTGTTGTTGTTTCCGAAGCCGCCCATCGGGAATGTGGCCTTCGGGCTTTCCCCGAACGTGATGGGGCCGTTCTGCGCCTCGTATTTGCTGATGTTGTCCTGGAGGGCGATGAAAAGACGTTTCGCGTGCTCCGGAGTCATGATTATCCTGTTGCTGACTTCCGGCTTCGGAAGTCCGGGAAGCATTGAAGCAAAGTCAATTATGAATTCACTGTGAGAGTGTGTTATTATAGCGAGGTTCGAATAGGAGCCTTTCGCCACCTCCTGCTTGAGCTCGATGCTCAGTTCTTTTTCATTTGCCATGATTGTTCAAGTGTTGAATGATTTTGTGCAAACTTACGAAAAACCCCTGAGAAATCGAAATAAATAGGAAGTACGGTCTCTATGGAAGAGACGTTTTCATTTTATTGCGGGGACTCTGCTTTTCGTCTGTCAGTGCGCTGTCTCCCCGGCAGAGCCCAGGTTCTCTATGCGGGATACGATTTTCCTGTTGGCGTTGTCTATTTCGGAGTTGTCGAGTGATGCCAGGTAGATCATGGTCGTCTTTTCGGAGTCATGCCCCATCCCCGCACTGATGATTGAGAGAGGTATGTTGTATTTCCTAGCGTTGCTTGCCCACGAATGACGGGCTATGTATGATGAAAGCCGGACATCGGAGCCTGAAAGGGAGGAGAGGACTTTCAGATTCCTGTTGTAATATCCGAGCGAGCTCTGGTATTCCCTGAACGCGGCTTCAGGCTCTGAAGAGCGGATTACCGGGAAAATGAACTCGGAGTCGGAGCCGCAGTATCTGTCAAGGATTGTCCTGACGCATTTTTCTATATGCACGTACATCCTCTGCCCTGTCTTCTTCCTGCTGTAGGAGATGGTGTCTCCGTATATGTCGTGCTTTTTCAGGAATGCCATGTCCACAAAAGCCATCCCTCTGGTGCAGTAACTGAATATGAACATGTCCCTTGCAAGGGCGAGGGATGGTTTCCCGGCCAGGTCAAGACTCTGGAGCCTGACGATGATGTCCTCGTCCACTGCCCGTTTCCTGGTCTTGTCCACGCCCGTATAGACATGCGAGAAAGGATGCTGCTGTATCACGATTCCGGAATCCGCCGCCTTGTTGTATGCCGAGCGCAAGATGCGCATATAAAATGATACTGTGTTCCTGACTACTCCACGTCTCTGCAGCCATGTGCTGTATTTACGTATGGTGCTTTCGTCCGGCCAGTCGGGCATCCCGGCAGGATAGTCCCTGTATTCACCTCCGGGACCGTAATATGATGCGGAGAAGGCCGCGAAGCTGCTGAGCGCCCTTCTGTAGTTCCGTGCCGTGCTGAATTTGCCTGCGTCCCTCAGTTCGGAAGCCTGTAAGCCGAGCCATGAGAGGAATGTGATTTTTTGTTTCTTCTGTTTCATGTCTTCTGTTATTTTGGTTTTATACACCAAATTTGAGAAAAGCATGGAACAGGGGAGGGGCCGGCAGTGCTTAAGGGCATGCACTCTGTCTCCGGCGGGCAAGAAAAGAGGGATGTGCCGCGTCATTGCTGTCCGGTACATCCCTCTTTTATTCTATTATGCCGATGGCTATTCCTCTGAGAGAGGCTTCATCGTATTATACACATTCTGTACATCATCATCTTCCTCAAGCCTTTCGACGAGTTTGTCGAGCTCGACCCTGTCCTCTGGTGCCACATCCTTCAGCTCCACGTTTGGAATCCTCGTGAACTCTCCAGAAAGCATCTCGTAACCGTGCTCCTCGATGTATTTCTGGATGCTGTTGAAAGCGGTGTATTCGCCGTAGATGATTATCTCCTTGTTTCCGTCTTCATCCTCCTCCTCGAATATCTCCTCTGCACCGTAGTCTATAAGCTCAAGCTCGAGTTCATCTATGTCCACAGGCTTGTCGCTCTTGATGCGGAACACGCTCTTGCGGTCGAACATGTAGTCAACGCTTCCTGATGTCCCGAGCGAGCCTCCGCTCTTGGTGAAGTATGAACGGACGTTTGCGACAGTCCTGTTGTTGTTGTCGGTGGCAGCTTCCACCAGGAATGCTATCCCGTGAGGGCCATATCCTTCGAGCACTATCTCCTTGTAGTCGCTCTGGTCCTTGTCGCTTGCCCTCTTGATTGCGCGCTCGATATTGTCCTTCGGCATGTTCTCGCTGCGTGCAGTCTGGAGCAGAGCCCTCAGACGAGGGTTGCCTGTCACGTCAGGTCCTCCCTGCTTTACAGCTATGGTGATTTCCTTGCCGATCTTAGTGAATGTGCGGGCCATGTGCCCCCAGCGCTTGAATTTTCTTTCTTTCCTGAATTCGAATGCTCTTCCCATGTTACTCAGCTTCTATCCTTGAAATGTATTTGTCGATGTCATATCCTTCCATTGACTGAGGGTACTGCTCCTTGATCCTTTTATAGAATGCAAGGGCCTGGTCCTTCTGCCCGAGCTTCTCGCATACTGCACCTGCTTTGAGAAGGTATCCGGCTGCATACATGTTGTCGATGGTATCCGCTGCCTTCTCGAAGTATCCGAGAGCTGCGGAATAGTCCTCGAGTCCTACATAGGCATCCCCTATACATGCTGTCGCACGGGCCTTGAGTATCTTGTCCTTTCCTGTGTAGGAAGAGAGGTATTTGATGGCCTGCTCATAGTTCCCGAGCTGGAGCTCGCATACTCCTGCATAGAAATATGCTGCCTTGCCTGCCTTCTTCCCGTAGTCGCTGATAATCTGCGAGAATCCCATCACATTCCCGTCGCCGTTGAGCGCGAGCTCGTATTCCATGTTGCGGAAGTTGTTCTCTGCAGGATACATCTGCTCCTGGGCTTCTGTGCGCTGTACTTCATAGATGAATTTGTGATAGCAGAAGAACGCAATGCCTGCCACGACAAGTACTGCCAGGATGATAAGGAGCGTCTTTCTGTTCTCTCTGAAAAAGAGGTCTGTCTTGGAAACCGCCTCAATCATTGCCTCGGCGTTTTCTTTTCTGGTTTCGTTGGTCATTGTATGATAATTTTTTTTGTTTCCACAAAATGAGCGGCAAATTTATAAAAAATAGTCTAAACCAGCAATCAGAATCCGGTAAATTTTAATGTTTATCCGCAAAAGAGCCCTTGACTGGGAGGCCGGCATTCGGGTGTAAAATTCCAGACAGCTTCTTATAATGGGCCAATTTCGCTATCTTTGCCGTAAAATATAGACACATGTATGCCGGTATTGGAAAAAATAACAGTCGCTGATTTCAGGAACATACGCCTTCAGGAGCTCGTTTTCTCCCCGAATCTGAACTGCATTTCGGGCAACAACGGCGAAGGCAAGACGAATCTCCTGGATGCCATCTACTACCTTTCTATGACCAAAAGCGCATTCGCATCTTCCGACAGGTTCAACTTCAGGCATGGCACCTCATCCTTCTCCATTTGCGGGACATACAGGATGCCGAACTCCCTTGAGAGCAGGTTTTCCATACAGGTCGGGGAGTCCGGGGAAAAGAAGATCAGACGGGACGACAAAACGTACGGCAGGGTCTCAGCCCATATAGGCGTGCTTCCCGTGGTGATGGTCTCTCCAGAGGACATTTCTCTTGTGAACGAATCCGGGGAGGAGAGACGCCGTTTCGCCAACTCGGTCCTTTCCCAGATGTCCTCCGGGTACCTTTCATCTCTCCAGCAGTACAACCGCCTTCTCCAGCAGCGCAACCGTATGCTGAAGGACCAGCAGGTGGACAGGGAGCTCCTGTCGGTGTTTGACTCCAGGATGCAGGCCTGTGCGCAGCCGGTATTTGAAGCGAGGAAGAAATTCGCCGAGGATATACGTCCTGTCGTGTCGGAGTATTACTCTATGCTGTCCGGCGGTACGGAGCATGTGGATGTGATATACCGTTCAGATCTTGACAAGAAGCCGCTCAAGGAGCTCCTTGCAGCCTCTTATGACAGGGACTGCGCTCTCAGGTACACCACCTCAGGTATCCAGCGCGATGACTTCGAGTTCACTATGAACGGGTGGCCAATACGCAAGTGCGGGTCTCAGGGGCAGCAGAAGTCCTTTCTCGTCTCCCTGAAGTTCGCACAGTATGAGATAATGAAACGCGGCTGCGGCTTCGCCCCTATGCTTTTGCTGGACGATGTGTTCGACAAGCTGGACATGAAACGTATATCCAACCTTCTGGCGATGGTATCGAGCAGTGATTTCGGACAGATATTCATAACGGACAGCAACAAGGTCCGCATGTCAGGTATCGTGGATGCCATCACTGACGACCGGTCTTATTTCGAGGCCGAGGCCGGGGAGTTCAGGCGTTGCGGAGACAGTCTCGACGGACAGTCCGGGGTGTGATTCCCTGAATAACAAGGCCCGTCAGGGCCGCACCGGAGCGTCAGCGAGGTTCCCGTCAGGGCAACCGAGGCAGTGGAGGTGCCGGCGGAGCGAAGCGGAGGCGCATGCCCCGCCGGGGCTGTCACCGACAGGTGACTGGGGGTGGACAGACAGGATTTCTGTAAGAAATCCTGTCATAAATGATAAAATATTGATTTTTAATATAATATTGTTAAACATAAATTCGTCGAACTGACGTTAATATAGTAAAAAAGCAATTCGTCGCACTGACGTTATACTTATGGAAAAAGACAGAAAGACACAGTTTGAATCCCTTGGCTCATTCCGTCAGGCTCCCTCCAGGCTCGCCAAAAGGGAGGCATATACCATGGATGAGCTTATTAAACAGTATATCAATGAAATGAAGCTGGTGAACGGACTTAACCGCCAGCGTATCTTCGAAGCATGGGACATGGCATCAGGGGCCGGAGCCTATACTGTAGGGAGGTATCTGAAGGGAGGTGTACTTTACTGCAGCATATCCTCATCTGTCGTCAGGAACAGGCTTTTTTTCCAGAAGTCAAGGATAAAGGATCTCATGAACGATTTCCTCAGGAAAGACGACCTGTTCGTCCGGAATGAGGGCGAAACGGAATTTGTCAAGGACATTGTCCTCCGTTGACACCTTATTATTATAAACAGGTATTCGTATTGCCGTCCGTACCCTTGCGCGGAACATGGTGGATTTTTTTGAAAAAATGCTCGGAAACCTGAGACGCCACTGACATATTCTTACTAACTTTACAGCCATTATGGACAAAAAACTGAAAATAGTCGCGGACAGGAACATCCCGTTTCTCGAAGGGGTATTCGAGCCTTATGCGGAAGTCGTGTATATAGACGGAAAAGATATAGGCAAGGATGACGTGAAAGATGCTGACGCATTGATAATCAGAACACGTACTGTATGCGACGCCTCCCTGCTCGACGGAACGTCAGTGAGCATGATAGCCACGGCCACCATCGGGACCGACCATATAGACTTCCCCTATTGCAATGCCCACGGCATCGAGGTGCACAACGCAGAAGGTTGCAACGCCGGAGGTGTCATGCAGTATGTCTTTTCAGCCCTCTACGGGACTGCTTCCCGCAAGGCGATAAAGCTGGACAACCCTGTGATCGGCATTATTGGAGTGGGGAATGTCGGCCGGAAAGTGGAGCACATGGCTGAGCATCTCGGGTTCAAGGTCCTCCGGTATGATCCTCCGAGGGCCGAGGCTGAAGGCCCGGAGGCTTTCTGTTCGCTGGAGCATCTCCTGACCAGTTCCCAGATAGTCACCATGCACACGCCGCTTGACAGCACAACACGCAGGATGGCTGATGCCGGATTTTTCGCGATGATGCGTCCGGGTGCATTCTTCATCAACGCCTCCCGCGGGGAAGTGGTGGACGAGGATGCTCTGATGGAGGCCATCCCGAAACTCGGCCCCGTGATTATCGACACGTGGTGCAATGAGCCTGACATTAACAGGCGTCTTCTGGACATGGTGGACATTGCCACTCCGCATATCGCCGGATATTCATATCAGGGCAAGCAGAACGGCACAGCCTTTTCGGTAAGGGCTGTGGCAAGGCATTTCGGAATCAGCCAGCTGCTAGATTTTTTTCCTGCGACGGATTCTCCTGAGTATGAGCCGGTGAGGCTTGACCTGAGGGGAATGAACCAGGGGGAAATCACCTCTGTACTCCAGTACAATTACCCGATATTCACCGATGACTTCATGCTCAGGATGCAGCCGGACAAGTTCGAGCAGCTCCGGTCAATGTACAAGTACCGCAGGGAAGTCTATGTAGATTGAGACAATACAGTAAAACTGATAAAACCAATAGTTGAGTTATGTTCAATACAGATGATTTGAAGCAGATTGAATCGAGAGGTTCTTCTGCAGCTGTCGTCGAACAGCAGATCGAAAGGTTCAAGAAGGGGTTCCCCTGGATGAAAATCAGTGCGCCAGCCACTCCGCAGAAAGGTATTGCAGTCCTTTCCGGAGAGGAGGCTGATGCAGCTGTAAAGTATTATGAGTCAGCTCCTGTGAATGGAAAATGCAAATTTGTCCCGGCATCCGGGGCTGCATCCCGTATGTTCAAAGACCTTTTTGCAGGCCTTGATGCCCTGAAGGACGGGAAAGGCCTTGCTGAAGGTGCCCCGGCCCGCAGGTTCGTGGAGAACATAGACAGGTTCGCATTCTATGACAGCGCTGTCTTCGGACAGAAGGACACTTCGGACAAGTATATGGAGACAGTCCTCTCCAGGACACTGAACGAGGAGCCGCTTGCATACGGGTCCAAGCCAAAGGGTGTCATAAAGTTCCACAAGTATGCCGATGAGGTAAGGACGGCTTTCGAGGAGCATCTTGTCGAGGCACAGGAGTATATGCGCAATGCTGACGGGACCGCCAACATTGTCGTGACCATATCCCCTGAGCATGAGCATCTTTTCAGGGCTGTTCTTGATTCTGTAAAGGAGAAGTATGAAAAGCGTTTCGGGGTGAAGTACAATGTCACTTTCACCTTCCAGGACAAGGCTACGGACACAGTTGCAGTGGATGTGAACAACAACCCTTTCAGGACAGAGACCGACTCTCTCCTTTTCCGTCCGGCCGGACACGGTGCTCTCATAAACAACCTCAATGCCCTTTCCGAAGAGCTAGTCTCCATCAAGAATATAGATAATGTGGCTCATGACAGGTATCTTCCTGCTACTGCCAGATACAAGAAGGTCCTTATGGGCAAATGCCTGGAACTCAGGGACAAAATACACGGGTATCTGCGTGAACTCGATGCAGTTACAGAGAACTACGTCTCGTATCCCGAACCTTATCTGCCAGGTTATTCCCCTCTGGGAAAGGACGAGGTTTACATGAAGCCGGAATGCCAGATGCTGTGTAACGATATCCAGGAGTTTCTTGAGAAGGAACTGTGCATCAGCCTGCCTGAAAGCGTGGACTGCAAGTCAAGGGTCATGATGCTCCGCCGAAAGCTCGACCGCCCTATCCGTGTCTGCGGGATGGTGAAGAACGAGGGTGAACCCGGAGGCGGTCCGTTCATCATCAGCGAGAAGGACGGCACTACGTCTCTCCAGATCCTGGAGGGTGTCCAGGTGAATATGGCGGACGAGCAGGCCCGCAAGTCGCTTTCTGAAGCTACGCATTTCAACCCTGTGGATATAGTCTGCTGTCTCCATGACTACAAGGGGAACAGTTTCGACCTCGGGAAGTTCGTTGATCATGAGGCGGGCTTCATCAGTTCCAAGAGCTACCAGGGACGTGAGCTGAAGGCACTTGAGCTTCCGGGGCTCTGGAACGGATCGATGAGCGACTGGAACACCCTCTTCGTAGAGGTGCCATCGGAGACGTTCAACCCTGTCAAGACAGTCCTCGACCTTCTCCGTCCGGCCCACCAGCCGGAAAACCGCTGAGCTTATCCCTTTATATAAAGGAGTGTTACAAAATGACCTGGGGCTGGCATGTCGCCATTTTGGGACCCCAGGTCATTTTTTATGCTTCTGACAGATTATCAGTTGCTCCTGTCCGGTATGTTTCCGTGCTGTTTCTGGAGCGGATGTCCGTCGGTGTCTCTCCACTCTTTCGGAGAACATCCCACGGACTTGGTGAACTGCCTGTGGAAGTTGGACCTGTCGCTGAAGCCGACAACTTCGCTTATGAAATTAATGGAATAGTCCTTGTGGGTGAGCAGCATCTCCTTGGCTTCCTTGATTCTCAACTCTGTGCGCCAGCTCCGGAAATCTATGCCGAGTCTGTCCGTGAAGTACATCTGCAGCATCTCTTTTGTGGTCCCGAGTTCCTGTGCCGTCTCTTCACGGCTCTTGTCGTACTCTCTGTACCGTTTTTCCTTCACCCATTTCTCGAGTGACTTCTCAAGGGTCGAGAATGAGTCCCCGGCCTTTGTCTCCTGTCCCGTTTCCTGTCCGCCATGGTTCTTTTTCTTCCTTTTCCTGGAAAGGGGGCCCTGCTCTGAAAGTGCGTAATGTCCTACAGCGTCAAGGAGGAGTTTGTGGCTTCCGAGGAAGGATATGAAGTTCCCTGCGAAGTATATCATGTAAAGTATGTAGAAGAACATGTATATCCTTATCAGGTTTTTCGG
The DNA here is from genome assembly GCA_017695065.1 of Candidatus Cryptobacteroides excrementipullorum. GTDB lineage: Bacteria > Bacteroidota > Bacteroidia > Bacteroidales > UBA932 > Cryptobacteroides > Cryptobacteroides excrementipullorum. The sequence continues at coordinate 48,173 of JADILZ010000054.1, forward strand.
CAGGAAGACATATACCAGGATGAACATGTCGGTGAGCATTGTGAGTATGTAGCAGAACCTTATCCATTTGATCTTGTGCTCCTCGTCTTCATCATAATACTTCTCGAGCATCTTTATCGACCGCTTGTAGGCCCTGTCGAATATGATTATGAGGGAACAGCTCTGTATGATGAAAAGGATTATGCCCGCGTACAGAGTGACTTTGTGCAGCTTCGTGTTTTCCGAAAAGAATGATTCTATCAGCACGACGCTGGCCAGAAACACCAGGAAGATGCTCAGCATGAACTTGCTGGAGTCGATGAACCGTGGCTGTACCAGATTGATGAGGGAGTATGAGATGACTATGGAGGAAAATGCCACGACGATGAGCATGGTCAGTCCTGAAAATGCCTCATACCGTGGCGTTTCGGCATTGTACAGGGCATATCCGAAGACGAAGGCCCCGATCATGTAGTTGGTGGCCACTGTATATTTGGACCTTGTCAGCTTCTTTGCATATTCCGTCTTGGGCACCTTGATCAGAAGGAGGATGAGCGCCAATGTGCCGGATACGATAAGTGCATACAGCTGGAAGGACCTGGTATCAAGGAAATTTTCCAAAGTATGTGTCGGATTGGTTAAAAATCTTCAGTCTGTAATAATCAATGTCATTATGAACGGAGTGAAAGGACTGCGAGAGCGTTGCCGCCTTCATGCAGGTCCTCCGGTTTCGGGCAATTTCCTCCGTCCGGGATGACATTATCAAACTGACCTGAAGTCCGGTGGACAGAAATCAGGTCAGTTTATGAAAGGCAGCGGATGCATATGACGGGACTTTCCCGGATATGCACAGCTGCCTGCATTGGACTACCAGCCAAGGATGTATGCGAACATCAGAGGGGCCACGATAGTGGCATCTGACTCCACGATGAATTTCGGGGTGTCCACATCCAGCTTGCCCCATGTGATCTTCTCGTTAGGCACTGCGCCTGAGTAAGAACCGTATGAAGTGGTGCTGTCCGAAATCTGGCAGAAGTATTTCCACAGCGGTGTCCCTGTCCATCCCAGGTCCTGCTCCATCATAGGCACTACGCAGATAGGGAAGTCTCCGGCTGTACCGCCTCCGATCTGGAAGAAGCCTACGCCTTCTCCGCCGGAATTGTTCTTGTACCAGTCGGTAAGGAAAATCATAGTCTCGATTCCGTTCTTTATGATGTGCGGGTCGAGCTCTCCCTTGATGCAGTGAGCTGCAAAGATGTTGCCTGTGGTGCAGTCCTCCCATGCAGGGACGACGATAGGGATGTTCTTCTCACAGGCTGCAAGTACCCAGCTGTCCTTTGGGTCAATCTCGTAGTACTGCTCGAGAACTCCGCTGCGCAGAAGTCTGTAGATGACTTCATAAGGCAGAAGCCTCTCGCCCTTTGCCTGCATGTCTTTCCATATTTCGAGAAGGTGGTGCTCCAGACGGCGGAATGCCTCTTCTTCAGGAATGCAGGTATCAGTGACACGGTTCATGTGTTTGTCGAGGAGCTCTTTTTCCTGCTGCGGAGTGAGGTCCCTGTAGCCTGGTACCCTGTAGTAGTGGGAGTGGGCTACCAGATTCATGATATCTTCCTCGAGGTTGTTGGCTGAGCATGAAACTATCTGGAACTTGTCCTGACGGATCATCTCGGCGAGGGAGATTCCCAGTTCGGCCGTACTCATGGCGCCGGCCATCGCCAACATCATCTTGCCACCTTTTTTCATGTGCTCGTCATACGCCTTGGCAGCATCCACGAGAGCTGCTGAGTTGAAATGGCGATAGTGGTGTGTAATGAACTGTGAAATAGGTCCTTTTTCCATTTTCTAAACCTTCAGTTTAATATTTTACCGAAATTTGTGCTGAACTTTGCCAAAGTTCAGAAATCAAAGCGCGAATTAACGATTTTTTCCCTATTTTTGCAACCGTTTTGCACTTAAATTTATGTTTGACCTCAGTTCCATAGAAAGATTCGAGCAGATAGCCACTCCTTTTTATTATTATGACATGGAGCTGCTTGACCGTACCCTCGACACTCTCGTGGAGCTTTCCGGCAAATACGGAGTGAGGGTGCATTATGCAGTCAAGGCCAATGTCGAGAGGCGCATCCTGCAGAAGATAAGTGCCAGGGGACTCGGGGCCGACTGCGTGAGCGGGAACGAGGTTGCACGGGCCATCGAATGCGGATTCCCTCCGGAGAAGATCGTATTCGCCGGGGTGGGGAAGAGCGACAGGGAGATATACGGGGCCCTGACAGCCGGAATAGAGGCTTTCAACTGCGAGTCCCTCCATGAGATATATGTAATCAATGCGATGGCCTCGATGTACGGACTCCGGGCAAGGGTGGCCGTGAGGATAAACCCCAATATCGACGCCCATACGCACAAGTATGTGACCACGGGCCTGTTCGAGAACAAGTTCGGCATAGCCTCGCATGAGTTCGATGACCTTGTGTCTCTGATAGGGCGGTGCGGCAGCATAGACTTCACCGGCCTGCATTTCCATATCGGTTCCCAGATAGCCGAGGTCTCGGATGTGTTTTCCCTTGAGGCCCGCCGTGTCAGTGAGATTGTCTCTTATTTTGAGGACAAGGGACTGACTGTCAATGAAGTGGATTTCGGCGGCGGTCTCGGCGTGGATTACGATGACCCGGACAGCGGCTCCGTGGCCCCGTTCGAGACATGGTTCAGGGCCATAACTGAAAATTTCCCTCCAAGGCCTGGAAGACATATCCACCTGGAGCCGGGAAGGTCCGTGGTGGCCCAGTGCGGTTCGCTGATTACCAGGGTGCTTTTCGTAAAGAGCGGGGAGACAAAGAATTTCCTGATCCTCGACGCGGGCATGAATGACCTTATAAGGCCGGCCCTTTACGGGGCATACCACAAGATTGAGAACCTTTCAGCGCGTTTCCGTCCTTCGTTCTCGGAGATGCAGGCGTACGATGTCGTGGGGCCAGTGTGCGAGTCCAGCGATGTCTGGGGCCAGGGCAGGGTGCTGCCGCTGAGCGTAAGGGGGGACATCATGGCTATCAGGAGCGCCGGAGCGTACGGGCAGGTGATGGCCAGCCGCTACAACCTTAAGGATTTCGCCCCTGCTGTCTTTTCCGACACGCCTTGGGATGCGCCTGCCTACGTGGACTATTTCGCCTCCGGGCATGCGGAGAGAGTGTGACCGCTGCTTTCGAGGAAAACAGAATACGTTGATTGATAATGAAATAATATACAGATATGTTTGAAAACTTAGTTGACAGACTTGAAAGATCGTTCAAGATACTGAAAGGTGAGGGGAAGATCACGGAGATCAATGTCGCCGAGACACTGAAAGACATCAGGCGCGCCTTGCTGGACGCCGATGTAAGCTACAAGATAGCCAAGCAGTTCTGCGATGATGTGAAGAAGAAGGCCATGGGCCAGAACGTCCTGACAGCGGTCAAGCCTGAGCAGATGATGGTGAAGATCGTCCATGACGAACTTGCCGCTCTCATGGGAAGCGACTCCAGCGACATCAATATCAAGGGACAGCCGGGCATCGTGCTTGTGGCCGGTCTGAACGGTTCCGGTAAGACTACATTCTGCGGCAAGCTTGCATTGAACATAAAGAGCAAGAGGGGGATGAAAGTCCTTCTTGCCGCATGTGACACCTTCCGGCCTGCAGCCATCGACCAGCTGAAGGTACTCGGAGACCAGGTCGGGGTGCCTGTATATACCGAGCCTGGTGTGAAGGACCCTGTCAGCATAGCCCGCAATGCAGTATCCTATGCGAAAAGGGAGGGCTACCCGGTGGTCATCATCGATACGGCAGGACGGCTTGCTGTGGACCAGGAACTCATGGACGAGATTGCGGCTGTGCACTCTGCCGTCAAGCCTACCGAGACGCTTTTCGTAGTGGATGCCATGACCGGACAGGATGCTGTGGAGACGGCCAGGGTCTTCAACGACAGGCTTGACTTCGACGGAGTGGTCCTCACCAAGATGGATGGCGACACCCGCGGAGGTGCTGCGCTGAGTATCAAGGCGGTAGTAGGCAAGCCGATAAAGTTTGTCAGCTCCGGCGAGAAGATGGAGGCCCTGGATGTATTCTATCCGAAACGAATAGCCGACCGTATCCTCGGGATGGGAGACGTTGTCACTCTCGTTGAAAGGGCCCAGGAACAGTTTGACGAGGAGCAGGCCCGCAAGCTGAAGAAGAAACTGGCCAAGAACCAGTTCACCATATCTGATTTCTATGACCAGATACAGCAGGTCAAGAAGATGGGAAACATCAAGGATCTCGCATCCATGATACCTGGTATGGGCAAGGCTCTCAAGGATGTTGAGATAAAGGATGACGCGTTCAAGGGTATCGAGGCCATCATTCTGTCCATGACACCTGCCGAGCGGGAAAACCCTGAGATAATCAACGGAAGCCGCCGCAAACGTATCGCGGACGGCAGCGGCACATCAGTGGCAGAGGTTAACAGGCTTCTGAAGCAGTTCGAGGACACGCGTAAGGTAATGAAGACCGTGATGACGGGCAACGTCTCCGGGATGATGCGGAATATGCGCAGGAGATAAGGTTTGTCTGCCGTCGCCTCAGCATACGGAAGGGCGGATTCCAGGCCGGGTTCAGATACTCAGTTCCGGCCGGGGTCTGCCTTTTCTTGTGTCAGGTTGTAACAAATCCAGGCTTTTACCGTCATATAGTCAGAAAGAGGCCATACGAAGGCATGACCTCGGCAGGATAATCTTTAACGTAAAAGGCAAGTTATTATGAAAACAGGATTCTCAGGATTCATTATCCGGTCATTTGCAGCCGTACTCGCCGCTCTTGTACTGTCTGCACCGGCAACTGACGCAAAGCGGAAAGAAAAGGCAACATGTAGGGCGGCTGTCATGTCAGTAATACAGAAATATGACGGCTGTGACGGTGTGGAGACCGTGAATATCGGCCCGTTCTTCCTCGGGATTGCAAAGATGGCCGCAGGGGATGAGGAAGGCTCGGAGTTCCTCAGGTATGTGGACAGGATGGCGGTCTTTTCCGCAGAGGATGCCACACAGGAACTCAGGTCTGCCGTTTCAGAAGACCTTTCCTCTGCATTGGCAGGTTATGAGAAGGGTATTGAGGTGACTGACGAGGACGAACAGATGGCAATTTATTTCAGACGCCATGATGACAGTGTGAAAGAGATGGTCATATATTCTATACCGGACATGGCGGTGATAGTGATGCACGGCAACTTCCCGGTGTCCGAGCTTGAAAAGATCGCTACAGACGCAGCGCAGGAGTATTGAGATGCATCTATAAGTTGTTGCCGGAAGATGGAAAAGCAGGTTTTCAAGGAAGTCTGGCTGCCGCTAAGTGACAGCTTCTACAGGGTCGCCTATTCCATGCTCGGCACGGAAGCTGACGCCAGGGATGCGGTGCAGGACCTGTACATCAGGCTTTGGAATGCCAGGCATAATCTTGACACTGTGTCCTCGCCACTTCCTTACGGTATAAGGGTCATCAGGAACATCTGTATAGACCGTATCAGGCTCCGCAGTGCGAGAGGGGAGAGCCAGGATGTGGAATCCGTGAAGGAAAACAGGCTGCAGGAGCTCGGTATCCAGGCGGGAGCTGACCGAGTGATGATAGACAGGGAGATGCTCGGGATTCTCGGCCGGACTATGGACAGTCTTCCTGAAAATCAGCGCAAGGTGATGGAAATGAGATTTTTCAGGCAGCTTGACTATGACGAGATAGTAGAGAAGACAGGCCTCTCTGCGATAAATGTAAGGGTGCTTGTGAACAGGGCAAGGAAGACGGTGATTGCCGCCATGAAGGAATATCTTTACGGAAATTGACATTATACAGCCATGAAGAAGAACGAGAATTTTTCAGACGCGGAGCTCAGGAGGCTCGCTGCAGCATCTTCGGACACTGGAATACATGTGCCGGAGGGTCTGGAGAAGGACCTGTCGGACATGATAGATTCCATGGATGCGGCGGAAAGGATAATCGCAGGGAAAAGCAGTCCGGCACGCCGTGCCATGACGCTCATCATGAGTGCCGCGGCAGGTATCATCCTCGTTGCCGGTATATGGACGGCTGTGGAGACATACCGCTCACCGGAGGACACTTTCACCGATCCTGAGCAGGCATACGCTGAAGTGGAACGGGTCCTCACCATCATTTCAGAGAAGATGACCCCAGTCATTGAGACTGCCGACAATGCCGGCCGCACAATAGGGAAGCAGACAGAAAAAATCAGGAATCTATATAATAAGTAATTTATAATCAATATGTGAAACAATAGTGTTTAAATTTTTAACATTTTTGTTTTCATGTATGAGGACTATTGAAATACAATACGGTAAGCCATGAAAAGGTCCATTGCAATATTATCGCTCCTGCTGCTCGCGCTCGTGGCAGGCGCACAGGAAGGGAAAGATATCTACAACAGATATTCCGGCAGGAAAGGTGTCAGCGCCGTGTACATCTCCCCGACAATGTTCAGCATGATACGCACCATCCCTGACATACAGGTCAGGACGGAGGAGGTGAACCTCGGCAATATCATCAAGACATTCGACGGGATGTATATCCTAGATGTGGAGAATCCGGATCTCGCATCCGAACTTTCCGCTGAAGTGGAGAAGATGGTCGGACAGGGCAGGTACGAGCTTCTGATGGAGGCGGTGGAAGAGGGGGAGACCATGCATATCTATATCGTCAGGGACGGGGACACGGTCACTGATTTCATAATGCTTGTCCATGAGCCGGGCTCTGCTTCCGTGATCTCCATTACAGGCAGCATGCCTATGGAGGAACTGAGCAAAATCGTTGCTTCGGCCTCGGAATCGTGACCGGAGGAGTGGCAGATTGACTGCGAATTGCTATATTTGCGCCGGCATGACATAATCTCTGTCATGCCGGCGTTTCTTATGGAAAATTACGGATTCATCAGGGTGGCGGCCGCCATGCCTGTTGTCAGGGTGGCCGATCCGGCTGCCAATGCGGAGAACATTTGCGCGATGATAGGCGAGGCTGCAGCGGAGGGGGTGTCTCTCTTGGCTTTTCCCGAGCTCAGTGTCACGGGATACACATGCGGGGACCTGTTCGGCCAGCAGCGTCTTGTCGAAGGTGCCGAGGAAGCGGTGCGCAGGATAATGGAATACACAAGGGGGAAGAGCATCACGGTGGTAGCCGGTGCTCCGGTGAGGTACTGCGACCGGCTTTACAACTGTGCGGTGGTGATACGCAACGGGAACATCAAGGGTATTGTCCCCAAGACACATCTCCCTTCCTATAATGAATATTATGAGTCCAGGTGGTTTTCTTCCGGAAGCGATTTCCTGCAGGGACCTTCCTCTGTTTCAGGACGTTTCCTGGTCAACGGCAAGGATACGGTCAGGGAAGGGTTCAATGCGGAGGTCCGCTACGCCGGGTTCATGTGCAACATTTCCCCGAACATGCTCTTCAGTATCGGCAAGGCTGTCTTCGCTGTGGAAATCTGCGAGGACCTGTGGACTCCGGTTCCACCGTCCTCATACCATTGCCTTTGCGGCGCGCAGGTGATTCTCAACCTGTCGGCAAGCAATGAAGTGCTCATGAAGCACGCTTACAGGAAGGAACTCGTCCGCCAGCAGTCCGCGAGGACGGTGTCGGCATACGTATATTGCTCGGCAGGATTCGGAGAGTCCACCCAGGATGTAGTGTATGCAGGGTCTTCCATGATCTGCGAGAACGGTTCACTGCTCGCCGAGAACAGGAGGTTCTGCACGGGGGCGTCCATGATAATTTCCGATGTGGATATAGAGAAGCTCTCTGTCCAGAGGCAGAAGATGAGCACATTCTCTTCTGTGGCGCCGGACGGGACCCCGTCGAGCTCGTATTCCGGGCTGTATTCGAGAGTCGATGCAGGCGCCCCTGCACGGACCGATTTCAACAGGATGCTGTACCGCCATGTGGAGCCGCATCCTTTCGTCCCGTCGGATGATGACAGAGGGGAAAGATGCAGAGAAATCATCGCCATACAGGTTACAGGTCTCGCATCCAGACTCCTGCACATAGGGTGCAGACATGCTGTCGTGGGCATCTCCGGTGGGCTTGACAGCACCCTTGCCCTGCTTGTGACGGTGAAGGCGTTCGACAAGGCCGGCCTTGACCGCAAGGGCATCACTGGTGTCACCATGCCTGGCTACGGTACGACCGGGAGGACTTACGGAAATGCCCTTGCCCTTATGCGCGGGCTCGGGGTGACTGTGCGCGAAATCCCCGTCGCTGATGCATGCGACCTGCATTTCAGGGACATAGGACATGACAAGAGCGTGCATGATGTCACATACGAGAATACCCAGGCACGGGAAAGGACGCAGATCCTCATGGACCTTGCCAACCAGTGCGGCGGCATCGTCATAGGTACGGGAGATCTTTCGGAGCTTGCTCTCGGATGGGCTACCTACAACGGGGACCACATGTCGATGTACGGTGTCAATGCAAGTATCCCCAAGACACTTGTGCGCCACCTGGTACGCTGGATGGCGGACACCCTCGACGAGGTGCGTCCTGTCCTTATGGACATCATAGACACGCCAGTCAGCCCGGAGCTGCTCCCTGCGGACGAGAGCGGGAACATCAGCCAGAAGACAGAGGACCTGGTCGGCCCGTATGAACTTCATGATTTCTTCCTGTACAATTTCTTCAGGTTCGGATATTCTCCTGAGAAGCTGCTTTTCCTTGCTGGAAAAGCTTTCTGCAAGGGCGAATGCGGACAGGGAGCAAACGGTGAGCCGGGCGGCGGATATTCGCCTGAGACAGTGGAAAAATGGCTTCGTGTATTCCTGAGGCGCTTTTTCTCACAGCAGTTCAAGCGTTCGTGCCTTCCGGACGGGCCGAAAGTCGGCTCTGTGGCATTGTCCCCGAGAGGGGACTGGAGGATGCCTTCTGATGTATCCTCTGCCTTCTTCATTTCCGGACTGGACAGAGCCGGAAAGCGCAGTCAGGACTGACCTTGTGCCGGAGCATGAAAAAAGGGGCCTGGCGTTTCTGCCGGCCCCCTATGAATTGCCCTTATTCTAAAGTTCTTCGAAATCCACATCGGTGAAATTGCCTTCACCCTTTTCCTTGTCATGCGTCTTCCCCTCTGTCTCCTCGTCGGACAGGCAGTTTTCCCTGATGTAGCTGATTACATCCTGTAGCCCTTCGGCAAACTTGTCGAAATCCTCCTTATAAAGGAAGATCTTGTGCTTGTCATACGCGAAGTGGCCGTCCTTTTCGACTTTCCTCTTGCTTTCGGTGATGGTCAGATAGTAGTCATTGCCCTTTGTGGTCTTGACATCAAAGAAATATGTCCTTTTTCCTGCACGCACAGGCTTTGAGTAAACATCCTCGCCAGAACGTTCCTGGGCATTTACCTCTTCGAATTCTTCGTTATACATTTTACTGTATTTTTACAAGTTATCTCTGCAAAGTTAGGGAATTTTCTGAAAATGCATATATATTTGCACAAAATTTCGAACATCCTATGCTCAACAGACGAATCTTAAGGATCAAGACATTCAAAGTTCTTTATTCAAGTGTCCTTTCAGGGAACATGTCACTTTCAGATGCGAATACCCAGCTCGAGCTTTCATGCGAGGCTACGCGCGATCTCTATATATACATGCTGGGAATAGTCTCCCCCCTCACTTCCATAGCGAAGGAACATATTGAATCGGCGAAAAGGAAGTTCGCCCCCACCGAGGAGGACCTGAACCCCAACACAAAGTTTGCGGACAATTCCCTTGCTGTCCTTCTGGACAACGACCCCGATTTCACCAAGATATTCAAGAAGAGGAAGTTCTCATGGGAGCAGTATGACATATTCCTGAAGAGGGTCCTCACTTCGGTGACTGGGAAGAAATACTATGCTGATTACATGGCATCTCCGGAGTCTTCCCTTGCAGAGGACTGCCGTCTTTTCACGAGGATCTTCGAAGAGGAGTTTGTGGACAGTACGGAGCTCGAGCAGATACTTGAGGACATGTCGATATACTGGAATGACGACCTGGCCTATGCCCTGACTTATGTATGCCGTACCCTGAAATCCCTTGCAAAAGGAGAGAGGTGGTCTCTTCCTCCTCTGTATCAAAGTGATATGAAGACGGGGCCTGGTGTTGAGAGTGACAAGGCGTTCGTGACCAGGCTGCTCCAGACAGCCATTACCGGCTACAGCAAGTATTCCGGGCGTGTCGCAGCCGCCGTGTCCAACTGGGACAACGAGCGCATTGTCAGCACAGATATGGCCATCATTGTCTTGGGCCTTGCCGAAGCCGTGGCATTCCCGAACATACCTGTGAGGGTGACCATAAACGAATATGTGGAGATATCAAAGTATTACGGCACTCCAAAGAGCCGGATATTCGTGAACGGGCTGCTTGACAGGATCATTGCCGCCATGGAGAAGGAAGGTGTCATAGTCAAGGAAGGAAAAGGCCAGCTGTGATTTTGTTTTTAGGCAATAAAGATTTATTTTTGGGCCGGATTTTAATAAACTGAATATAAAGATGAATTTTCTTACATTGGTGTTACAGGCTCAGGGTGCTGCAGGGCAGCAGCCTGCAGGCGGAGGATGGTCCATGTGGGTCATGTTTATCCTCATTATCGTGGTGATGTGGTTCTTCATGATCCGTCCTCAGAGAAAGCAGCAGAAAGAGCTTCAGAAATTCCGTGACGGCCTCCAGAAGGGTGACAAGATAGTGACCATAGGAGGAATCTACGGGACTGTGGTGGAGATCAAGGAAAAGACTCTCCTTATCGAGGTTGACAACAACGTCAAGATCAAGGTTGACAAGAATTCTGTCGTAAAGGATTTCTCAGAGACTGCCCAGCAGTAATGGAATGCGGGATCTGATACATAAGATATTGCAGCTGTTGAACATCAGCGGGAGAGACTGGGCGGTTTTTCTGCTAGCTCTCCTGCTGGCTTTCAGTATATGGCTTATACACAACCTGTCCCTGAAATATACCGAGTTCATGCAGGCGTCTGTAGAGGCTGTGAGCAATATCGAAGGCCATTTCAACAAATCTTCCAACCGCAGTGATGTCATCGCCCGCTGCCAGACGACAGGCTACAGCATCATGATGAATGCCATCTTTCCCGGCAGAAGGAATGTCACTGTCAGTTTCGATCCGTCGGCCTTGCACCGCAAGTCAGGGGAAACGTACTACATAACTTCTTCAGAGCTGAAGGAATCCGCTCATCTTATTTTCGGTGATGATGTCCAGATAGAATATTTCATCACCGATACGCTTTTCTTCCGCTTCCCTTACGAAAACCACAAGAGGGTTCCGGTCAATCCTGTGCATGTGCTCGGTTTCGAGCCCCAGTACACGGCGGACGGACCTCTGGACATCGAACCTGATTCCGTTACGATATACGGTGAACCCGACTTCATAGGAAATATAGACAGGGTAAATACCGAAGCCATCAAGATAAGCGACATATCCTCTGTCGTACACGGTATCGCGCGTCTCGAGAGGATAAAGGGTGTGCGAATGTCGGAGACGGAAGTGCATTATTCTCTTCCGGTATCCCGTTATGTGGAGATTCCTGTGACTGTCAGTGTCCAGGCCAGGAATGTCCCTCCAGGCAAGTCCCTTATGATATATCCTTCTGTTGCCACTGTATATCTCAGATGCGCATTTCCTCTGACAGCTGACCTCAGTGAAGGTGTGCGCGTGTATGTGGACTACAATGACTTCGTGTCGTCCATCGGGGGAAAGTGCATGGCGAAGACGGCATCACTGCCAGAGGGGGTGATAAACTGTTCGGTCAGTCCTGCGGTCTTCGAATGTGTAGTGACGGAGGACAGATGAAGACGCTGGTGGTCACCGGGGGCATCGGGAGCGGCAAATCGACGGTCTGCCGTTACTTCGCTTCACGCGGTATCCCGGTGTATGACTCCGACAGCAGGACGCGCAGCCTGTATGACCGTTGTCCGGAGCTCGTCAGCCGTATCGGAGAGGTGCTCGGGTGCAGTGTCACCGGTCCGGACGGCAGAATCGACCGCAGGAAGCTGGCTTCAGTCATCTTTTCCGACTCATCCATGCTGGAGAAGCTTGAGGGTATAGTCCATCCTGCTGTAAAGGACGATTTCGTGGCATGGCGGGACTCTTTTCCCGGAAAAGGGATACCTTTCGTGGTCCTTGAATCAGCAATCATACTTGAAAAACCCCTATTCAGGGATATCGCCGACAGGATACTCCTGGTGGACGCCCCTCTGGAAACAAGGCTGGATAGGGCATGCCGCAGGGACGGTGTCCCGGCGAGCCTGGTCCGCGGGAGGATGGAAAGGCAGAGGCTTCTGAACGATATATCAGAGGGCCGTGTCGTGCCTGAAGTCGATTATGTCATAGTGAATGACGGTGACGAGGCGTCGCTGGTGGAGAAGGCGGCTGCTGTATATGATTCTGTAAGTCTTTAGAGTTTGCCGGCAGTGGCTCATGCACACCTGCAGTAGCCATAATTTTATAATGCATTAATAATCAGAATGTTCTCATAGAACCTTCACTGCAGGTGTGCATGCATTTCCCGCATCGGGGGTGACAGGAGTTTACTGGAGTAAATGACTTAGCCCGAATTCCGAAAATAACGCAGCAGTTTGCAATTATGACACACCGGTTTCTGTGTATATTTGGCCTGGCGGCCATTTATAGCGCCACGCCTTTGCATGCATGGCTTCTTCGTATATTTGACTTCGTCATTTATACTGTTCACGCCTCGGCAATGCAAGCCTGCCGGCTTTTGTGACAGGTTCATTCTGCAGCTTCCATGAGACCGGAGGTCTCCTGTCTGCTGCAAAATGAACCTGTCAAATGCTTGCGCATTTGCATTGCTCTCGGCTTCTTCGTATATTTGCCATCAATTTTATTAATTCGTAATTACATGAAAACAGATCTTACCAAGATTCTGTCCATTTCTGGACAAAACGGTCTATTCCTCTATATTTCCCAGGCAAGGGCAGGAGCTATCGTTGAGGCCCTCGCTGACAAGAAGAGGAGTTGTTTCGGCATGAACAGCAGGCTTACTACACTGGCTGACATTTCAATATACACGGAAGAAGGGGAGACCAAGCTGAAGGAAGTCTTCCTGAAGATGAAGGATGTGCTCGGGGATGCCGATGCACCGGGCCCGAAATCTTCCGCAGACGAGCTCAAGGCCTTCTTTGAAAAGGCGCTTCCGGACTATGACAGGAGCCGTTTCTATGTGTCCCACATGAAGAAGGTGGTGGACTGGTACAATACGCTGAAGAAATACGCCTCCCTGGATTTTGCAGAGGAGACTGAAAAAGAGCAGGAGACTGCGGAAGAAGAGCAGAAGTAGCATATATGCAGCATCGCAGACAGACATTGCAGGCCATTACGATGGGCTGTTCGAAGAACCGCGTGGACACAGAACATATTCTGGCCCAGGCGGTCTCTTGCTATGATATACTGCCTGAAGACTGGGAAGGAGGGGCCGACTGCCTGCTCATAAACACTTGCGGGTTCATCGGGGATGCAAAGGAGGAGTCCATCGGGGCGATTCTGCAGGCTGTCGAGCGCAAGAAGGCGGGTGACTACGGCAGGGTAGTTGTCTTCGGATGCCTGTCCCAGAGATATTCGGCGGAGATGCCGGGCCTGATTCCGGAGGTGGATGCATGGTTCGGAGCAAGGGATTTCACTCCGTTGCTGGAATACCTTGGCGTGGACAGCCCGTCGGACTTCGAGATCCGGAGAGAGCTTACCACCCCTTCTCACTATGCTTTCCTGAAAATCTCCGAGGGATGCGACCGGAGGTGCTCGTACTGCGCCATCCCGCATATCCGGGGAAGGCACATATCAGTGCCTGTGGAGGAGCTCGTCGCGGAAGCGTCCATGCTTGCTGCCAAGGGGGTCAGGGAGCTGATAGTGATAGCACAGGACACTACATACTACGGGCTTGACCTGTATGGAAGGAGGATGCTTGCGGAACTGCTCGGCAGACTCTCGGAAATCGAAGGAATAGAGTGGATAAGGATACATTATTCATATCCTGACGGCTTTCCTGACGATGTGCTTGACGTGATGGCTGACAACCCCAAGGTCTGCCGTTATATGGACATCCCTCTCCAGCACATATCGGACAAGGTCCTAGGCATGATGCGCAGGCATGTGGACGGTGCATGGACAAGGGCCCTGATAGCGAAAATGAGGGAACGTGTGCCTGGTGTCGTCCTGCGTACCACCATGATAGTCGGCCATCCTGGAGAAGGGAAGAAGGAGTTCGGGGAGCTTCTTGATTTTGTCTCGGAAGCCAGGTTCGAGAGGCTCGGCGCATTCGCATATTCGGAGGAGGAAGGTACTTACGGTGCTGAGAACTACAAGGATACGGTGTCTGCCAGAGAAAAGCAGCGGAGACTTGATGAACTGATGGCACTCCAGGGAGGGGTGTCCCTTGATTTCAACAGGTCGCGTATCGGGACCGAGGTGAAGGTCATCGTGGACAGTTTCTCGGACGGGGTCTATGTGTGCAGGAGCGAGTTCGAGAGCCCGGAGGTGGACGGTGAGATCCTCGTCAGGTACGATTCCGCCAGGACAGGAGGTGTCGAGCCGTATTCTGTCGTCGGGGAGTTCATGAAGGTGAGGATTACAGGGGCAGACGAATACGACCTTACGGGGGAGATCCTTGAGATCCTCTGAGCCAGTCGCTGCGGGATGTGCTGATCCGGTCGGGTTTCCCGGGCCGGTGTCAGGACAACGTGAATCCGATGTATTGCCTCCTGAGTTAAATATTGAAAAGCATTATGCCATGAGAAGTATCAGGTTTTTACTGGCGGCCTTGCTGCCGCTGATGTCCGTTTCATGCGGACCTTTGTCATATACCATGGATGTGGAGATGAGAGATGTGTCCAGGTCGGGTCTTGACCTGGGAAAGAAGACATTTTCCGTCGTTTACATCGACAGCGGGGCCAGGACTGACTCCGTCTTCTCTGCTTCAGTCTCCGAAGGTCTCGCCGAGAAGCTCGAGTCCGGATATTTTTCCGGGGAGAGAGTCATCGGAATATACAGGATACCGGGAACGGAAGGGGCGGAGTATTCCTCAAAAGACACACTGCTGAATATACTCATGGACGTAGGCACAGATGTAGTCTTCCTGCTTGAAGTCCCGGAGTTCGGGACGCCTGTGGTCCAGGCCCCGAAGCGGGTCGAGACAGGCGGCAGGATTTCGGCGGACTCCGCTTTCGTCGCGGAGGTGAAGATACCGTTTTCGATAAGGATAGATGTCTATGATGCCATGAACCCGGAAGACAGCGTCTTTTCTTTCACAGGCAGGAGCGTAGCGGTGCCTGTGGCATATACAGACGGGAATGACTCTCAGGAAGCCCTTGTCGCCAAAGGATTTGCGGCAATAGGGGAGTCCGGACGTGCAGTCGGGCGCAGCGCTGGCGAATCTTTCGTGTCCACATGGGTCAACGAGAACCTCCAGCTGGTATATTACGAGGGCAGTGCCTGGATAGAGGCAGCCGAGGCGGCATCTGACTACCGCTGGAAGGATGCCATCGACATCTGGATACGGCTTCTTGACACCGGGAATCTCCAGAAACGTTCATGTGCGCAGTACAATATCGCTCTTGCCTGCTACATGACAGGAGAGTACGAACTTGCATCCGAGTGGCTCGACCGCTCCGATGAGACGGGCCCTATATCTCTTTCCCGTGGACTCCGTCAGAGGATAGAGGCAAGGAAACGTTAACCTGTATGGCCATGGCAGTCGGTTTACGCAAAGTGTTCTTCCTGGTCCTGTCCGCATTCTCCGTGACAGGGTTTGCGGCTGAGCCGCCAGCAGAAAAGGGGAGGCTGGAATTTGCATACGATGTGGATTTCGAGATGAATTTCGACAACAGGGAGTACTCCCCGTCGTCCTTCTCGTCATCGAGGACAATCTTCGGGGCCAGGCTGACTCCGGCACTGGGGCTTTCCCTCCGGGAGCGTTCCGGAGGCGAGCACAGACTTATGCTCGGCATAGACGTGATGAAGGATTTCGGCGATTCCCCCATACCATCCGCTCTTGCAAGTCCGGGGAACGATGCTGAGGTGTCCCCTGACAAGTCCAACTGGGACCTCCTGCATGAAATCACCCTATATTACAGGTATCTTTTCCGTAAGGGGAGCACTGACATAGGCATAACTGCAGGCATTTTCCCGCGCAGGTTTATGGAAGGTGACTACTCCAGGGCTTTCTTCTCCGATTCCCTGAAATTCTATGACAACAATATCGAGGGGCTCCTCCTCTCTTTCAGGCGTCCTTCCGCATATTATGAGGTAGGATGCGACTGGATGGGGATGTACGGGGTGGACCGCAGGGAGAGATTCATGATATTCACATCCGGGAGGGCAGCCCTTTCCGGCATCTTCTCCGTCGGCTATTCTGCATACCTGTACCATTATGCAGGGGCGAGGAATGTCTCTGGTGTGGTGGACAATGCACTTGTGAACCCCTCCCTTTCCATAGATCTCTCAGGCATATCCGGGCTCCAGAGGCTCGGTTTCACCATAGGGTGGCTCCAGTCGTTCCAGAATGACAGGAAGAACATAGGGAAGTACATATTCCCACATGGCGGTGAACTGACGGCGGAGGTGCGGAACTGGAATGTGGGGCTCGAGAACCGCCTTTTCTACGGCACTGACATGATGCCATACTTCAGGAACATGGATTCCGCCGGAAATGTGTACGGGAATCTGCTGTACATGGGCGAACCTTTCTATAAGGTGGACATGGACGGCGGAGGACTCGGCTTCTACGACAGGGTGGAGCTGTACTATGAGCCCCGCATTTCCGATTTCATGTCTATCAGGGCTTCCTTTGTGCTTCATTTCAACGAATGGTCCTATTCGGGATGCCAGCAGGCGGTTACTGTGAAGTTCAATCTCCAGAAACTGCTTGGCAGGCAGAAGAAGGCCGGGAAAAGGACTGGCCCAGGATACCGGACGATGCCGGGGTGGAACATTTAGTAAGCGAGGACAGGATTATGGGAACAGACAGCAAGGATGCCATTGATGTGGCACTGGTTGAGTTTTCTCCTGTATGGGAGGAGCCTGAGGCCAATCTGGCCGTGCTCGGGGATTTATTCGACGCCATTTTCTCCGGCGGTGTGCTGCCGGCATTGCCTGACATGGTGGTGCTTCCGGAATTCTTTGCCGCAGGATTCACGATGAATCCGGAGTTGGCCGAGCCTGCCGGAAGCCCGGAGACCCTCGGATGGATGAAATCCGTCTCTGCCCGGTACGGATGTGCCGTGGCAGGGTCAGTCCCGGTATCGGAGGCCGGGAAAAGGTACAACAGGATGTTCTTCGTGCAGCCTGACAGCGGTGTCCGGCCTTCCGCACATGTAAGTTCCGTGGAGCCAGCCGTCCATGTGGACTTCTATGACAAGGCACACCTTTTCTTCGGTGGAGAGGAGGAGAACTATACTCCTGGTACAGAGCGTAAAGTGTTCGTGTTCAAGGGGTGGAGGATACTTCCGGGAATCTGTTTCGACCTTCGTTTTCCAGGGTGGGCGAGAAATTCCGGACACAATCCCTATGACCTGTATCTGAATATCGCCAACTGGCCCGTGGCGAGGAACGCGGCAGCGGACACGCTCATCAGGGCAAGGTCTGTGGAGAACGTATGCTGGTCTCTGTTCTGCAACAGGACCGGGTCGGACAGGCTGCTTGATTACAGCGGTAACTCTGCAGTGATAGATTTCCGCGGCAGGAGCAGAGGGAAGAGATATGGTGCGGATGGCGTGCCCGTACTCTGGGCGAGGATGGAGAAGGCGCCCATGTTGCGTTTCCGGGAAGGTTTCCCGATACTCGGGAAGATGGACGAAAATATAAATTCTATCTGATATATGAAAAAGAACCCATTGATTTTTGCTGTCCTGCTGGCCGCTGTCTCCTGCGGCGGTCCTGAAGACGGGACTTACAGGCTCCAGCTTTTCACTACCAATGACGTGCACGGACGCTATTTCGACTCCCTGTATGTGGAAGAGGGGACCAGACAGTCACTGTATGCCGTCTCCCATTATGTGGACAGCGTCAGGAATGCCGACGGCGCGGAAAATGTGATTCTCATAGATGCAGGGGACTGTCTCCAGGGCGACAATGCCGCCTATTACTACAACTACGTGGACACCATTACCCCGCACCTCTATGCCAGGATGGCCAACTACATGAAATACGATGCCGTGGTGGTCGGGAACCATGATGTCGAGACCGGTCATCCGGTATATGACCGCGTTGCAAAGCAGCTGGATGCGCCGTTCATGGGGGCCAATGCCATCAGGAATGACAACGGTAAGCCGTATTTTGCCGACTATACCATAGTAAGGAGGAACGGGCTGAAGGTGGCGGTTCTCGGCTTCACCAACCCGAATATGAAGAACTGGCTGTCCGAAGACCTCTGGAGCGGGATGCATTTCGAATCGCTTATCCCGATTGTGCAGGAAGATGTGGACAGGGTCATTGCATCCGAGCACCCTCATGTGGTCATAGTGGCTGTCCATGCGGGAACCGGCAACGGTGACGGCTCTTCCCTTGAAAGCCAGGGGATGGACCTTTTCAAGACGCTTGAAGGAGTGGATTTCCTGGTATGCTCCCATGACCATCGTCCTTTCGTGACATCAAGGGAGGACATCTGCCTTATAAACTCCGGAAGCCACTGTCGCAATATCGGCCACGGGGTGGTTACCCTTGAGGTCAAAGACGGCAAGGTGGTCTCCAAGGAGCTTTCCGCCGGACTGATACCGGTGAGGAAGAATGCCGTGGACAAGGAGATGAGTAAGGTTTTCAGGAAGGACTACGAGGCTGTCAGGGACTTCACTGTCAAGCCTGTAGGTACCCTGGAGGAGGATCTTGTCACAAGAGATTCGTATGCCGGGATGTGCAGTTACATGAACCTTCTCCACACCCTTTCACTTTCATGCTCCCCGGCCCGGATTTCGTTTGCCGCTCCACTGACTTTCAACGGCCATGTAAAGGCAGGCACCCTTGTGTACAACGATCTTTTTACAATATATCCTTTTGAGAACCAGTTGTTTGTAGTGAAGATGTCCGGAAAGGAGATAAAGGATTACCTTGAATATTCATACGACAGCTGGATAAATACCGTCTCAGGTGTGAAAGGGGAGCACCTTCTGAAGATTACCAATACTCCTGACCCCCGTACCGGCCTGGAGCGATGGTCATTCACAGGAAGGGCATACAATTTCGATTCGGCAGGCGGTCTTGTCTATACAGTGGATGTGACCCGTCCTTGCGGCCAGCGTGTGGAGATTGTCTCGCTTGCAGACGGGACCCGGTTCAGCATGGATGGCAGCTACAATGTTGCCATGACTTCATACCGTGCCAGCGGCGGCGGTGCAATCATGCGTGAAGGGGCAGGGATCGATACAGACAACATCGAGTCCCGCGTCGTGGCCAAATACCCTGAGATACGCAACATCCTGTATGACTACATCACAGAGCATGGAAGCATAGATCCGGCAGAGACCGGGAATGAAAATGTAATCGGTAAGTGGAGTTTCATTCCGGAGAAGATGGCTTCTGATATGCTTGAGAAAGATATGGAACTGCTTTTTGAATAGCTGTCACCGTCAGGTGACTGGGGGTGGACAAACAAGACATCCGTTGTCAAAGACGACATTGGCTCCCGCAAAGCGGGGGGGGGATCGCCAAGGACAACGGATGTCTGTTTTTTTTAGTCAAGCTCCTTTGCCAGTCCGCCTTCCCCTGTCTCCTTGTACAAGGACGGCAGGTCTTTTCCTGTCTGTTTCATTACACGGACCACCTGGTCGAAGGACACGCGGTGCAGCCCGTCGGTATAGAGCGCGTATATGTTGGCGTCCAGGGCACGTGCAGCGGCGTAG
This sequence comes from Candidatus Cryptobacteroides excrementipullorum, assembly GCA_017695065.1. Classification (GTDB taxonomy): domain Bacteria; phylum Bacteroidota; class Bacteroidia; order Bacteroidales; family UBA932; genus Cryptobacteroides; species Cryptobacteroides excrementipullorum. Next base: position 68,042 of record JADILZ010000054.1, read on the forward strand.
GCGTTCCTTTCTATGCACGGGATCTGCACAAGTCCGCATACAGGGTCGCAGGTCATCCCGAGGTGGTGCTCCAGACCCATTTCAGCCGCATATTCAATCTGTGAAGGGCTGCCTCCCATAAGCTGGTTGGCTGCGGCTGCGGTCATTGCGCACGCTACCCCGACCTCGCCCTGGCACCCTACTTCGGCACCCGAAATCGATGCGTTCTGCTTGACCACGTTACCCACAAGCGCGGCTGTAGCAAGAGAGCGTATGATACGCTTGTCGCTGAATCCATAAACTTTCTTAAGGTGATAGAGAACTCCTGGCAGGACTCCGCATGAGCCGCATGTAGGGGCTGTCACAATGGTGCCTCCGGCGGCATTCTCTTCGCTGACTGCCAGCGTGTAGGCGAAGATCATCCCCCTTGTGCGAAGGACATCCTTGTATCCCTCCGCCCTGATGAAATAGGTGGCGGCCTTGCGCCTGAGATGGATCGGGCCAGGGAGTACGCCCTCCTTGTCGATGCCGCGCTCGATGGCCTCGCACATGACTTTCCACACATCGGCAAGGTAGTCCCATATGCTCTCGTCCTCGATCTCGCTGACATATTCCCAGTATGCCTTACCGTAGTTGTTGCACCACTGCAGGAGCTCCGTCATGGAGTTGAGCGGATAGATGTCCGGAGTCTCGTCCTGAGGCAGCTGCTCGCACCTGACGGCCCCGCCTCCGACGCTGTAGAATGTCCATTCGTCCTGTTTTTCCCCGCTGTCGTCCACCGTGGCTATCTTCATCCCGTTCGGATGTGCAGGCAGGAAGATTTTAGGCTGCCAGTCTATCTGTACGGGGCCGGCCTGCGAAAGGGCATCATTTATGGCCACGTCCGTGAGATGTCCCTTGCCGGTGGCGGCGAGAGACCCGTACAGAGTCACCAGGAACCTGTGAGCCTGCGGATGATGGGCGATATAGATTTTCGCAGCCTTGTGCGGCCCCATTGTATGGCTGCTGGAAGGGCCTTTACCTATACGGTATATTTCACGTATTGATTTCATTGTAAACAAATTGTCATTTTATATCCTTTTACGGCACCGTCCGGTCCCGTGAAAATGCGGGCAAATATACTGCATATCTGCCGAAAAATCATAAAAGAAATCCCGGTATATGCAGAAACTTCTTTCAGGACAGCTTCCTGCTGGCCGCTTTCCCGGTCACGGCACTTCTCCGTCCGGGAAATCCGTATCGCAAAAATCCCGCGGCATCAGCGGCGGCCCACCCTATAGGGATTGCCCACCATATCCATTCCACTCCGCATGACAGGGCCAGGGCATATGAAACCAATACCCTGAGACCCAGGGAGATGACCGTAAGCACAAGTGAGAATCCAGGCCTTCCCGTAGCCCGGAACAGTCCGTAAAGCATGAACAGGTAGCCTATCCCGATGTAGAAACTTCCCTCTATCCTGAGATACTTTGTCCCGACAGATATGACTTCCGTCTGGTCTGCTCCTACGAATATGCCCATGAGCATCGGGGCGAGAATGACGGTGGCGACGGAAATCAGTACTGAAAAACCTGTCACGGCAAGCGCTGCACTGCGGATGCCTTTTCTGATACGCTCCTGTTTCCCTGCCCCGAAATTCTGTGCGATGAAAGTGGAGAATGCGTTGCCGAATTCCTGCAGGGGCATGTATGCGAACGCGTCTATCTTGACGGCAGTGGCGAACGCGGCCATGACAACCGTGCCGAAAGAATTCACGAGCCCCTGTACCATCAGTATTCCGAAATTCATCACGGACTGCTGCATGCACGTCAGCAGAGAATAGGATGATATCGCCTTGATTTCTGCCCTGTCTGTCTTCATGTCTTTCCTGCTTGTGTGGAGCCAGCTGTATTTGCGTCGCGTCCACCAGATGAGACCTGTCGCACTGAATGCCTGTGAGATGACGGTGGCAAGGGCGGCTCCGGCTGTCCCTGCCCCGGCCCCTAGGATCAGTGCGAGGTCAAGCCCTATGTTCAGCACCACGGAAACGCCCAGGAACCAGAGAGGGGAGACAGAGTCCCCGACAGAGCGCAGAAGGAAAGCGTAGAAATTGTAAAGGAAAGTGAACGGGATTCCCGCGCAGATAATCACCAGATAGTCCCGCATGTCGTCATGGACTTCAGCCGGAACTTGCAGAAGACTGATTATCGGGTCAATGAAGGCGAAGGTAACGGCAGTGACCGCTATGGTTATGACGCCAATGAGCAGGAAAGAGGTGAAAACCGCTTTCTTCAGACCCGGTATGTCCCCGTTGCCGAACCGCATGGAGAACAGTGTGCTGCTTCCCATGCAAAGCCCGATGACAAGTGAAAGCAGGAACGTCATCAGCGAGTATGAACTTCCGACTGCAGCGAGGGCCTCCGGGCCGAGGCAGCGTCCGACGATGAATGTGTCCGCGAGGTTGTAGCACTGCTGCAACAGGTTCCCGGCTATCATCGGCAATGCGAAAAGCAGCATCGACCCTGTGATGCTGCCTTTCGTCAGATCCATATTGCGGCTCATTCCATGCCTCCCCGGATGTCTTCCGGAACGGGGCACGCTGTATGTTTACCTCTGGTCATGTCACTGCCTTGACTTGCTGTCGTTCGGGAATACCACACCCCATTCCTTGCGCAGGCTGTCCATTATCCTCATAACGCGCAGGCTCTCGCTGTGCGGCATGAAGTCTGTCTCTGTCCTGCCTTCACGGATGGCATCTATACAGGCCTGCACCTGGTACTCGAAACCTGTTATCTGCTCCGGGGCATGGCAAGTCCGCATGAGAGTGTGGTCGGCGGCATAGAGCTCGGCCTTGAGGGAATTGTTGATGTTGTCCACTATGACATAACCCTTGTCTCCGTTTATTATTCCCTGGCGGTCGTTGGCACACAATGCCGTAGCCATCAGAATGGCCATCCTGCCGTCACTGTATTTCAGGGTGATGCTATCCTGCATGTCCATCCCCGTATCGGACTTCACGCATGTGGACCGGATTTCCTGTATGTCATCCCCGAAGTTCATCAGGGCGAAATTCAGGGCATACACACCGAGGTCGAGCAGGGCTCCTCCACCGAGCTCCGGCCTCATTATCCTTTCCTTGTGCGAGACCGGATAGCCAAGATGCGCGGTGAGGAGCATCGGCTTTCCTATGGCCCCGCTTTCCACGAGATCCCTGAGGGTCTTCCTGAACGGAAGGTACCGTGTCCAGATGGCTTCCGCAAGGAACACTCCCTTATCCCTGGATATGCGGATCAGGTCCTCAGCCTCCACGGCATTGGCCGTGAAAGCCTTTTCACAAAGTACCGGCTTCCCTTTCTCAAGGCACATTTTCACATGACCATAATGCAGCGTATGCGGAGTGGCCACATATACCAGGTCCACCTGCGGGTCATCCGCCAGCTCTTCATAGCTGCCGTATGCCTTGGTGAAACCTCTCCTTGAAGCGAACTCCTGCGCCTTCTCCAGCTGCCTGGAAGCTACGGCGTATGCTTCCACGCCATCCATCCCGTGCAGGGTCGTGGCCATCTTTTCCGCGATATGCCCTGCTCCTATGATACCTACCTTGAACATTATTCCTGAGATTAAAAAAAACGCTGCGAAGATAGGAAATATTATTATAGCTTATTTCCAATCCTCGGGCATACTTTTGTCCCTCTTTGCCAAACGTCTTTGCAATCGACGGACTGACATATGATTGCCTTTTGTCTCCCATGAGAGTTTCGTTTGTCACCGATTTCTGAATTTTATTCTTTTCGGTTAATCAACAAAAAATTGATTTGAAGTACTTTTGCATTATGATATCATATGTGTCCGGTAAAAATATGGCACATCCTGCATATCATTTCGAGATAATGCGCATCGGTCATGTCGAAAGTGCCGGGGGAGGCGCTGTCTATGTCCAGGACGGCCGTCACTGTCCGTGCGGACGGGTATCCTGCGATGCCGGGACCGGACTTCCGGACATCAGGGCCGAATACCGGGACCACGATTTCCGACCTTGCGGCTGAGCTGCATCTTATGTGTCCGGGAAACAGGTCCACGTCAGGTACGACCAGCGTCCTGCCTTCCTTCCATGCAGTCCCGCAGACACCTTTCCCGTACGCAATCCTTGAGCATGCCACAGGACCCTGGAACGGTCCGACGACCAGCTCGGGACTGGCTGTGCCTGCAGCTGCAGTGTCTCCGCAAGTGTCTGTCACCCTGTAGAATCCTGTCCATAGAAACCCGAATGTAGAGTGCAGTGCAGCGACTGTGTTGGACATCCTTGCCACCATGTCCGCCTCACCTTCGAGCAACGCCTTTATCTGAGGGATGAGATTCATGTATTTCTCTTCCTTGGAACTTCCCTCCACTTTGATTTCATGTCCCATTCTGCCGAGAAGCCTTTAAATTGTCAGAAAAAACATCCGCGAAGATACATCAAAAAAATTTAATACAGATTCTTTTATTTTATAATCTTGTTAAATCGGATTCCTTTTCATATCTTTGACATCGGCCTAATTTTGTTTCATAATGAAAGTAATGACAACTGAGGATCTGAAAGCTGTCAAGGCTGGGGCCTCGAAAAGACTTCTGCTCAGGGAGCAGGGCGACAGGACGACAGACGGGCTGTGTCACGGACTGGGACCCGGAACGGAGCATCTCCAGGTACTTATATGCGGAGGAACGGGTTGCAAGGCATCTTCCAGTGCAACTATCTGCGAAAAAATCAAGGAAAAGCTGAAAGAGAAGGGCATCGACAGCCAGGTGGATGTCGTCACGACAGGATGTTTCGGCTTCTGCGAGAAAGGCCCTGTGGTGAAGATAATCCCGGACAACACCTTCTATACGCAGGTGAAGCCTGAGGATGCGGAAGAGATTGTGACCGGGCATATCATCGGGGGCAGGAGAGTGGAACGCCTTCTGTATGAAGACCCCAAGACAGGCGAGCATGTCAGCGACTACAAGCACATAGGCTTCTACAGGAAGCAGATGCGTGTGGCGTTGAGAAACTGCGGGTTCATAGACCCCGAGAACATAGAGGAATACATCGCCAGGGACGGATACATGGCTCTGGCAGACTGCATCCTGAACAAGACTCCTGAGGATGTCATAGATGAGGTGACAAGGTCAGGCCTCAGGGGCAGGGGAGGCGGAGGTTTCCCGACCGGGGTAAAGTGGGGCTTTGCAAGGAAAAGTGTCTCTGACATAAAGTATGTGGTCTGCAATGCTGATGAAGGTGACCCCGGGGCTTTCATGGACAGGTCCATAATGGAAGGGGACCCGCACTCGATAGTCGAGGCAATGGCGATATGCGGCTACTCGACAGGCTCGTCCAGAGGCCTGGTCTACATCAGGGCGGAATACCCGCTTGCCATCCACCGTCTCAAGACAGCCATAGCACAGGCCAGGGAATACGGCCTTCTCGGGGAGGACATTCTCGGAAGCGGGTTCAGTTTCGACATTGAGATACGCTACGGGGCAGGGGCGTTCGTATGCGGGGAGGAGACTGCTCTCATCCACTCTATGGAAGGAAAGAGAGGCGAACCGACCATGAAACCGCCGTTCCCTGCGGAGTCGGGTTATCTCGGCAAGCCTACTAACGTCAACAATGTGGAGACATTCGCGAATATCCCTGTCATCCTTACCCGCGGGGCCGGCTGGTTCTCTTCCATCGGTACCGCCAAGTCAAAGGGTACCAAGGTGTTCGCCCTTGCCGGCAAGATAAACAATGTCGGTCTCATAGAGGTCCCGATGGGGACGACGCTCCGGGAGGTGATATACGAGATCGGCGGCGGGATCAAAGGAGGGAAGAAGTTCAAGGCAGTACAGACCGGAGGTCCCTCCGGAGGATGTCTCACGGAAAAGCATCTGGATATACCGATAGATTTCGACACACTCCTTGCGGAGGGCTCGATGATGGGCTCAGGCGGGATGATTGTGATGGACGAGGACGACTGCATGGTGTCCGTGGCGAGATTCTACCTGGATTTCACCGTGGAGGAGTCATGCGGCAAATGCACTCCTTGCCGTATCGGAAACAAGCGTCTGCTCGAGACCCTGAACAAGATTACAGAGGGCAGAGGGACCGAAGCCGACCTCAAGACCCTTTCCGTACTGGGCAAGGTGATAAAGGACACCGCATTGTGCGGGCTCGGACAGACTTCGCCGAATCCTGTCCTTTCTACCCTGAACAATTTTTATGACGAATATCTCGAGCATGTGCGTGACCACAAGTGCCGCGCCAGGCAGTGCAAGGCCCTGCTCACCTACAGCATCGACTCGTCGCTCTGCATCGGATGCCACCTCTGCGCGAAGAACTGTCCTGCGGACGCAATAATCGGAGATGTCCGCAAGCCTCATGTCATCAACCCGAACAAGTGTATCAGATGCGGCATGTGCATGGCAAGATGCAGGTTCAAGGCGATATCGGTATATTAGACCAATGATAAAAAGGCCCGGGCGGGCCACATGGAATATGGAAGAAAAACAGCTTACACTACAGATAGACCATCATTTTGTGACAGTCCCGCAAGGGACGACTATTCTCGACGCGGCGCGTAAGATAGGGATAGACATCCCGACATTGTGCCACATCGATCTGAAAGGCACATGCATAAAGAACACCCCGGCGTCGTGCCGTATCTGCGTGGTGGAGATAGAAGGAAGGAGGAACCTTGCTCCCGCATGCGCCACAAGGTGTGCGGAGGGCATGGTCGTGCGCACGAGCAGCCTCAGGGTGATGAACGCCAGGAAAATCGTTGCAGAACTCATCCTTTCAGACCACCCGAACGAATGCCTTACCTGTCCGAAGGCAGGGGACTGCGAACTGCAGAATCTCGCCCTGCGTTTCAATATCAGGGAAATGCCATTCAACGGAGGCGAGCTTTCTCCACGTAAGCGGGAGGTGACGGCGTCCATTGTCCGCAACATGGACAAATGCATTTTCTGCCGCAGGTGTGAAAGCGTGTGCAACGAAGTCCAGACAGTAGGTGCGCTCGGTGCCATCAGGAGAGGCTTCAACACAACCATTGCACCTGCTTTCGACAGGATGATGGCGGAAAGCGAGTGTACTTACTGCGGGCAGTGCGTGGCAGTGTGCCCCGTGGGCG
>JADILZ010000055.1 GCA_017695065.1 Candidatus Cryptobacteroides excrementipullorum
GACAGCAAGAGGATGGGCAAGGCAGGAGACCATATCGACTATGCCCTCCTGCTCGACGGACTGAAGGCTGAAAGGGAGCAGGGAATCACCATAGATGTGGCATACCGCTATTTCTCCACCAACAGGAGGAAGTTCATCATAGCCGACACTCCAGGACACGAACAGTACACAAGAAACATGATTACAGGAGGCTCCACTGCCAACCTGGCGATCATACTCGTCGATGCCAGGAACGGCATACTCACCCAGACACACCGTCACACGTACCTGGTATCACTTCTGGGCATACGGCACATTGTACTGGCTGTGAACAAGATGGACCTTGTGGACTTCTCCAGGGACAGATACAGTGATATAACATCCGAATACATCCGGTTCGCCAAGGGTCTGGGAATCCCTGACATACAGTGCATCCCGCTCTCGGCCCTGGACGGGGACAACGTCGTGGAGAGGAGCGGAAGGACACCATGGTACGACGGCCCTTCACTCATGGAATACCTCGAGAATGTCGAAATAGACAAGGACATAAACATGGATGACTTCAGGTTCCCTGTACAGTATGTCCTGCGTCCGGACCTGGACTTCAGGGGTTTCAGCGGAAAGATATCTTCCGGCGTGATACACCGGGGAGACACGGTGACCGCCCTCCCGTCCGGAAAGAGTTCGAAGGTGAAAAGCATAGTGACATACGACGGGGAGCCGGAATACGCCTTCGCACCCCAGTGCGTCACCATAACTCTTGAGGACGAAATCGACCTCTCAAGAGGGGAGATGCTCGTGAAACCTGACAACACGCCGATGACCGGGCATCATTTCAAGGCCATGGTGGTATGGATGGACGAGGAGAAGATGGACAGAAGCAAGGCCTTTTTCCTGAAGCAGACCACCAACACTACACGCGCGCACATCAGCGGCATCGACTTCAGGGTAGATGTGAACACCCTGGAGCACATCCAGTCGGATGCGCTGTCTCTCAACGAAATAGGTCTTGTACACATATCCACTTCAACGGTACTGATGTATGACAGCTACCAGAAGAACCGGGCCACAGGCTCCTTTATCATAATAGATCCGGTCACCAATTTCACCTCAGGGGTCGGAATGATCATCGGTCCGGACGAGGAGCCCGCCGGGAAAGAGGACGGGAGCATCGTTATCGACCTGCAGGGACTGGGCATCGGGACTGAACATGCAGAGGCAGTGGAAAAGGTCTGCAGCTATCTGCGCGGCAAGGGTATTGACGTGAAATGCAAAATGGACTGACATGGGCATACTTAAATTCGAGACCCTCCCGGTGAACACGCTGGTAGGGGCAGACAGGAAGACTTTCGAGGCTATCTGCGACGGTGTGGCCGTGGACAAGGAGTACGCAGGGAAATTCCGCACTACCAACTGCATACAGCATATCCTGGAGCCGTTCTACAGGATAAACGAACGCTGCTGGGAAAAGCTTCCGGAGGTCAGGATGGAAGCACCGGTATTCATCCTCGGGCACTGGAGGAGCGGGACCACATACGTGCATAACGTCATCTCCGGAGACCCGCGTTACGGATACTGTACCACATACCAGACGGTATTCCCGCACCTCATGCTGTGGGGGAGCGGCTTCTTCAAGGCCTGTACGAAACTGTTCATGCCGTCACGACGCCCGACCGACTCGATGGAGCTCGGGCCAGACCTTCCGCAGGAAGAGGAATTCGCCCTTGTGAACATGATGCCCTATTCCTTCTACAACTTCTGGATATTCCCGCAGCTTACCGGTATATACCGTGAACGGTACCTGCTGTTCAACGGCATCTCGCAGCAGGAGCGGCAGGCGTTCAAGGACAGCCTCGACAAGATGATCAGGATAGCCCTGCACACCCAGGGCAAAAGCGTGTTCCTGAGCAAGAACCCGCCGCATACGGGACGTATCGGCACCCTGCTGGAGATGTATCCTGACGCGAAGTTTATCTATCTGGTACGCAATCCCTACACGGTGTTCGAGTCCACGAGGAGCTATTTCGGGAACATAATCAAGTCACTCCAGCTGCAGCAGATTTCCGAGAGCCAGCTGCAGGAAGAGATACTCATCACATACAGGGAGCTCTTCGAGAAATACGAATCAGAAAAAGGGCTTATCCCGAAAGGGAATCTGGTGGAAGTACGGTTCGAAGACTTCGAGAAGGATCCGCTGGAAATGGTCCGGGAGATGTACGGGAAGCTCTCGATCGGAGGTTTCGAAGAAGCGAGGGGCGGCATGGAGAAATATGTCACCGGGCACAAGGGTTTCAAGAAAAACAGGTACAGCTACTCCTCCAGCACCATTGAACTGGTCGAAAAACACTGGTCTGAGGCCATAAAGAAATGGGGATACAGCCTATGAACCTGATACGCAGACCGGTGACGGCAGTGATTGCCCTCATTTGCATAACAGCGTTCCTGATTTCTGAACCGGCATCATACGCCAGGCGGAAAAAACGTGTCAGAGACCCGGACAAGGTATGGGTATCCGTCCTGGGAGGGCCGTCATACACTCCGGAGGCGTCGTTCGGAATAGGAGGTGCAGCCCTGATGTCCTTCAAGATGGACAAGGAGGACACCGTATCCCAGAGGTCCTTCCTCCCCGTAGGGTTCAACCTGTCCCTCAACGGGACAATCGTAGTGGCCGGTGCCGGGACTTTCTTCTTCAAGGAGGACAAGTACCGCCTTTACATGAACTACTCGTTCCGTGACGAGCCGGCAAACTACTACGGCACGGACATGTCCGTCATCGAAAACACTCCCAGAGGCGGCAGCACGACCGGTTTCCACAAAATGCTCCTGCAGCTGAACCCGCGGTTCGTATGGCAGGCCAGGCCCGGGTTTTTCGCAGGAGTGCTCGCCGATGTGAACTACACGAAATCCACGGACCTGAATCCTGTGATGCTTGCCGACCCTTATATTTCAAGATTCAGGACAGCGTACCTCAACACAGGATTAGGGGCCATGCTCCAGTACGACACGCGGGATGACGTGGCCACACCTTCCCGCGGTTTTCTGGTGAGCGGCACCGGCAAATTCTACAGCCGGGCTTTCGGAGGGGCATACAACTACCAGATCCTGGAGATGGAATACCGCCATTTCGTCCCGCTTTTCCACCGCCGCAGCGTTCTCGGATGGACAGCCAGGACACAGATAGGGTTCAACGACATCCCCTTCACGGAACTCCCGATGTTCGGCTCCCCTTTCGACCTGAGGGGCTACTACTGGGGAAAATACCGTGACAAGTCAATGATGTACGGCATTGCCGAATACAGGCACATGTTCGGCTCCAACGAGGCATACGAGCGAGGGACATTCTGGTCCAAGCTCGGCTTCGTGGTCTGGGGCGGCATCGGGACCATCGGAGATACCCCGCTCGACTGGAAGAAATGGAAACTCAACTACGGGATAGGGCTGCGCATCCAGATGCAGAAGAACAAGAATTTCCGTATCGACATAGGCAGGGAGCCCGGAGTAAAGGGGATACTGTTCTACATGAACATGACAGAAGCGTTCTGATATCAGGCCGGCACGAAACGTACGGTCAGGCTATCTCTTCCTTATCACATTGAGTCCGTCCCTCAAAGGGAGGATTACGGATTCCACCCTCGGGTCCGAAGCCACCATGTCGTTGAACGAGGCAATCCCGGCGGTCTGCCTGTCACGTGGAAGAGGCTCCTGGAATACCTTCCCGTCCCAAAGCACATTGTCCGCAAGGATGAGCCCGCCCGGGCGGACGAGGTCGAAGACCAGGTCGTAATACATGCAGTATTCCCGCTTGTTGGCATCGATATATACCATATCATAGAGGGCCGCGGAACCTCCCTGCGGTGCGGCAGGAGACCCGGCAGAAGGACATGAGGACGCGGCAGAACGGGCGGATTTACCGAGACTTCCGAGAATCTCCTTTGCATCCCCGACATGAAGCGTGATCCGGTCTTCCAGAGCGGCCCTCCGGAAACCTTCGAGAATAAGGTCTTCAAGCTCATCGTTGACCTCGAGGGTGTCGAGATGCCCTCCCTCCGGGAGTCCCATCGCAAGGCATACGGCCGAATATCCAGTGAATGTACCCAGCTCAAGTATCCTCGCTGCACCGGTAAGTTCCACAAGCATAGTCAGGAAACGGCCCTGAACCGCACCGGAAAGCATCCTTGCATGGTTGGTCCTGATATGGGTCTGCCTTATGATCCACCTCTGGGCATCCGTAAGCGGGGAGGAATGGTCTGCTATGTATTTTTCCTCAGGGGTCATCGTCTTTATTCAATATACATAGCTGCGGACATCGTCCGCCGTTATGGAATCACCGGAAAGGATGAGCAGGCGCTCCACCACATTGCGGAGCTCCCGGATATTACCCGTCCAGCTCTTGTCTATGAGCAGCTGCATGGCCTCAGGCGTAATCTCCCTGCGGGCAAGCCCCGTCTCTGAAGTAATCTGGCCGATGAAGAAATTCACCAGCATAGGTATGTCCGACTTGCGCTCGTCCAGGGACGGGACCTTTATCACTATGACACTGATACGGTGATAGAGGTCCTCGCGGAAGTTACCCTTTGCAATCTCCTCCCTGAGGTTCTTGTTGGTGGCCGCGAGTACACGGACGTCCACCTGTATATCCTTGTCGCTCCCGACCCTCGAGAGCTTCTTTTCCTGAAGGACACGGAGCACCTTGGCCTGTGCCGCGAGACTCATGTCGCCGATCTCGTCCAGGAACAGGGTTCCGCCGTCCGCCTGCTCGAACTTGCCCTTGTGCTGCTTTATGGCAGAAGTGAAGGCGCCCTTCTCATGTCCGAAAAGCTCGCTCTCGATCAGCTCCGACGGGATGGCAGCGCAGTTCACCTCTATATAAGGCATGGAGGACCGGCCGCTTTTCTGGTGCAGGCTCCTGGCCACAAGCTCCTTGCCGGACCCGTTGGGCCCGGTAATGAGGACCCTTGCATCCGTAGGTGCGACCTTGTCTATCATCTCCTTGATTTTCATGATAGGCTCGGACTCCCCTATCATCTCCTGCCCATAGACCTTCTTCTTGAGGATTTTAGTCTCCTTTACCAGGGAGACCTTGTCGGTGGCATTCTTTATGGTGATAAGTATCCTGTTGAGATCCAACGGTTTCTGTATAAAGTCAAAAGCCCCTTTCTTTATACATTCCACAGCGGTGTCGATGTCCCCGTGGCCGGAAATCATTATGACTGCAGAATCGATTCCCTCCTCGTTCAGCCGGTCCAGGACCTCGAGCCCGTCCATGTTGGGCATCTTGATGTCACAGAAAATGGCATTGTACTTCTCCTTTTCAGCCATTGCGCAACCGGCGGCACCGTCTTCCGCCACATCCACCTCATAGCCCTCGTCCATGAGGATTTCCTTAAGGGAATTGCGTATCGAACGCTCGTCATCTATCACTAAGAGTCTCATAATGTCATTGGTTTACCGCTGCCGGCCCGCCCCGGAAGGTTCACGGCGGAGTCCTGCGGACACGGCTGCAAATATCGCATAAATTACAATTCCCTGTATGTTTTTTGTGCTCTCATTTACATTTTTTATATAATTTTGTCTTCTAAAACGTGTACTGATGCATATACCTGACATCATAATCGCGATAGACGGGTACTCCTCTACCGGAAAGAGTTCTTTTGCCCGGCTCATCGCCTCCGAGTTTTCATTCCTGTACCTCGACTCCGGGGCAATGTACAGGGCCGTGACCCTGCTTGCCATCGAGAAAGGCCTTGTCAGTGCGGAGGGCAACGTGGATGTCGCCGGACTTTCATCCGCGCTCAGGGACTTCGACCTGCATTTCATCAGGACAGAAGACGGAAGCAAGACCTTCATTGGGGACAGGTGCATAGAGAAGGAAATCAGGTCGATGGAAGTGTCCGGGAAAGTCAGTCCCATAGCTGCGGTGCCATGTGTGCGCGACTTCGTTGACATGAGACTCAGGGAGTTCGGGAAAAAGAAGCGTGTCGTCATGGACGGCAGGGACATCGGGACAACAGTCTTTCCGGATGCCGAGCTGAAGATATTCATGGTGGCCGACCTGCATATCAGGGCAGAACGAAGGGCCTCGGAAATGATTGCAAGAGGAGAGAAGACCACAGTGGAGGAAGTCATGAAGAATCTCCAGGAAAGGGATTTCATCGACTCGCACAGGGAAGCGTCGCCACTGTCCAAGGCAGACGATGCATTGGTACTTGACAACTCAAGGATGACCCTTCAGGACCAGATGGTCTGGATAAAGGGGGTAATCCGCGAGAGGTTCGGTGGAATTTCTGACTAAATCGTTTCGGCAATGGGACTTTCAGTGGAAATAGACAGTGCATCCGGATTCTGTGCTGGTGTCATAGGAGCAATAACCAAGGCGGAAGCTTTCCTGGAGAAGAGCAGGAAGGACGGCAGGCACCGCAAGCTGTATTCTCTCGGTGCGATAGTCCACAACGACCTGGAATTACAAAGACTTGAAAGGCAGGGACTTGTAACCATCGACAAAGATGACCTCGATGAAATCCGGAAAGTGGACGGGGAATCACTGCTGATCCGGGCTCACGGTGAGCCGCCCGAAACCTTCGCCCTCGCCGGGGAAAAGGGTTTCAACATAATAGACTGCACTTGTCCTGTGGTGGTGAAACTCCAGGAAAGGATAAAGGAAGCATACACACGTCTGGGCAAGGACGGGCGCAAGGGGCAGATAATCATATTCGGGAAAATCGGCCATGCCGAGGTCCTCGGCCTTCTTGGCCAGGTAGGGGGCAACGCCATTGTGATAGAGGACATGGAGATGCTGGAAGAGCGTATCTCAGACGGAACAATAGACCTTACTGTCCCTACCGAGGTGTTCTCACAGACCACCAAGAGCCCTGCCGAATATTCGTCCATCTGCAGCCGTCTTGAAGAACAGATGGCGGCAGCAAGGGAGCTCTCTGTCGAGAGGTTCAAAGGCACGCATCTGCTCACAGTCCACAACACTATCTGCGCTCAGGTGGCCTCCCGTCATGCGAGACTCTCCAAGTTCGCCCTGGAGCATGACATCGTCATATTCGTGGCAGGAAAGGCAAGCTCCAACGGGAAGGTTCTCTGCAACTTATGCAAATCCGTGAACATCAGGACATACCACATAGGAGGACCGGCAGACATCAGGAAAGAATGGTTCCGGGATGACGACAAGGTGGGAGTATGCGGTGCGACGTCCACCCCGAAATGGCTGCTGGATGAGGTAGCCGACTGCATCAGGGGACTGAACTGACTGATTCATAGACATGAGGGACTACAATTATTTTGCAATGTCGGGACAGTTTTATAATTTTGCACGCCGTTCCGGAAAAACGGCGGGATTTTCCTTGGAATAAATCAAATATTTATATTTTTATGGCAACAACAGCTGATTTCAAAAACGGTCTTTACATCAACTTCAACGGAAAGCCTTGCTCCATAGTATGGTTCCAGCATGTAAAGCCTGGCAAGGGCCCGGCTTTCGTGAAGACAAAACTCCGCAACCTCGAGAACGGAAGAATCCTCGAGAACACTTTCACAGCCGGAGCAAAGATCGAGACCATCAATGTGGAAAGGAGACCGTACCAGTTCCTCTACAAAGACGAGGACGGATACAACTTCATGCATGAAGAGACTTTCGAGCAGATACACCTCGGAGAGGATATCGTCGAGAATGCAGACCTCATGAAAGAGGGCCAGCATGTGGAGATGATGTTCATAGCTGACGAGGAAAGGTGCCTCACATGCGAGCTCCCTACATACGTGGAACTGGAAGTGACATACACTGAGCCTGCAGTCAAAGGCGACACCGCTTCCACCAATGCACAGAAAGAAGCCACTCTCGAGACAGGGGCCACCATAATGGTTCCTCTGTTCATAAACCAGGGCGAGAAGATCAGGGTGAACACCACTGACCGTTCATACGGGGAGAGAGTGAAATAAAGACACGCGGCACAGACCGTACGAATACGCAAAAAGACCGGGAGTCAGTCGCCATCTCTGGCACATGACTCCCGGTCTTCCTTTTTCCTGCGGACTCGGGACCCTACGCCATTGTCCCGCCTACTATGTCCAGGAGTTCATCCGTGATAGCCTGCTGCCTCTGTTTGTTGAACTGCACCGTCAGGTCCTGGATAAGCTCCTTGCCGTTGTCCGTGGCCACCTGCATGGCCACAGTACGCGCTGAATGTTCAGCCGCATTGGCATCAAGCAGGACAGCATATATCTTGAGATACAGCACCTTGGGCAGCAGGGCCTCAAGGACACTCACTGTATCTGGCTCCACTATGTAATCCGCCCCTGCACGCCCACGTACCCGGCCGTCCTCCGCAGCCTCCGCATATCGTGATGCGTCCAGACTGACAGGCAGATATGTCTCCCGGACAGGTATCTGCGATGAAGTGGACTTGCAATGGTTGTACACCAGCTCCACCTTGTCCACCTGACGGCTCACGAACATCTCCATGAGCCTTGCAGCCAGGTCCCTTGCCTCGGCATAGGACGGTTTGTCAGCCATGTGGGAGAAATCCCCCTGCGGAATGAGGCCCATCTTCCTCACGGCATCGGCCATCTTCCTTCCGACAGGGAACACCAGGATGTCTTCAGACTTCACTCCCTGTCCGGTATAGTCCGCGACAGTTTCTGAAAAGTGTCTGACTGCCACAGAATTGAAACTTCCGCATAAAGAGGAGTTGGAAGAAAAGGCCACTATGGCCACCCTCCTCACGGGGCGGACAGCAATATAGTCTGACCCGGCAGACACATCATCGGCAAGCAGGTCGGCAAGCATGGCGTGCATCTGCTGTTCATACGGGAGAAGGTTCCCGATGGCAGACTGGGCCTTCCGGAGCTTTGAAGAAGCCACCATCTTCATGGCGGAAGTGATCTTCAATGTCCCGTTTACGGAATTGATCCTGCTCTTAATCTCTTTTAATGATGCCATTGTCTTTTTCCTCCATCAAATACGCCGGTGTACTCACGCTACTGCCTGAATGCCATGGCAGTAGCCTCCGCCTCCGATTCTATCGTCTTTCCTATGGACTCGTCTATCTGCCCTGAGGCGAGAGGTTTGAGGACATCAGCCTCGTGGGATGCGTGCATCCTGTCCAGGAAGGCCGACTGGAAATCCCTCACCTTCTCCACAGGCACGTCACGCATAAGCCCGTGCGTACCGCAATACAGGATAGCGACCTGGTCTCCCACAGGCATAGGGGAATACTGCGGCTGGATAAGCAGCTGGTTGTTCTTCCTTCCCTTGTCTATCGCCATCGCAGTAACAGGGTCCATGTCGCTGCTGAACTTTGAGAACGACTCCAGTTCACGATACTGCGCCTGGTCTATCTTCAAAGTACCGGCCACCTTCTTCATGCTCTTTATCTGCGCGCTTCCGCCGACACGTGATACCGAGATACCGACATTTATGGCCGGACGGAATCCCTGGTTGAACAGGTCCGTCTCCAGAAAGATCTGCCCGTCCGTGATGGAGATTACATTGGTAGGGATATATGCCGACACATCTCCTGCCTGTGTCTCTATGATAGGCAGGGCCGTGAGCGAGCCTCCGCATCTGACCTTGCCTTTCAGACTCTCCGGCAGGTCGTTCATCTGCTCGGCCACTTCCTGCTGGTCAATTATCTTGGCAGCACGCTCCAGAAGCCTTGAATGAAGGTAGAATATATCACCAGGATATGCCTCACGTCCGGATGGACGGCGGAGGATCAGGGACACCTCCCTGTAGGCCACCGCCTGCTTGGAAAGGTCATCATATACGACAAGGGCATGCCGTCCGGTATCTCTGAAATATTCCCCGATGGCCGCTCCGGCAAACGGTGCGAAGTACTGCAACGCAGCAGGATCGGCAGCCGTGGCGGCCACCACCACGGTATAGTCCATGGCACCTTTTTCCCGCAGTACATTCACTATGTTTGCCACTGTAGAACCTTTCTGTCCTACAGCCACATAGATACAATAGACAGGTTTGCCGGCAAGGTAGTTCTCCCTCTGGTTGATTATCGTGTCGATGGCTATGGCAGTCTTTCCGGTCTGCCTGTCACCGATGATCAGTTCTCGCTGCCCCCTTCCTATCGGAATCATGGCATCAATAGCCTTCAGGCCTGTCTGGAGAGGCTCGGTCACAGGCTGGCGGAAGATGACTCCAGGAGCCTTCCTTTCCAGAGGCATCTCGGTCAGTTCACCGCCTATTTTCCCGCGCCCGTCAAGTGGGACACCGAGAGGGTCAACCACACGTCCGAGCATGTTCTCACCGACATCTATCGAGGCAATCCTGCCCGTGCGCCTTACCGTCATCCCCTCCTTGATCTGGTCCGTAGGACCGAGAAGGACTGCTCCTACATTGTCCTCTTCGAGGTTCATGACCACGGCCATAATGCCGTTCTCAAACTCCAGCAACTCATTGGACTCAGCATTTGCAAGACCGTAAATCCTTACCACGCCGTCACTTACCTGAAGCACCTCCCCGACCTCCTCGAACTTGAGTTCAGTTCCGATCTCCTTGAGCTGACGGAGCAGCACATCTGAAATCTCGCTTGGTTTTATGTTTTGGGACATACTGTTTTAATTTTAATTAATAAAATACGGACAGCCAGAAAGGCCTGGGTCATACTATCCTCCTGTTCTTCTCTATGAACTGCCTCCTGACCGACTTGAGCTGCGAAGCGGTGCTCGCATCAAGCCTGTATCCGTCTATCTCAAAGATGAATCCGCCTATTATCCCGGGATCGACATAATGCTCGAACAGGACGGAATCACCGTTTTTCTCCTTGACTATTCCAGCCAGCCTCTTCTCGAGGTCCGGGGCAGGGACAGCAGTGACGAGCCTGCTGAGCTTGATCCCGTTGGCCTCACGGTAAAGCATGATGAAGGAAAGGAACATCCATCTCAGGAACTTGGTCCTGCGGTTCTTCATCACCAGCCTTATGAACCTCTTCAGCTCCTCTGCCATCTCCTCCCCGTCCAGGGCGGACTCCAGAAGCTCAAACTTCACGGCATCCGGCACTGACATGGGGTTGTCGATGACCTCCCTCAACTGGGGTATGGAGGAAAGGCTGCCGTTGATCCGCATCACCTGTCCGTACACCAGTTCACCGTTACCGGTCTCGCTGACGAATTTCATAAGCGCCGAAGCGTATCTGAAAGAAACTGTCCCTGTGTTCATACCCTACCGTCTTTTCATGACCGGCTGTCCGCCGTTTTCCTTATACCAGATGACTCGTCCACAAGCCTTTCTATCAGCTCCATCTGGGCCTTGTCCTCCGAAAGTGTCTTCCTGATCACCTTCTCGGCCACATTCACGGAAAGCACTGCGACCTGGCTGCGGATCTCGCTGAGGGCACTCTCCTTTTCTGCCTGGATCTGAGTCCTGGCTTCAGCAAGGAGCTTGGCCGCCTCGTCCCTGGCCTGCTCCTGGGCCTGCCTGATGATATTGTTCCTCGCCTCTGCGGCTTCTTTCAGGATCCTGTTCTGCTCGGCCCTTGCCTCCCCTATGATCCTGGCCTGCTCTTTCATCATGCCAGCCATCTTTGCGTCAGCCTCCTTGGCGAGCTCGAGGGAGTGCTCTATGTACTCCTTCCGTTTCTCGACCATGGAAGTGACAACAGGGAAACCCCATTTCGCGAGCACGAAGAACACGACCGCGAAAATGAGGACCATCCAGAAAAGGAGGCCGCTGTCCGGCATTAGCAATGACATCTTCTACCTCCTCCGGACTTAGGCGACTGCCATGAAACAAATTACCACCGCAAACAGGGCGACACCCTCGATAAGGGCGGCGATGATGATCATGTTGGTACGGATCTTCCCCGCCATCTCAGGCTGCCGGGCCATTGACTCCATTGCAGATCCGCCGATTTTACCGATTCCGATTCCGGCTCCGATGGCAGCCAGACCGGCACCAATCGCAGCACCTACCTTGCCAAGAGCAGCTCCGGCTGCAGCTTGAAGCAACATTGTTGAAAGTAACATAATATCCGTAATTTTAAATTGTTATTGTTATTGTTTCCTTTTATTATATCCTATTCCAAATGGCCCTGTCCGGGACAACATGGGCAGAGGATGTCCGGTGCAAGGCCACCTTCATTCCTTCCCGGCCTCTGGTTCCTCATGCGCCAGGCCGATGAACACTGCCGAAAGCATGGTGAACACATAAGCCTGGATGAATGCCACAAGGAGCTCGATGCAGTCCATGAACACCCCGAAAAGCACCGACACCACTGTCATCGTACCGTTCACCAGAGGCCCCATCTTCACAGTTATGAAAATGATGAAAACGAAGCTCAGGATGATGGCATGTCCCGCGAGAATATTGGCGAAAAGCCTTATCATCAGCGCAAACGGCTTGGTGAATATGCCGATGAACTCCGTGAACGGGATGAGAGGTACAGGGACCTTGAGCCACCACGGCACATCCGGCCAGAATATGTCCTTCCAGTAGTGCCTGTTGGCGAACAGATTGACCGCCAGGAAGGTGAACAGGGCGAGGACAAACGTTATGGCGATATTTCCGGTGATATTCGCGCCTCCCGGGAATATCGGGATAATCCCCATAAGGTTGTTGATCAGTACGAAGAAAAATACCGTAAGCAGGTACGGGGCGAACTTTTCTCCCAACTTGCCCGGAATGGAACCCTTTATCACATCGTCATTTATCATCTCGATGACCGGTTCCATCAGTGATGCCACTCCTGTCGGAGCCTCCTTAAGCGCGTCATGCTTCCTGTACCAGCGGGAACAGCCGAGGACAAGAATGACAAGTATGAGGCTGTTTATCATCAGCCCGAGGACATTCTTGGTGACAGATATGTCAAAGGGCCTGACCTCGTTGCCGGAAGCGTCCTTCTCTACAATCTTCCCGTCGTATTTCCCTCCTTCCGCCAGATACAGGCCTTCGTAAGGCCCTTCCTCCAGCCTGGAGGAGAGGAAACAATGCCATCCCGTACTGCTTTTCACTATCACGGGAAGCGGGACAGATATATCCTTGTCCCCGATCCTGGTGATATGCCACTGGTATGAGTCACCGATATGCTCGAAAAGCATCGTCTTCACATCCAGGGGCTCTTCCTCACCCTGTCCGGCCGCGAAGGCCGTGGCGGGAAAGACCAGGAGCGAAAGTATGATGATTATTTGTCTTGTCCATTTCATCCTGTCAGCTACCTCCTTAAATCTCTACACAGACAGAAACAGTATTGTCCGAGACTTCGGCAAAGCCGGACTTTACATGCAGAGTCTGAGTCTCTTCCCCTACCTTATATTCTATATCGCCATCACCGAGGGCCGCTATCAGAGGGGCATGGTCATGCAGGACACAGAACTTTCCGGTGATTCCCGGAAGCGTCACGGCATTCACCATCTGTCCGAGAAGATGCGCCTCGGGCGACGAGATAGTAAGGTATATTCCTCCTTTGTTGTCCATCTTTTACCTCCTTATGCAGGCCGTCATTTCCTGGCGGCGGCCAGAAGGGCCTCCCCTTTCTTGATGGCATCCTCGATAGTACCCACATTCAGGAAAGCCTGTTCCGGAAGATAATCCACCTCTCCGTCAAGAATCATGTTGAATCCCTTGATAGTGTCCTCGATGGAGACCATCACTCCAGGCACTCCGGTAAACTGCTCCGCGACGGCGAACGGCTGGGACAGGAAACGCTGCACACGGCGCGCACGGTTGACCGTCTGCCTGTCCTCATCGGAAAGCTCGTCCATACCGAGTATGGATATGATGTCCTGCAATTCCTTGTTTCTCTGGAGTATCTGCTTGACCCTCTGGGCCGTCTCATAATGCTCGCGTCCTACAACATTCGGATCCAGGATACGTGAAGTGGACTCAAGCGGGTCAACAGCCGGGTATATTCCCAGTTCGGTAATCTTCCTGCTCAACACCGTGGTGGCGTCAAGATGCGTGAAAGTCGTGGCCGGGGCAGGGTCGGTAAGGTCATCCGCAGGCACATAGACGGCCTGTACGGAAGTGATGGAACCGTTCTTGGTAGAGGTGATCCTCTCCTGCATCTGCCCCATCTCCGTGGCAAGGGTAGGCTGGTATCCTACAGCCGAAGGCATACGTCCCAGCAATGCCGAAACCTCGGAACCGGCCTGAGTGAAACGGAAGATGTTGTCAATGAAGAAAAGTATGTCCTTCGGGCCGTCGTCTCCGGAACTGTCCCTGAAAGACTCCGCAAGGGTAAGTCCTGACAAGGCTACCGAAGAACGCGCTCCCGGCGGTTCGTTCATCTGGCCGAACACCATGGCAACCTGCGATTTCGGAAGCTCGCTATGGTCAACCTTTGACAGGTCCCAATGCCCTTCCTCCATGCTCTTGAGGAATTCGTCCCCGTATTTTATGACGCCGGACTCAATCATCTCCCTGAGAAGGTCGTTTCCCTCCCTGGTACGTTCCCCCACCCCGGCGAATACGGAAAAGCCGTTGTGCTTCTTGGCGATGTTGTTGATAAGTTCCTTTATCAGCACGGTCTTTCCAACCCCGGCGCCGCCGAACAGGCCGATTTTACCGCCTTTAAGATAAGGCTCAAGCAGGTCTATGACTTTAATTCCTGTGAAAAGGACCTCCTGCGATGTCGTAAGATCTTCAAACTTAGGAGGTTCCCTATGGATAGGCAGAGCGCCCTTCTTGTCGAGTTCAGACATTCCGTCTATGCTGTCGCCGGTCACGTTCATGACTCGGCCACGAATCTGTGCCCCTACGGGCATCGTGATGGGAGCGAAAGTGTTGGTGACTTCAATCCCTCTCTTCAGTCCGTCAGTGCTGTCCATGGCGACTGTCCTGACTGTATCTTCACCGATATGCTGCTGTACCTCTATGATAAGGTCCCGTCCATCCTTTCTCTTGATTACCAACGCGTCATGGATACGGGGCAGCTCCCTGGCCACATTCTCGCCCGAAAGGTCGAAATGCACATCGACCACCGGACCGATAACTTGCGATACATGTCCTGTTAATCCTGGCATATTCATATACAGTTTAAAAACTGCGCACGGTGACTGAAAATCCCGTGCCATCATGCCATTCAAAACTTGCTTGTTTTTCGCTTTAATTTGTTATTTTGGGCTTACCGGCATATCTGTGACGCTTAAAATGACTCCTGCCCCTGGTGAACGGATGTCACCGGGGGCAGGAGATTTCCTATGTTTAAAAAGGGAGCCGGCGAGGTAATGGATAGATAATGCATGTGTAAGTGTGTGTGTAGAGTTATTACCTGGAATGTCGCCGGACTCCCCTGTTCGCATCTCACGACGCATATTCTATCACACTGGCAGCCGCTATTCCTCCCAGTCGACTATGCAGATAACGACCCTGTTCTCCTCCGGACTGCCGTACGGAGCTACAGTGTCACCCTTGTAGTCAACCTTGATCCGGCTGACATCAACTCCCGCTTCCTCAAGGGCTGCGGCCACCGCCTCGGCACGCTTCTGGGACAGGTACATGTTGCGCTTCGCGCTGCCTGTCTGCGCGTCTGCATAGCCCGTCAGAACTACAGTCGCTCCTGGAGTGGACTTTACCTTCTGTGCCACGCTCCCGATCTTGCCAGACTCTGTATCCCTTATCTCATACTTCCCGATCACGAAATACACGTTCTCCCTGTATTCCCTGGCCTGCGGGGCCGGCTTTGGCGCCGGCTTCACTTCCGGCTCAGGCTTAGGCTCGGGTTTCGGCTCCTCCTTCGGCTCCGGTGCAGGCGCCGGGGCCGGGGTATATGCCGGTTCCGTAGCCGCACTGCTCCTGCGGTGCTTCTTCATGCCGATCCTGAAAGTGAAACCCGCCTGCGCCCCGAGCTGCCAGTCGACCGCGCTACCCCGCTTCGAGTTGAACCTGTCGCTCAGGAAGTTCCCGTTCAGCTCAAGGTTGAACTGTACCGCGTCACTGATCCGGATTCCAGTGCCGACTCCGAAACGGCCCGCAGGGAAGACCTTGCTCCCGTCCCACAACAGGTTGTCGGTCGGAAACGATGCCCGAAGAGACTGTGCCTCGTCGTTGTTGAACGAACCGTTTATTCCTACTCCCGCAAACAGGTACGGGCTCACTGCACGGCTGACACGGTAACCGCTGAAGATGCTGCACAGGTCAACCATCACATCTACGTTCCCCTGAAGGAAGTTGTACTTATAGACCTGAGTCGGGCCGACAAGGGCGCCCTTGCCCTGCCAGCCGCCGATCCC
>JADILZ010000056.1 GCA_017695065.1 Candidatus Cryptobacteroides excrementipullorum
TTCCCACAGAAGCTTCGCATCCGTAGGATAGCGCATCTCGCTCTCGTAGCAGGTCGCATCCGTATACATCGTGTCCAGGTCCTTCATGTACGGTTTCCAGGCTCTTGCCAGTATCTCCTGCTGCTGTTGGAGCTTCAGCCCGCGGGCCAGTTCCGAAAACACGTCGTCCAGAAGTTTGTAGTTCGTCAGAGGATGCATCGGGTCTATTCTCACATCGCAGAAGAGCTGATAGTGGACGTTGCCGTTAAGATGCTCCATCAACCTCGGGCTGCTCAGACCTGTGTACATCTTCAGGAACATCAGCGCAACCTTGCCCTCCGGGGTGAAGTATGTTTTTCGTCCTTTCTTCGCTTCGCACGATCTCCATTTTGGCATGTGCATGGCTTTACCATATGACCCGCACGAACCTTGCTCTTCCTTTCATCCGTCTGCAGGAGACATAATCTTACTACATTAGTGTCCGGTAAAAAATCATAAAATTTGACTATTTTTGCACCGGATTAATACGTTGACTGAAACGATTCAAAATGACATTGACCGAATTTCTTGATTTTGTAAAGGAGCGTAAGCCGCTTGATACACCAGAGATCCATCAGCTGATGGACGACATGAGCAATGATGCCAGACGCATCACATTCAGACTGAACACAGCCTATCATACACCTGCAGAAGTCCGTTCCATATTGTCTGAACTTTTCGGATATGAGGTGCCAGGCACTCTGCGCGTATTCCCGCCGTTCTATACTGACTTCGGAAAGAACATCCATGTCGGTGAAGGTGTGTTCATCAACGCATGCTGCCACTTTCAGGACCACGGAGGCGTGACCCTCGGCGACGGCTGCCAGATAGGGCATAATGTGGTGTTCGCGACACTTGACCACGGGCTTGCGCCAGAAGAGCGTGCATCGACCAGGCCTGCACCTATCGTCCTTGGCAAGAATGTCTGGGTAGGCTCAAACTCCACTATCCTGCGAGGTGTCACCATCGGTGACAATGCCGTGGTGGCGGCAGGTGCAGTCGTGACAAAAGATGTCCCGCCCGATACTGTCGTGGGAGGAGTGCCTGCAAAATTCATAAAGTCCATTCTTCCGGTCAGAAACACTCCCCGTCAATGTAAGTGATGTTCTCCATCGGGATACGGGTGCCGTCATCCATTTCGATGATTCTCCCTACCGGGTCGGCCTTCCTGATTCTGCCGGTGACATGACGGTAGGCACCTCCTTTTTTCTTCGTGTCAGGCTCGAAAAAAGTGACGGTCGCCTCAGGCCGTTCCCCCTCGGAATTCAGTATCATGGAAAGACGCCTGTCGAGGATGCCGGCTTCTTCAGGAGTGAGTTCGGTCATGCAGTCTGTCAGTCTGGCCGTCTCCCGGATGGCTTCCTCGTGTCCTGTGAGCGCGGAGAAGGGGGCGAACTGAGCCGCCCGGCTGTACATTGACATCCGGGGATGCACGCTGGATACATGGTGCGGCAGGTCGATTATATCGTCGTATGGCCCGTTCATGCCTTGTGTCCTCCTATCTGCCTGTTGCGGTCCTTCATGGTGGCCCCTTCCTCGAAGTTGAGGCCTTTGAGGATGGCGTTCTTCCCGAACTGTTTCTTTATCTTCAGCACGGCGCTCTGCATCCTTCTCTCCTTGTCGAGTCTCTCGGACTCCCTTTCCATCTCCTTCTCCACTTCGTCCATGTCGGAGAAAAGGTCGTACTGGACAGCTGCGGAAGGGTGGCGCGATGCTTCCTCTTCTGTGACCACGTGGTTGGTGGTCAGGTTCATGCGCCGCACGAGGAGCCTCCGGTCCATTATCCTGTCATAAAGCCCCACTGCGGCATCCGCTATGATTTTTGCAGATGATGTCTGCCTCTCCAGGCTGACAGAGCCGTGGGCATGCTTCGGGACTGGTCTCCCGTAGTGGTCCATGGTGATACTTCCCTTGTACGCGGCCTTGACGGCAGGGTCCGAGAGGCTGGATACGTCATATCCCACCGTAAGGACAAGCTGGTCGGTCACCATCTTCTTGTCCAGCAGCTCAAGCGCGGCATTCTCAGCCATTTCCCGTATCACTATCCTGGCCTTGGCGACGGAATATGGCTCGTGGAGCACCTGGCCGTAGCTGAAGGAATTGCTTTCCGGCCTGTAGGACTTCACCATAGCTATCGTGCACGGCTCCCATCCCCAGGCATGGTCTATCAGCAGTTCCGCATTCACCCCGAACAGCCTGTAGAGCAGGCCCTCGTTCCGGAGCGACTGTCTGGCTATGTCCCCCATGGTGAACATCCCGTGCTCCTCAAGTTTCCTGGCGATGCCCCTGCCGATTCTCCAGAAGTCTGTCAGGGGACGGTGTGTCCAGAGCTGTCTGCGGTATGACATCTCGTCCAGCTCGGCTATCCGGACCCCGTCCTTGTCCGCCGGTATGTGCTTGGCCACAATGTCCATGGCCACTTTGCACAGGTACATGTTAGTCCCTATGCCTGCCGTGGCTGTAATCCCGGTATGTTTCAGGACATCCCGTATGATGGTCACAGCGAGCTCATGCGCTGTCATCCTGTACATCTGGAGATACTGGGTGACATCCATGAACACCTCGTCTATGGAATAGACATGGATATCCTCCGGGGCTATGTACTTGAGGTATATCTGGTAAATGCGTGTGCTGTATTCGATATAGAATGCCATCCTCGGAGGGGCGACCACGTAGTCCGCTTCCCAGTCCGGATGCATCTTCAGCTCAGGGTCGGCTACGGATTTGCCGCGCGGACGTGAAATGCGTGCCCTTCTCATCCTTTCCCTGTTCACTTCCCTCACTCTCTGTACCACCTCGAAAAGACGGGCCCTGCCGCCGATGCCGTATGCCTTCAGTGAAGGACTGACAGCCAGGCAGATGGTCTTTTCCGTCCTGCTGTTGTCTGCCACCACGAGGTTTGTGGTGAGAGGGTCCAGCCCCCTCTCCACACATTCTACCGAGGCGTAGAAGGATTTGAGATCTATGGAAATGTATGTTCGCCCGCCTTCAGACATGATGCAAAGATAATGGATTTATTCCACATCAGTCAGGCCTCCTGTATTCCATCGGGGTAGTCCCTGTGAGTTTTTTGAAAAGACGGCTGAAATGCTGCGAGTACTGGAAGCCGAGCTCGTATGCTATCTGGCTGACAGTCTTGTCACTGCCTATCATCCTGTCCTTTGCGATGTCAATGATTTTCCGCTGGATGTGCTCCTGGGCCGTCTTCCCGGACTCTTTCTTGATCAGATCCCCGAAATAGTTGGGTGAAAGGCATACCTTGTCAGCGAAATATTTCACGGTAGGAAGCCCTTCCGACTCGGACATCCCGCTCTGGAAATATTCGTCCAGAAGCTCGTCGAACCGTACCAGGATGCCCCTGTTCACTTCAGACCTCGTGATGAACTGCCTGTCATAGAATCTCATGCAATAATCCAGCAGGAGTTCTATGTTCATGGCTATTAGCCTCTTGCTGTGTTTGTCCACAGGCCTGCTTATTTCCTGGCGGATTTTTTCGAGGCAGTCCTTGAAGAGCTGCTTCTCGTCCTCAGAAAGGTGCAGTGCCTCGTTGGAACTGTACGAGAAGAAGGAATATCTCCGTATCTCCTGCCCGAGGGATGTCCCCCTGATTATGTCAGGGTGGAACAGGAGTCCCTGCACATCCATCAGCTTCACATCCGGATTCCTGCGGACCGAGACTACCTGCCCCGGGGCGAAGCTCGTCACCGTCCCCTCCTGGTAGTCATACGGCTGCCTTCCGTACATGATGTCCCCGCATTTCACCTGCTTGAGGAAAAGTGCATACAATCCGTAGTTGATGGTGCAGTGCGGCGGCAGGTCCCTGGCCGCTTTCCTGAGGTCGATCACAGCCACGAGAGGATGGTCTGTCTCCAGGCCGTATAGCTTGTTGTACTGGTCGATAGAGTCGAGTCTGATGATGTCTTCCATTGTTTTCCCGTCGCAGGGCTTATCCTGCCTCTAAAGTGGTGATACGATGTGATATGATGTGTTGCAATCGTTTCCGCTAATTTATGAATTTTACGGATTCCGTGTCATTCATGCAGTTCCGTTCCCGTGAATCCGATACAAATATCCGTAATCCGTATACAGCGCAGGCCGGTCATCCTTCCCTCATGTCCTGTATCCCTTCCCGTCTTTCCTTCCTGTAGAACGAGGCGACAGGAAGAAGTGCTATCAGGTATCCTATCACGGCCACTCCCGCAGTTGTGGCGAGTATGTCTTTCAAGGACAATATTACAGGGTAGGCCTGCACGACGAAGTTGCCCGGCATCCTTATCAGTCCGAAATGCTGCTGCACGAGCGAGAAGGCTATCCCTGCAGCAAGTCCTCCGGCGAGTCCGAGCAGGGAGATCATCCATCCTTCGAGAACGAATATCCGTTTCAGCAGGCTGTCCTGTGCCCCCATGCTCCTGAATGTCTGTATGTCGCCCCGTTTCTCGATGATGAGCATCGACAGGGAGCCGAAGATGTTGAATGCGATGATCACAATTATGAATATGAGGATCATGTATATGGACAGCTTCTCATATTTCATCATCCTGTACAGCGACTCGTTCTGCTGGAACCGGTCACTTACCCTGAAGTCCTCGCCGAGCCTTGCCGAAATCTCTTTCCGGAGCTGTTCCAGGTCTCTTTTCGATGTCCCCTCGCGGAGCCTTATTTCCACTCCTGACACCTCGTTCCCTTCATATTCGAGCAGCTCGCGCATGGTCTCGATAGGGATGATGAGGTAGCGGCTGTCAATGTCGTTGTTGATGTTGAAAATGCCTGACGGATAGACATTCACACTCTCCAGCGATGCCGCAGGGTTGCTTAGCGAGATGTTCCTGGTCCTTGACGGGAAGTAGATTTGTACCGGTGCCACGAAGCGCGGGCTTATGTCCATCGCGGAGGCGAGCCCTGCCCCCACACATGCCAGGGGTACATCGCCCCTGTGCAGGGTGAACCTTCCTTCCCTGAGATGCTCCCGCAGCGGGGACTCATCCTCATATATGGCGTCAACCCCTTTGGCCACTGCCAGGCCCTGATGCCCGTCATAGCTTATGAACACGTTCTCCTCGAGGATACAGCACATGTTCAGGACCTTCTCCTGTCCGTATATCCAGTCATAGGCTTCTCCTTCCGGGACGAATGTCTTTCCTTCCGCCGGAGTTATGAGAAGATCCGGCTCGACGTTGCTGAGCATAGACTTGACCAGGGAGTCGAACCCGTTGTAAACAGACAGGATAATAATGAGTGCTGCCGTCCCTATGGCCATGCCGACAGCGCTTATCGCCGAGATTATGTTGATCACATTGTGTGATTTCTTGGCGAAAAGGTATCGTCTGGCTATGAAGAACGGCAGGTTCACTTCAGGTTTACAGGCAATGCGTCATTTCTTCAGAAGTTCCTCGATGTGCTCCACATAGTCGAGGGAGCTGTCGAGGAAGAATGTCAGCTCCGGGACAATCCTCAGCTGCTTGGCCACCATGTGCCCGAGCTCTCCGCGGATAGCCTTCACATTGTCATTCAATATGCCCATCACCTTTTCCGCCTTCCCTGACGGGAAAATGCTGACATAAGCCTTGGCTACGGACAGGTCCGGGCTTATCCTCACCCCGCTCACTGTGACCATGGCCCCGTCGAACGCGGCCATGCCCTTGCTGCGGATGATTTCAGCCAGGTCTTTCTGCAGTTCCTTGGCCACTTTCAGCTGTCTTGTCGATTCAGTATGCTCCATCTGTCAGTCCACTTTAATAATGAAGTAGTTCTTCTTGCCTTTCTGGGCGAGGATGTATTTTCCGTTGAGCACGGATTCCTGCCCTATCATGGCATTTATGTCGGAGACTTTCTCCTTGTTTATGCTCACCCCGTTTGACTGGACCATCTTGCGGCATTCTCCCTTGGACGGGAACACCTGTGTCTCTACAGCCAGCATATCGAGGATGTTCAAAGGAAGCTTGTCTGCAGCCACCTCGAAGGTAGGCACTCCGTCGAACACCTGCAGGAATGTCTTCTCGTCAAGGTTGTGAAGGGTCTCCGATGTCGCATTGCCGAAAAGCACTTCCGAAGCGGACACGGCGTTGTCATACTCCGCCTGCCCGTGTACCATGACGGTTATCTCCTTGGCAAGGAGCTTCTGCAGCGACCTCAGGTGAGGGGCTTCGGCGTGTTTGGTTATGGCTTCCTCTATCTCCTCGCGGCTGAGCATCGTGAATATCTTGATGTACCTTGCGGCGTCTTCGTCCGATACGTTCAGCCAGAACTGGTAGAACTGGTAAGGGGACGTCCTCTCCGGGTCGAGCCAGATGTTGCCTTTCTCTGTCTTTCCGAACTTCCCTCCGTCTGCCTTGGTTATGAGAGGGCAGGTGAGGGCGAATGCCTCCTTGCCCAGTTTCCTGCGGATAAGCTCCGCCCCTGTGGTGATGTTCCCCCACTGGTCGCTTCCTCCCATCTGCAGGGTGCAGCCTTTATGCTCGTAGAGCCAGAGGTAGTCGTAGCCCTGGAGAAGCTGGTATGTGAACTCTGTGAAGGACATTCCCTCGCGTGATTCAGACGAAAGGCGTTTCTTTACAGAGTCCTTGGCCATCATATAGTTGACTGTGATATGTTTTCCTATGTCGCGGGCGAAGTTGATGAAGCTGTAGTCCTTCATCCAGTCATAGTTGTTCACCAGCTCGGCCTTGTTGGGCGCATCGGACTCGAAGTCCAGGAACCTGGAGAGCTGCTTCTTTATGCAGGCGACATTGTGCGCCAGGGTCTCTTCGTCCAGAAGGTTCCTCTCCTGTGATTTCATGGAAGGGTCCCCGATCATTCCCGTCGCTCCTCCCACGAGTGCGAACGGCTTGTGTCCGCAGTTCTGGAAATGTTTGAGAATCATCACGCTGACCAGATGTCCTATATGCAGGGAGTCAGCTGTCGGATCTATCCCTACATAGGCGGCGGTAGGTCCTTCCATAAGTTTCTCTTCAGTCCCCGGCATGATGTCCTGGATCATGCCTCTCCATTTGAGTTCCTCAACGAAATTCTTCATCGGATGAATTACTGTTTAAGTTTCAACAAGTTTTTTGAAATGTCAATTTAGAAGCTGGCGTGCCTTTTCGGGCACATCAATCTGCAAAGATATATAAAATATTGGAAATAGGCGTTGCAATTATTTTGCATGCATTTCCTGTCCGGAAGTCGGACCGTCATTATGTTATAAACGAATAAATTCGTACTTTTGGGGTTGGAATAAAAACAGGGAACGACAATGGGCAAACTATATCCGGTAGGGATCCAGAATTTCGAGAGCCTGAGGCATGACGGCTATTGCTATGTGGACAAGACAGCGCTGATGTACCGGCTTGTCAAGACAGGGAGGTACTATTTTCTGAGCCGACCGAGAAGGTTCGGCAAGAGTCTGCTTGTCAGCACACTGGAGGCATATTTCCAGGGGAAGAAGGCGCTGTTCGAGGGACTTGCGGTGCATGGGCTGGAGAAGGAGTGGACCGAATATCCGATACTGCATCTGGACCTGAACACTCAGAAATATGAGACTCCGGAGTCGCTTGAAAATGTCCTTGACGAGTCGCTTGCATCCTGGGAGGAACTGTACGGGAGAAACGAAAACGAGATAGGCCAGGCAAGGAGGTTCGCCGGAGTGATCCGCAGGGCAAAGGAGAAGACTGGCCGCAGGGTGGTGATCCTTGTGGACGAGTACGACAAGCCGATGCTCCAGGCCATAGGGGACGATGTCCTCCAGGACAGATACAGGAGCACGCTCAAGGCATTCTACGGCGCTCTTAAATCGGAGGACGGTAGTATCAGGTTCGCCCTTCTGACCGGAGTCACCAAGTTCGGCAAGGTCAGCGTGTTCAGTGACCTGAACAATCTGATGGACATCTCACGGGACGAGCGTTATACCGACATCTGCGGTATAAGTGAAAAGGAACTTCTGGACAATTTCTCTGAAGACATCCGGGACCTCGCCCTGGCCAACGGCCAGACCTTCGAGCAAGCGTGCGCTCAACTGAAGGAGGACTACGACGGCTACCATTTCTGCCCGGACAGCATCGGGATATACAACCCTTTCAGCCTGCTGAACACCTTCGCCAAGATGCGTTACGGGAGCTACTGGTTCGAGACGGGGACCCCGACCTACCTTGTCGAACTCTTGAAAAAGAGCAACTACGATCTGGAGGAGATGTCCCATGTAGAGACCAACGATGACATCCTCGACAGCATCTTCACCGACGACAACCC
The DNA here is from genome assembly GCA_017695065.1 of Candidatus Cryptobacteroides excrementipullorum. GTDB lineage: Bacteria > Bacteroidota > Bacteroidia > Bacteroidales > UBA932 > Cryptobacteroides > Cryptobacteroides excrementipullorum. The sequence goes on from JADILZ010000056.1 coordinate 8,242, forward strand.
GATACCGGTAATCTATCAGAGCGGTTATCTTACTATAAAGGAGTATGACAGGAGGTTCGGGATGTACACCCTAGGTTTCCCCAACAGGGAGGTAGAGGACGGTTTCATGAATTTCCTCCTTCCGTACTATGCCGGCATAGACAGGACAAGGTCCCCGTTCGAGATCAAGCAGTTCGTGTCGGATGTGGAACGCGGGGACATTGACTCTTTCATGGAACGCCTCCAGAGTTTCCTTGCCGACTGCCCGTATGAGATGGCCCGTGACATCGAGCTGCACTACCAGAACGTACTTTTCATCGTGTTTCGCCTGGCGGGTCTATACACACAGGTGGAATACCGGACTTCGAAAGG
>JADILZ010000057.1 GCA_017695065.1 Candidatus Cryptobacteroides excrementipullorum
CGGCTGACACGGTAACCGCTGAAGATGCTGCACAGGTCAACCATCACATCTACGTTCCCCTGAAGGAAGTTGTACTTATAGACCTGAGTCGGGCCGACAAGGGCGCCCTTGCCCTGCCAGCCGCCGATCCCTGCCCGCAGGCTCCACACCGGAGTGAACTGGTACCCGAACGACACGGTCGCCATCGGCGAGATAAGGTCTCCGAACTTGGTCTCGCCTACTGTCGCCCCTATGCCGCCCTGCGCCTGGATGAACCAGTGGCCGTGGAACTCGTCGCTCCTGCCGGCGTTGCTCTCCTGCGCGAAGGTGCTGTATGGTATCAACGCAAGCAGTGACGCCGCTATTGTTATGATTGTCCTTTTCATGGCTTTTCCTTTTTATCTCTCTTTTTTATACAAAGAGAGGGTGACCGTTTCCGACCACCCTCTCCTCTTTATTCAGTCAGTCTAATCCTCCATGGGATTTTCCTGTCTTTTCTGTTGTCTGAAGACTAACGAGGTACTACTGTTACATCAAGTTCAATCACAATCTTGTGACCATACATATCAAGGTATGTCAACTGGAGAGTAGAAGGAACCTCTGCAGTAGGGTTAGTCTCAGTTGAAGTCTTTGTAGCCTCAAATGAGAGATCACCCTGTTCGCCTACAACCTTGAAGTACTCGTCAACCACACCGTTACCGTTGCTGATGACATGACCTTCTTTGAACTGCAGACTGCTGAGATATGGCTCATACAGGAATGCATTGTACAGACCGTCTCTTGAACTTACACCGGCGATTGCCTGGTCAAACCCGAACTCTACGCCTGCTGGAGTTTCAAAGCTATAATCAAGTCCGTAAACCAGATCAGTAGAAGGTACATCATTTACATAATTACCTTTACTGTCTTTCTTTGCCCAGTCATTTCCATGCTCTTCAGCCATTTCCTCAATAGTAGCCCAATCCCATGTGTAAGTATCGTTATAGATGCAGTTGAATACTGTAGGGAATTCTTTTACTGTCACAGTATAGTCTGGAGACTCAAGCGCACCAAGTAAGTAATAGTAGTGATTTACTGAAGAGATATCACCATAGTTGTAAAGAACTGTTGTTGCATGCTGTGTCGCATTGTCGATGAATGGATCAGCGTCAACTGAAAGGTCAGCTGTACCAGCTACCGGAAGAACAGCGTAACCAGTCTTATTGGCGTTCCACTGTGCATTTGCAAAGTTTATCACATACTGAGAAGCTTCGCCGTCACCCCAGTTGAATACATGATCCATATCCATTGTACCCTTTGTTGCATCAGGTGCAGTCCATGTATCAGGGACAAGGTAGCAGTTGTAAACACCGTTAGCATCAAGCTGCTCAGACTTCACTGAGAAGTTCTTAGGAACACCCGGAAGTTCCTTCGTCATGGTAACTGTAACAGTTGCCAGAACAAAGTTATCAGCATCGTAAATAGTCAGGATACCGGTGTATGCCTTGCCATCCTCGAGTTCATACCACTTATCAACTGTAGGCTGAGTGTAAATAGCTGTAACCTTATCGAAGTTCTTGTTTGCAGCAGGGAATGTGGTGAGAGCATTTGTTGCATAAATGTTACCAGTATTGCCGACTTTGAAGAATGCATTGAATACAGGTGCCTTACCATTTTCGTCAAGCCATGTAGCCTTAGCTGCACCGGTCACCTTAGTAAGACCTGATACAGAAGCATCAGCTGACTTTTCATCGCTTGGAGCTGTAGTATTCTTGGCATCAGGAACAATAGTAGTAGCAACTGCATTCCAGTCTGCACGTGGATTGCCGACTTTAACATAGAATGCCTTTCCATCCGGATCTACAAGAGTACCATCCCAGTTCACAGCATATACACGGAAACCGATGAAGTCGTTGATGATACTCTGTCCATCCCTTGGTGAGATAGTGATAGTGACTTCAGTTCCTTCTACAACCTCATTAAGGCCGGTATACTGATATCCAGTCCATGCGTTCCACTCTGACGGATCAGACTCGATTGCATTGGCTTTCTTGTCAAGAGTTACATACATTGCACGGATATCCTCAGAGGCCTCAACTTTTGTATCGGAAGTATTAGTAGTAAGAGAAATCGTAATTTCTTCTCCCTGAACTGCCGGGAATGCATCCTTTGCAGAACGGTTGTCAGTTGTTGCCTGCTTTGTATTGACAGCTGCAGGATTAGCATTAGGGTCATCATACCATACAGGAGTTACAGCCGGAACGCCGCGCTTTGTTTCATCCCATGCATATTCAACAGCAAGCTTAGCTGTAGCATCCTGTTTTTCCAGAGACTTGCTTGTACCGTCATAACGGTTATTGATATTAGCAACGTTCTTGCTGTTATCAGCATTACTTACTATAAAGCCAAAATCAGACTCTGGAATGTAATCAACATAAGCGAGAGTAAGATCATACGATGAAGTCACATACCTGTCGGCATCGCTCTCCTTAGTGTTGTTTACCTGAACAGCATACAGAATAGTATTGTCTTCAGTATCTACATATCCATCGCCATTATCATCTTTTGTAAGATCAGCAAGCATCTTTGAATAAAACTCCAGAGCATTGTATTCATTAAGAGATACTTTTACTGTCCACAGACCGCTGTTGGTGGCTGCACGGGTAAGAAGTCCATCATATTTCTCTACGCTTTCTACAGTCACGAAGTCATCGAGATTTCTCCCCTTGCTATCAACAAAGGATATCATTTCCGGTGTAATAACTGCATTTGCAGGAGATACACGTACTATGAATGAACCAGGTCTCTGTTTCTGAGCATCTTTTGTGAAAGTGATAGCGTCAGATATTGTCTGTCCATCCCATCCTTTATCTTCAAAGACATTTTCTTTCTCAATTATTGAAGAGAAAAGCAACATAGGTGCATCATACACTGGAGAACTCAAAACATAACTCCAATCAACTTTACCATCACCATCTTCATCTACATCAACAACTTCTCCGTAAGAATTAATATCATAATAAGAAGCAACGAGCTCTACGCTTGTCACCATTCCTGTTGAAGAAGAGATTACTACAGGCTCGCCGTTGGACCCTTCTGCATTGTAGATGTACAGAGTCTGTGTCTCAGGGTTCCATACTGCAGTGAGAGTACCTTCTGGAAGCCATGTGATGTCGGTCACTTCGCGTACAGGTTCCTTACCCTCTTCCTCTGTAACCTTAACCCAGAAGCCTTCTTCATCTCCCTCTGTCCCAGGGACATAGTAGACTGTCGGGGCATCCTTACCTGCTGCACCTTCACTGGTAGCAGGGTATTCGGTCTTCACACCGTCGATATACCAGTAGCCGTCCTCTCCGATTTCAACTACTGAGCCATCGGCTCCGTCAGCGCCATTTGCACCATCCTTACCGTTGGTGATCTCATAAGACTGACCGTTGCTCAGAGTTACAGTGATACCGTTGTCTGACTGTGTGACACTGGTAATCACTGCTCCGGCCTCAATCTGGCTCTGGAGATCAGCTACAGTACTCTCCAAGGCTGATACGCGATCATCAAGGGCGTTGATGTCGTCCTCGTAGTCGGTACAGCCTGTGAAGGCAAACGCCCCGCCTACCAGGCTGAGCGCCATTACCATTCTGAAAAATTTTTTCATAACTACAATTTGTTTGTTACACATTGTAACAAACACCTTTTGCAGCCCAGTAGGCCCGTAAAAGTCATTTTATCGACCTCTGACAACATAATTTTTCAGACTTTTTAATAGAAAATTTTGTTTATGATAAAAAAACAATATACATTTGTGCGTGTTTTAGCCTTTCCTCTGCAAAAAAAGGAAATTCAAAACTCAATATATTATTTATAACAATGTGTGATAAATCACCTCACACTTCTCTACTCCCGAAACATTTGAATTCCAGATAGTTCCAGACGCTGCCAGAAGCAGTGTCCGGGGCCCTTGCGTACGATTTGCATACGCCGCCGGACGGTTTTCAACGGTTATCCAGCCCTGTTTGGCAGCGCCAATATACTGACTTCCAAATCATTGCCAAACCAGAGACACGTCCTGTCCATTAAACGGCATTTACATACAATGTTCATACAGAAGTCACTGCCGTGTGATATGGGCTCCCAATGCGTTGAGACGCAAATCTATATCCTCATATCCCCTGTCTATCTGCTCTATATTCCCTATGACACTTGTACCGCTTGCGGACATGGCGGCAAGAAGGAGGGCGATACCGGCTCTGATGTCCGGAGACACCATATTGCCTGGCTTGAGACGGAAATTATGGTCATGTCCGATGACAACAGCCCTGTGCGGGTCGCACAATATTATCTGAGCACCCATGTCTATCAGCCGGTCAACAAAGAAGAGCCTGCTCTCGAACATCTTCTGGTGGATAAGTACGCTGCCTTTGCACTGCGTGGCCACCACGAGCATGACACTCAGGAGATCCGGGGTGAGACCGGGCCACGGAGCATCGGCTATAGTCATTATGGAGCCGTCCAGAAATGACTCTATGACATAGCTTTCCTGCTCAGGGACAAATATGTCGTCGCCACGCTGTTCAAGGTTGATTCCCAAACGTCTGAACGCGTCCGGGATGATGCCGAGATTCTTGTTCGAGACATCCCTGATGGTGATGGAACTGCGGTTCAGGGCTGCCATGCCTATGAAACTGCCCACCTCAATCATGTCAGGGAGAATAGTATGGGAAGCTCCGTGAAGATGATCCACTCCCGTAACAGTCAGGAGGTTGGAGCCTATCCCGTCTATCTGCGCCCCCATGGAGACAAGAAGACGGCACAGCTGCTGGATATATGGTTCGCACGCAGCATTATAGATGGTGGTCTTTCCTTCCGCCAGGGAAGCTGCCATAATGATATTGGCAGTACCCGTCACGGAAGCCTCATCCAGAAGCATATAGCACCCTTTCATGGATTTTCCTGGAGGGACGCTGAGCCTGAAGGCCTTCATCTGCTGGCTGTAATCCAGCTGTGCGCCGAGATTGACAAGCCCTGTGATATGCGTATCCACCCTGCGACGGCCTATCTTGTCACCTCCTGGCTTCGGAAAATAGGCCTGTCCGAACCGGGTGAGAAGCGGGCCTATGACCATCACCGACCCCCTGAGAGCGGCGCATTTCCTTACGAAATCCTCGCTTTCGACATAAGCGGTATCTATGTTGTCCGCCCTGAACGTGTATTTGCCCTTCTCATGCCTGGTGACCTTGACCCCCATCCCCTCCAGCATGAGGATCAGGTTCCTGACATCAAGGATTTCAGGGACATTGGATATGGTGACATCCTGATCGGTGAGCAGCACCGCGCTGATCACCTCAAGAGCCTCGTTCTTGGCACCTTGCGGCCGTATAGTGCCGCTGAGCTTATGACCGCCTTCTATTACGAAAGAACTCATGGACAATTCCGGTTTAAAGTTTTGTTCCTGTTATCAGACATGCTCCACTTCCGGATGGAGAGTGATGCCGAATTTTTCGCTGACTGAGTGTACTATCTTGTTTTCCAGGGCAATGATTTCATCAGGGACAGCCTTCCCTGTCACGTTCACTATGACAAGCGGCTGCTTCTCATAGACGCCGACATTCCCTTCCAGGTAACCTTTCCAGCCGCATTGCTCTATAAGCCACGCCGCCGGTATCTTGATGAATCCGGAGCCCATGTCAAAATGAGGCACGGAATACCCTTCGCCGTATCTTCCCTTTGCGTAGTTCTCGACTATGCTGTAGGAGGATTTCGGTACCACAGGGTTCTTGAAGAAACTCCCGGCATTGCCTGTGACAGAAGGGTCGGGCAGCTTGGAATCACGTATGCCGATGACAGTGCCCCTGACGAGACCCGGGGTGAGTGCCTCGGGCCACTCTGTTTCAGACTGCGTATCCGGTCCGGGACTGCAGGAGTTTCCTTGAGATGCAGGGACGGGAACTGGCCCGCATACTTTTTCCACTGCCTCACGGACATGCCCGTATTCAAGTCTCGGAGCCGGTGTGGAAGAAAGCATGAACACGACAGATGTCACGACATACCTCCCCTTGGCCGTATCCTTGAAAATGGAGTCCCGGTAGCCGTAACGGCACTCCTTTGCCGGCAATATGCGGATTTCTCCCGTCACGACATCGAGGCATCTTACTTCCTTGACGATATCCTTGACCTCCACCCCGTATGCCCCTATGTTCTGTACGGCGGCAGAGCCGACCTCCCCTGGTATTCCGGAGAGATTCTCAGGCCCCCAGAGCCCGCGGTCCGCACACCACGCGCAGAAGTCGTCCCAGAGGACACCGGAGCCGACTTCGACCAGGATGACATCATCCTCACCTGGCCGTTTCTCCTTGGAGTCCAGAGGTCGGACAAACCTTATCGCGCTATGGAACACCGTGCCCGGGAAATCGCGGGTGAACAGCAGGTTGCTGCCGCTCCCGATGTGCAGGAAGGGCTGCGGGAAGCCGAATTCCCCGGCTGCGCCGTATATCTTACGTAACTCGTCTTCCGAGCCGAATTCGACATAACACGCACACGACACCTTCAGTCCGAAGGTGTTGTGCCGTGAAAGGTCCTTGTCATATTCTACTGTCATTCCTTGTCTTAAGAGATATGTTTTCCTATCCTATCGAAGCGCCGTCGGCAAGAGTCTCCTCAGGGGTGATGAAGCGCATCTTCCCGTCTCCCTGGCGGGCCATGAGTATCATGCCCTTGGACTCGATCCCGCGGATTTTCCTCGGAGCGAGGTTGGCCAGGATGCAGATCTGCCTGCCGACCATCTGCTCAGGAGTGTAATACTCGGCTATGCCCGACACTATCACACGGGTGTCGATGCCTGTGTCGATGGTGAGTTTCAGCAGCTTGTCTGTCTTAGGGACGCGCTCGGCCTCCAGGACAGTGGCTGTACGGATGTCCATCTTCTCGAATTCGTCGAACGTACATTCCGGCTTCTGAGGCTCCACTTTGTGCGCGGCTTCTTCCGCTGCGGCAGCTGCAGCTGCCGCCTCATTGGCTTTCCTGGTATCTTCAAGGCGTTTCACCTGGGCTTCCACCACACTGTCTTCTATCTTGCTGAAAAGGAGGACAGGCTCACCGAGCTGATGTCCTGCAGGCAGGACGGATCCGCTTCCGAGGTCGTCCCAGGTGAGTGTGATGGAATGTGCCGGATCTGCACTCCGCTCGGGATGAGATGCCTCCGGTACGGTATGGAGGGCAGCAGACTCGCCAGGCCTGAAAATGTTTTCCCCGCAGGTCCCTTCTTCCCCTGAGCGGTGGTCTCTGCCTGCATACAGGCCGACATTCAGGATGTCACGCAGCCTCCCTGCGGAGAAAGGCAGGAAAGGCTCGAATACTATAGCCAGGTCAGCGCATATCTGCAATGACACGTTGAGGATGGACGCCGTCCTGTCCATGTCGGTCTTGGACACTTTCCACGGCTCTGTGTCAGTGAGATACTTGTTCCCGACACGCGCGATGTTCATCGCTTCCTTCAGGGCCTCGCGGAACTTGAAGTTTTCCAGGTTGTCCTCCACGGCCTTCTTCAAGGCAGGTATCTGGGCCAGAGTTTCGCGGTCCACCGGCTCAGGCTTGAGGTCTGCGGGGACCTTGCCGCCGAAATATTTGTGGGTAAGGACCACTGCCCTGTTCACGAAGTTGCCCAGCACGGCCACGAGCTCGCTGTTGTTGCGCGACTGGAAATCCTTCCAAGTGAAGTCGTTGTCCTTGGTCTCGGGAGCATTGGCACACAGGACATATCGAAGGACATCCTCCTGGCCCGGGAACTGCTCCAGGTACTCATTGAGCCATACTGCCCAGTTCTTGGATGTGGAAATCTTGTTGCCCTCGAGGTTGAGGAATTCATTTGCAGGGACATTGTCCGGAAGGATGTACCCGCCGTAGGCCTTCAGCATTGAAGGGAAAACTATGCAGTGGAAGACTATATTGTCCTTGCCGATAAAATGTATCAACCTGGTATCCTGAGACTTCCACCATTTTTCCCAGCTCTGCGGAAGCAGTTCCCTGGTATTTGAGATATAGCCGATAGGCGCATCGAACCATACATAGAGCACTTTTCCCTCGGCCCCTTCCACCGGCACAGGGACACCCCAGTCCAGGTCACGGCTCACGGCACGCGGCTGAAGCCCGCCGTCAATCCATGACTTGCACTGGCCATAGACATTGGTCCTCCATTCCTTGTGGTCTTCAAGAATCCACTCCTTGAGCCACGGTTCATACTGATCCAGAGGCAGATACCAGTGCCGTGTCTTCTTCTTCACCGGAGTGCTGCCGCTCAGTGCGGAATGTGGATTGATAAGCTCGTCCGGGCTGAGGGTGCTTCCGCATTTCTCGCACTGGTCCCCGTAAGCGCCTTCATTCCCGCACTTCGGGCATGTCCCGACGATGTACCTGTCAGCGAGGAACGTACGGGCTTCTGTGTCATAATACTGCTCGCTTTCTTTCTCTATGAATCTCCCCTCGTCATACAGCCTGCGGAAGAATTCGGATGCAGTCCTGTCATGTACTTCAGAAGTAGTCCTGGAATAGATGTCGAAGTTGATGCCTAGACCGGTGAACGACTTCTTAATTATGGAATGGTACCTGTCCACCACATCCTGCGGGGTGCACCCTTCTTTCTTGGCCTTGATGGTGATAGGCACCCCGTGCTCGTCGGAGCCGCAGATGAAAAGGACATCTTTTCCCCTCATCCTGAGATACCTCACATATATGTCAGCCGGAACATAGACACCGGCGAGGTGGCCGATATGCACCGGGCCGTTGGCATACGGGAGCGCACAGGTCACTAATGTACGTTTATAATCCTTCTTTTCCATATCCGCTTGTTTAATTGACGTCAGTTCGACGGATTAATATAGTTTTTATTGTTACAATTTCAATCCACCACTTCTTCTCTACCGCCCCATCCTGGTGTTTATCACCACTTTGGCTCGGTTCCAGAACGATATTTCATTCAGTATCCTGGTCTGTGACTCCAGGTCATCCCCCGCCCCTGCAAGGTCAGCGGACAAGTCTCTCAGTTTCTTCTCTATACGTTTCACCTGGTATGCGAGCACGGCTTTCGGCACAAAGATAACCAATTGGGTCCCAAGTGACGTCAGCGAACTGCGATAATTTTCAACCGTTATGACATATTTCTCCACCAGAAGGTCGGAGGCCACGGCAGAAACATCCCTGTCCATGCTGTCCAGGAGACGGCGCTGGATCTGCGTCTGTGACAGGCCCTGGTCATACATGGAAAAATATTCGTCGTACACTTTCCTGTAAACCGAATTGGAAAACACCACATCGTCTGCTGCAAGGGCGCTGTCTATGAATTCCGCCACTGTCTCGTGCTGCCCGTCCCCGGGGTAGAACTCTGAATCCCGGTCGAACTCGAGAGGCTTGTCCCCGTTCTCGAGGACAAATCCGAGAAGTTCCTTTTCACATGGGGCGAGGCCCGGGTCATCCAGCCTGACGCCCCCGTCCCGGACTATGCCTCCTGTATGGGAAGGCGTATCTTCCGTCTCATGGGCGGTCTCCGGCAGGCTTTCTCCGGAGTCGTCCGCATCGTGCACGGCAGAGGCCTCCATGGCCTTGCGCCGCCTGTTTTCCTGCTGCTTCTTCTCGGCAAGGAGCATTTCGGTCCTTGTGTGGCCGATCCTTTCGAAAAGAATCTGCGAGTCTATATCGAACTTCACGCTGCTCGCCTGGACATATACGGACCTTTTCACGGCATCCGGAATAAGGGCGATGGTGTCGGCGATGTCGTTTATGAGCTCCGCCTTCTTGAGCGGGTCGTCTCCGGCCTGGCCGAGAAGGATGTCCGACTTGAAGCTGATGAAATCCTGCTCATGCCCGCTTATAAAGGACCTTACTTCATCAAGGGTATGCTTGTGGGAGAAGGAATCAGGGTCATCCCCGTCCGGGAGGAGCACCACCTTCACATTAAGGTCCTCCTTCAGCACCAGCCCGATCCCGCGCAGCGCGGCATGGATACCGGCAGAGTCCCCGTCATAGATGATGGTAATGTTGGAAGTGAATTTCCTGATGAGCCTTATCTGCTCCACTGTCAGGGAAGTACCGCTCGATGCCACCACATTCGTGATTCCGAGCTGATGCATAGATATCACATCCAGGTACCCCTCGACCAGATAGCACCTGTCCTGTCTGGAAATCTCGTTCTTGGCAAAGTATATCCCGTAGAGGGACCTGCTCTTGGTATAGATTTCCGTTTCAGGGGAATTGACATATTTGGCGACCGTCTTGTCCGTCTTCAGTGTACGGCCTCCGAACGCTATCACCCTGCCGCTGACGGAATGTATGGGGAAAATCACCCTGTCATAGAACCTGTCGTGCAGCCGTCCGTCATCTTTCCTGTAGCAGAGCCCGGTGTCCAGCAGAAACTCATCCTTGTACCCGGCGGCCTTGGCGGCATCCGCCAGGGCGTATCTCCCTGAAGGTGACCACCCGAGACCGAAGCGGGCAATCGTGGAATCCTCCAGTTTCCTGGACTTGAAATAGGCATATCCGACTGCCCTTCCTTCCCCGGAGGAAAGGCTGTCCCTGAAAAAGCCGGCCGCGAACTCCGACACCAGGTAAAGGCTCTCGCTTCTCTGCCTCTTCGCTATCTCCTCGGCAGACTCCTCCTTCTCGACGACTTCGATACCGTACTTCCTTGCAAGATACCTGAGAGCCTCCGTGTAAGACAGGTTCTCATGCTCCATCACAAATCCCACTGCAGTCCCGGACTTGCCGCAGCCGAAACACTTGTAAATACCCTTGGCGGGCGACACATAGAAGGACGGGGTCTTTTCATTGTGGAAGGGACAGCATGCCACGAAATTGGCGCCCCGCCTCTTGAGCGAGACGAAATCACCAACGACATCCACAATCTGAGCGGTGTCAAGTATCCTTTCTACTGTCTCCTTTGGAATCATCGGGAAGTCTTACTTGTCCTCCCCGACCTTTTCATAGTCAACATCCCTGACATCCTCCATGGAGGAGTCTGCAGAAGGCTTCCCGGTCTCCGGTGCGGAGAAACGTATCTCGTATTCCTTCATGGCCTTGCGCATCTTCCATGTAGAGACAAGTTCAGATATGCCGTACACCAGGAGAGTGATTCCCGCCACCAGGGTGATGAAACTCCCCAGTCCGAACGGATGGAAGATCACCAGGATTCCTCCTGCCGTGCACAACACCGGGAGGATGAATGCCCACAGGCCCACCGGCAGCACCCTGTTCGCACTCAGCAGGGCCGTTATCTGGAATATCCCGAAGAACATCAGGAGCAGCCCGAGGATGAACATGACGATACCGGCCACCTCAGCCGGGAACATGAATATGAGGATACCGAGAATGATGTCCACTACGGTATTTGTGATCATCAGACCCAGGCCCCCGTTCTGTCTGTTGACTATCCCGAACACCAGGGAGACAACTCCCGAGGCTATGAGGAAGGCAGCCACAATCTTTACCATTATGATAAGGGATGTACCAGGGAATGAGACCATTATAAGTCCGAGGACAATGGCGATGACCGCTCTCAGCAGCCCGCTCGTCTTATTTCTGAACCCGAAAGTTATCATCTTTGAAAAATTACATTTTAACTTGCGAAGTTAATAATTATTCCTCAATTATTGTTACTTTCGCAATCCGATATAAATCCCTTTTATAAATGAAGCCAGACATAGAGATCGCAAGAAACGTAAAAATGAGGAAAATCGCCGATGTCGCCGCAGGTATCGGCATTCCGGAGGAAAGCATCGAGCAGTACGGGAAATACATGGCCAAGGTGCCGTTTTCCCTTATTGATGAAGAGAAGGTACGCAAAAGCAGGCTCATCCTTGTGACGGCCATCACCGCCACAAAGACTGGCATCGGGAAAACCACGGCATCCATAGGCCTGGCCCTGGGGATGAACAAGATAGGAAAGAAGGCCGTCCTCGCGCTCAGAGAGCCGTCACTTGGCCCTTGCTTCGGCATGAAAGGAGGGGCTGCAGGAGGGGGATATGCGCAGGTGGTCCCGATGGAAAAGATAAACCTGCATTTCACAGGGGACTTCCACGCCATTACATCCGCCCACAACATGATTGCCGCCCTGCTGGACAACTACCTGTACCAGCACCAGGAGGAGGGGTTCGCCCTGAAAGAAGTGCTCTGGAAAAGAGTGCTGGACGTGAACGACCGTTCTCTCAGGAAGATAGTCACAGGCCTGGGGCCGAGGACCAACGGCATAGTGCAGGAATCCGGATTCGACATCACCCCGGCCTCTGAAATCATGGCCATCCTGTGTCTGGCAGACAGCATGGATGACCTCAGACGCAGGATAGGCAACATCCTCCTCGGATACAGGTTCGACGGGAGCCCGTTCACAGTAAAGGACCTTGGAGTAGAAGGTGCCATTACGGCACTGCTGACGGATGCCCTGAACCCGAACCTGGTGCAGACGACAGAAGGGACGGCAGCATTCGTGCACGGCGGGCCTTTCGCAAACATAGCCCACGGCTGCAACTCAGTCATGGCCACGAAAATGGCCATGACTTTCGGGGACTACGCCATCACGGAGGCAGGCTTCGGGGCAGACCTCGGGGCGGAAAAGTTCCTGAACATAAAATGCCGCAAGAGCGGGATCAGACCTGCACTCACTCTGCTGGTGGCTTCACTCCAGGGTCTCAAGATGCATGGTGAAGTGCCGCTTGAAAAGATAAAGGAGCCGTCACTTGAGGGTGTACGCAAAGGCTTCGCCAACCTGGACCGCCATATCAGGAACCTGCAGGGATTCGGACAGACGGTGATGGTATGCTTCAACAGATATGCAAGCGACACTCCGGAGGAGATAGAGCTCGTCAGGAAACACTGCGAGGAGGCCGGTGTCGCATTTGCCGTCAACGACGGATATGCCCACGGCGGGGACGGGGCTGTGGACCTCGCTCGCAAAGTGGTGGAGACCATAGAGTCCGGGCCTTCCGGTCCGTTGGAATTCACATACAGTGACAGCGACAGCCTGAAGGCGAAGATAGAGAAAGTGGCCAAAGGCATCTACAAGGCCGGGGATGTGGTCTTCAGCAAGACAGCACTGAACAAGCTCGGTATGGCCGCAAGGCTCGGGATGTCCGGCTTCCCCGTTTGCATAGCCAAGACCCAGTACTCGTTCTCGCAGGACCAGAAGATCTACGGAGCACCAGAGGGATTCACTTTCGAGATAAACGACATCGTGATAAATGCCGGGGCTGAGATGATAGTGGCCATCGCAGGAGACATCATCCGGATGCCTGGTCTGCCGAAGCATCCCCAGGCCCTGGACATAGATGTGGAAAACGGATTTATAAACGGGCTCAGCTGATGAGACTTTATGACAACCACAACCACAGCCAGTTCTCATTCGACGGGAAAAAGACTACTGTGGAGAAATCTGCCGCAGCGGCCCTGGAGAATGGGTTGGGCGGGATATGCTTTACAGACCACTGTGACTTTTATGTCCCGCCGATGAAAGCGCAGTTCGAGCACCTTGTGCCGGAAGTGTTCGACGTAGAGGCCCAGCAGGCCGAGATCGACAGGGTGAACAGAAGGAATGAGGCTGTCCACGGCCAGGGGTTCAGGATATTCAAAGGAATAGAAATCGGCCTCCAGAAAGGCTGCAGGGAGGAAATCAGGAAGCATCTCGGCACATACAGGTTTGACCAGGTCATAGCATCCGTGCACTATCTCGATGACACTGATCCTTTCTACGGAAGCTATTACGAGGGGAAGGACTGGAAACAGGCATACGGGCATTATCTCGAGACAATCTACGAGGAAATGACCTGGCTCGGCGACTTCGACATCATGGGGCACTATGATTATGTGGCCAGATATGCCCCCTATCCACAGGCAAGCATAATGTACAAGGACTTCAGCGACATACTCGATGCCATGCTGAGATATCTGGCTGAAGAGGGCAAGGCCCTGGAAATCAACACCAAGACATACAAGGACTACAATGGCAGGACTCCTGTGCAGGATATCAATATCCTCAGACGTTTCCGAGAGCTCGGAGGTGAGGCCGTCAGCCTGGGGTCCGACTCGCATGACGCACACAGGCCTGGTGACGGATTCCAGAGATTTGCAGCGGTCGCAAGGGATGCCGGATTCAGGTACCTGGCCCATTTCGAGTCCAGAAGACTCTGCATGACCCCGCTGTCATATTGAGCATTACGCTCCAGGATAGACATTTTGAGGGTGCTCCGGTTCTCCGGGCACCCTCAAAATGCAGTACGGGACAATCCTCCGTTATTCCTCCGGAGAAGTTTCCACGGATCCCTTTATATCATCAGGGACACTGTCCACACGGACATAGACGGAAACATCATCCGGATCATCAACGGCAGTCCAGACCATCCGGTCCGCCGTCAGTTCCGTGACAATATAGCTGTGGGTCCATTCCCCGGCATAATGGTCATACCGGCCGCTTACTATGCCGGACTGTTCGTCCACGCTGTAGATCCCTGTCCTGATATACGGGGAGAATGTCTCGAGGTTGTAGTAAAGGGTGAACTCAGTGTCCCTCCTCACTATATCCATATACACGTAGCTGCCTTCCGCCAGCGGGGCGCCGAGCCATTCGCTCAGCTGCCATGTCCCTGAGATATTGTTCGCCGTCACAGGAAGATAGGAGACCGTTTCCGGGCTGTCCTCCGTACATGAGCTTAATGCAAACGATGCCAGCAGAGCGGCAAATACAGATTTCAATATTGTTTTCATTGTTCTGGTTTTTTCTTTTGTTACTGTTTTCTCTCCGGGTACGCAGACAATACTTCTTCCCTGCTCTCCCCTGTCTTTATTTTCAATGTCCTGTCTCCCGCAGACTCATCCAGGCCCTGGAGGATGACCGGTATCTCGTCCAGCAGGCTGTCCCTGACTTTACCCGGGTCGAAACTTATGACAATGTCACCTGTCTCGCCAGGCCCGAGTACCGCAGGCTCGCATCTGAACGAAAAGCATTCCGGAAGTGCGGAGCTGTCCACGCTCAGGGAAAGTCCGGAATCCCCGTCATTCATGCATGCAATCCTTTCCACCTGCTTCTCTTTCCCGTCTATCCGCACCATAGTCTGCCTGAGCAGCAGTGTCCCCATCCTGTAACGGTACTGCCACACCGGTCTGGAAGAAGGTACCACTGTCCCTTTAACCTCCAGGACGGCTGTAGGGGAGCCGGAAGAAAGCCCGGTATAGACAAAAGCCTTCCTGTCAATCTTCCCCGGGTGTCCTTTCTGATGATAGACAAATGTGACCGTGGACTCACCTCCCGGTGCGACGGGTTCCGTAGAGAACTCAGGCACAAGGCATTCGCACGTTGTCCGGACCATCAATACGGACACAGGGGCACCGCTGTGGTTTTTCCACCGGAAAACACACTTCACGGGTTCCCCGTCTTCATCAATCCGTCCTATGTCAATGCTCAGTGAATCAAAGGACATTCCAGGAACCGGAGGAAACCCAGTGCCTGAAACCCCGGAATAACCTTCCGCCTGCAGGCCCGGAAGCCAGACAGGCAGAAGAAATACGCATATCAATATTACGGGAAACTTCATATGGACAAAAAATCAGAGCCAGCCTTCTCCCACAGTGTTGCGCACTGTCACGGTAAAATCCTGGCTGCCGCCGGAATATGTCAGGGTAGCGGTCGTACTCCCTGCTCTGACACCCTTGAAGCTGAACTTCCCGTCGGAAACCTTTGTCACAGTAGCGACGCTTTCGTCTGCCACTGTCACAGAGAAGTCCGTACCTTCAATGTAGAATCCGGCATCGGCAGTCACCTCGGCTCCGGCAGCCACATAGATATTAGGGAACTTCATAGCCACACCGGCACCTCCGTCGATCATGTCAAGCAGGGCGCCGGCATCAACCATACCGGTACCCATCTGGCCCTTGTACTTGTTCATGTCGAAATTTGTCCTCTGGGCAAGCCCGAGGTCGGAGATGTATGTATAATAGTATTTCTTTCCTGAAGAAGCCTGGTCAAGGATATTGCGGTTTGCCGAGTCGAACAGCATCTGGCGGAACTCCTCTGAAGTGAAATGGCGGTGTTTCTGTGCAGCATAGGAAATGCCAAGAGCCACAACGCCAGAGACATGAGGGCAAGCCATCGAAGTCCCCTCCATGTAACCGTAACCGCTTGCACTGACATGCTCCGGAAGAGTTGAAAGGACAGTGCCCACTGCGCCGCGACCGTCTGCGCCTACGCCGTCACCGCCAGTACCCAGATACTCGTAATAATAGTCCCGGTCTCCACCAGGAGCTGAAATAGAAGTACCTGTGCTGTAGTTGGTATATGTTGAAGGGGTACCGTCCCCGGCAACAGCAGCCACGGACACGCAGTAGTCGGCAGCACCAGGGAAGCCGGCTGCAGGGGCATACTCGTTTCCTGAGGCGAATACAGCGATACCTCCGTCGATAGGGCCGTTAGGACTTCCTGCATTGTTCACGAAATACTCGAGGGCTATCTTCTCGAGTGGGCTCTGCTCCTCCCATTCCTCCTGGGTACGGAAGCCCTGTCCATAAATATAAGGGTTGGCGGCGCCGGAATTGTAGCCGAAGCTGCACTGCAGGACTACAGCACCGTTGTCGGCGGCATATTTTATGGCCTTGACAAGCGATACGCTGTTGCTGGCCATCTCTCCGGAGAACACCTGGCAGGACATGATCCTGACACCCGGAGCATCAGGAGTACCGCCGGCGATGCTGCTGATACCGAGGCCATTGTTGTTTACTGCCGCAATCGTCCCGGCCACATGCGTGCCGTGCCCTGTGTCGGCTATGTCATTCCATGTGATCTGGCCGTTGCCTACGATGAAGTTGAATCCGTTCACGTCATCGATATAGCCGTTGCCGTCATCATCGATACCGTTGCCCGGAATCTCCGCAGTGTTGGACCATATATTTGCCATCAGGTCAGGATGTTCGAGGCACACTCCTTCATCAAGTACCGCCACTATCACGGACGGGTCGCCCGTGCACCGGCCCCATGCCCCGTTCGAGCCCTCTCCTTCAGAGAAAAGGTTCACATCCACATCCTTCACGAATTTCTTTCCGAAAAAGGCTTCACCCGCAAGGTCGGCCAAAGAGGGATTGCCGGAATCGACAGTATATACTGACCCGTTGTCCTCGCCACGGTTCACCAGATCCCACTGGTATTTGAAAAACTCGTCATTGAATGCACCGGGATCAGTCCATGCCCCTGCACGTGTAGCCGCCGGAGTGAACGGTACAGGTTTCGCCTGCGGGTCATAAGCCCTCTTGATAATCCTGTTCGGGACAGCAGTCTGTACTTCCCCTACAGAAGAGAGTTTGCCGATCACGTCATCCACACCGTACCGGGAGGCATCGAACCTTACCACGTACCAGAGGTTCAGCCCGGCTTTCCTTTCCTTCTCCACAAACCGAGGATCGGACGGGAACACCCTCTCGAGTTCATAGCCCCCGACAAGGTCCAGGACCTCGTCTACGGGAAGGATCCCGGAACGGGTGGCGATACCTTCTCCCATCCTGTCAAGAATGTCTCCCACATACGGATCGAACTTCACGATTACCTCTCCATCGAGGGAAACCGGATCCTGTGAAGGAGTCTGGCTGCCGGCACCGCTGAAGTCTTCTTTGGTACATGCGCCCATGACTGTCATCAGCGCAACGGCGCATGCTGCATATATTCTCACTTTTTTCATCTTTCCTGATTAAATGCTAATTGTTCGGAGCAAGC
>JADILZ010000013.1 GCA_017695065.1 Candidatus Cryptobacteroides excrementipullorum
ACGTGAATTCGATGAATTTAATTCATTAAATTACATCGAATTACCTATTAAGGAGCAGGCCCGTTGCCTGCGACAGGTCCCCCGGCGAGGGGGAAGGAAGGGGGTGGCGCCCCTTAACAAGGGGCTGTCACGAAGTGACTGGGGAATAAGATAGGAAGGCCCAACAGGGCCGCACCGGAGCGTCAGCGAGGTATCCGTCAGGGAAACCGAGGCAGTGGAGGTGCCGGCGCAGCGAAGCGGAGGCGCATGCCCCACCGGGGCTGTCATAAATGATAAAATATTGATTTTTAGGATAATATTGTTAAACATAAATTCGTCGAACTGACGTTAAGTAACGTGAATCCGATGTAGGCCAATGGCTTAGGATTGTCTGATTCAAGCTGGTCCGAGAATCAGGGACTGTATCAAAAAGGATGTTGATACAGCCCCTGATTGTGGCATATCGTACTTTCCGATTGCCTGCAGCACGGTCCGGGCCGTGGATTCTGCCTCTCTTGCGCGTCCCGGGCTCACTCAGGTCCTTCCTGTTATTATTTTTGGAGGAAAGCAAAAAATCCCTATCTTTGCACCCGGTTATGAAAATGTCATCCTTCATATCATCTATGATGTCCAAGCGAATGCATCGTTAAGATGCATGGCGTTTTCTATTGCCGGGCGGTGTACGGGATGTCCACTCCGGCTTCCATATTACAGAATCAAATCAGACAGACTGCCGGAATCGCGGCATCGTGACGGGACATGGAGACATTCCGTCGTGCAGAGCCGGATCCGGTATTGGACATGAAACAATGAATTAACAAATGTCAAGATGATACGACAGGAATACATCCACAATGGACAGTTCGCCTGTGAAGCCGGAGGGACGATAGAAGCTTTGAAAGTGGTCTATCATATTTCGGAATGTGGCTACAAGGCATATCACGGCTCAGGCATTTCTTCATCCGGAAAGAAAGTTATATGGATAACCCATGCCCTTACGGCCAATTCCGATCCGTCGGACTGGTGGCCGGAGCTTGTAGGTCCGGGCAAGTTCTTCGACCCTGAAAAACATGTGATTGTATGTGCCAATATGCTCGGGTCCGCATACGGGTCTTCAGGTCCTGCATCCCCAAGGCCGGGGACAGTGACCGGGGACAACCCGGAAGGTACGCCGTATTTTTTCGGTTTCCCGAAAGTCACAGTACGTGACATTGTCAGGTCGGAAATCCTTCTTCGCAGACATCTCGGTATAGAGAAGATAGACCTCATCGTAGGCGGTTCTATCGGGGGCTTCCAGGCTCTCGAGTGGGCTGTCATGGAACCTGATGTGATAAGGAACGCGGCGTTCATAGCGTGCGGATACCGGGTGACACCTTGGCTTACAGCACATAATGAAGCCCAGAGAATGGCTCTTGAGGCAGACGGGACTTTCCGCCTGTGTGAAAGCCTTCAGGGCGGGGCAGCCGGCCTCAGGGCGGCACGCGCGATGGCCCTGATTTCATACCGCAGCTACGAGGGATACAACGCGACGCAGGCCGAGCAGGATGAAGACACCTTGTTTGCAGACAGGGCCGCGTCGTATGAAAGATACCAGGGAAAGAAACTGTCCGACAGGTTCGACGCCTATTCGTACATGTATCTTACCTATTCCGTTGACAGCCACAATGTAGGACGCGGGCGCGGAGGTGTACCCGCTGCCCTTGGAAGCATAAAGGCGTCAAGTATAGTGATCGGTATAGACAGCGACGACCTTTTCCCGGTGGAGGAGCAGCGTTATATTGCGGACTGCATCCCGGG
Organism: Candidatus Cryptobacteroides excrementipullorum; assembly: GCA_017695065.1. GTDB lineage: Bacteria > Bacteroidota > Bacteroidia > Bacteroidales > UBA932 > Cryptobacteroides > Cryptobacteroides excrementipullorum. The sequence goes on from JADILZ010000013.1 coordinate 1,777, forward strand.
AGCCGTGTACCATGAGATAACATCCAGATTCGGACACGACGGATTCCTTCTGGAGTACAGTCAGATTGCGTCTGTCCTCCGGCCTGTGCTGGAAGAGGGGGAAAATGACATAATGAACAGCTAAAAACAGGAACATATATGCAAGTGCTCAAATTCGGCGGTACGTCAGTGGCGAATGCCGCCAACATGGCCAAAGTGGCGGATATAGTGTCCAGGGCCGTAGAAAGGGACCGTACCATACTGGTGTGCTCTGCCATAAGCGGATTTACAGACGCTCTGATAAAGATTGGCAATATGGCGGCATCCAGGGATGAGGACTACAGGTCCATCATCGACGAGTACCAGAAGAGACATCATGCCATCATCAGGGAACTTCTTCCGCTTGAGAAGCATGAGGAGAGCCTGGAGGTATGCGACAGCGTCTTCGATTCGCTCAGGGGGATAGCGCAGGGTGTCTGCCTTCTCGGGGAGCTCAGCGAGGCGAGCCTGGACGCAATCCAGGGCTGCGGAGAGCTGATATCCACCAGGATAATCGCTACCAAGCTGGCATCCATCGGAATCGCTACCAAATGGATAGATTCCCGTTCTATAATCAGGACGCAGAAAAGGGACGGGGTAAATGTCGTGGATACCGCCCAGACAAATGCCAACGTGTCCAGGATGTTGGAAAACAACCCTATAGCCTCCCTGTTTGTCCTGCCTGGCTTCATCGCCTCGGATATGCAGGGCCGTACTGTGACTCTTGGCAGGGGAGGGTCGGACTATACTGCTTCGCTTCTTGCGGTGGGGTGCAACGCCCGCATCCTCGAAATCTGGACAGATGTGCCGGGGATGATGACAGCCAATCCGAAGGTTGTGCCCGGAGCCAAGACCATCAGCAACATCTCCTACAGGGCCGCCCTCGAGCTTTCGCATTTCGGGGCGAAGGTTATCTATCCTCCTACTATCCAGCCTGTTGTCTCCGAGGGTATTCCTATATATGTCAAGAACACTTTTGATCCTGAAGCTCCGGGGACACTCATCGAGAAGAACCCTCCCCGCTGCCACCGTAACCTTATCGGCATCTCAAACTCGGACAACATCGCCCTGCTCTCTCTCGAAGGAAGCGGCATGGTGGGCATCCCCGGATTCTCGAGCCGGCTTTTCGACACGTTGAGCCGCAGTGGAATCAACATCATCCTTATCACCCAGGCTTCCTCTGTCCATACCATGTGCATTGCCGTGTCGGAGAAGGACGCTGACAAGGCGAAGGCTGCGGCTGATGCCAGGTTTGCATACGAGATTTCACTCGGGAAGCTCAACCCGCTGAAGGTGGAAAAGGGCTTTTCAATAGTGTGCCTCGTCGGCGATGACATCCTGAACCAGTGCGGGACTACAGGACGCATGCTCGCGGCTCTCGGACGCCACAGCGTGTCCATAAGGGCCACGGCACAGGGGTCATCAGAGCGCAACATTTCCGTGATTGTCCATTCCGAGGATGTGAACAGGGCAATAAGGTATATCCACAATGAGTTTTTCGAGAAGACAGCCATAAAGGACGTCAACCTTTTTGTGGCAGGCTACGGTACTGTAGGCAAGGCACTTATCGATATTATCGCCCGTAACGGGGACAGCATTGCGGCACGGACTGGAAAACGTCTCCGCATCGCAGGACTTTCCAACAGCAGACGTTTCGTCATCGACAACGACGGGCTCCCTCTTGACAACATACAGCAGAGGCTCGAGAGCGGGGAGAGTGCTGCGGATGAGGCTTATTTCGAAGCCCTTGCAAACACATCCCTGCAGAATTCCGTCTTCGTGGACTGCACTGCAAGCTCCGATATAGCATATAAGTACATGAATCTTTTCAAGCACGGATATTCGGTGGTTGCATGCAACAAGATAACCTTCTCGTCTCCGTATGCGCAGTACCAGGCCCTGAAGAAGTCAGCGCTCGAGAACGGGGCGTCACTCAAATACGAGACCACTGTGGGGGCCGCGCTGCCGATACTTGAGTCCATTTCGCGCAGTGTCAACAGCGGAGATACGATACACCGCATCGAGGCAGTGCTCTCAGGTACGCTGAATTACATCTTCAGCACGTATGACGGAGGTAAGACGGCCACGTTTGCCGAGATAGTCCGCAGGGCGCATGATGCAGGCTATACGGAGCCTGATCCGCGTCTTGACCTGAGCGGCCGCGATGTACTCCGCAAGCTGCTGATTCTCTCGCGCGAGGCAGGGGTCGGGATTGACGAGAAGGATGTGGAGATATGCCCTATCCTCGGCCCTGAGTTCTTCGAAGGGAAGGTGGACGCCTTCTACGGGAAACTCGAGAAGAATGAGGCCGCTTTCGCGGCACAATACGACGCTGCAGCCTCCAAAGGCTTGAGACAGAGGTTTATCGCTTCCCTGGTCAAAGACGATTCGTCACCGTTCGGGTATAAGGCGAAAATGTCTCTGGAGAATGTCGGCCCTGAGCATCCGCTCTACAATCTCTGCGGGACGGACAACGCCGCCATTATCAGGACAGACTTCTATCCGTCTCCTCTGGTGATACAGGGTGCTGGCGCAGGAGCATACCAGACAGCCTCCGGTGTTCTGAATGATATATTGGTCTGATGTCCAATATGTCATTATGTCTCTCCCCCCCGTCACCTTACGGTGACAGCTCCCTTGGAAAAAGAATTGAAATTGATTGAAAATTAATAATTTATAAACCATGTCAAAAGAAAGGAAATATAAGTTCGAGACCCTGCAGGTCAGGGCAGGACAGGAAATTGACCCACAGTCAAAAGGTACCGCTGTGCCGATCTACCAGAGCACTGCATACGTGTTTGACAACATGCAGTACGGGGTGGACCTTTTCACCCTCAGCAAGCCTGGAAATATCTATACACGCATAACGAACACCACTACCGAGATGTTCGAGAAAAGAATGGCTGCGCTGGAGAACGGTGTCGCCGCCACCGCAACGGCTTCCGGGCAGTCTTCCGTGCTGCTGAGTATCCTGAATGTGGCGGGGATGGGGGAGAACATAGTGGCTTCACCTTTCCTTTACGGGGGGACGTTCACGATGTTCGCCATCACGCTCAGGGACATGGGGATAGAGGTGCGGTTCGCCAAGAGTGACAAGGTGGATGACCTGGAGGCTCTGGTGGACGGGAAGACCAAGGCTATCTTTATCGAGAATCTCGCAAACCCGGCTTTCAGCATACCTGACTTCGAGCCTATAGTGGATATGGCCCGCCGTCATGGCATCTGTGTCCTGGTAGACAATACCTTCGGTATGGGAGGTTATCTTTTCCGCGCATCCGACTGGGGTGTGAATGTCAGCATACATTCAGCTACCAAGTGGATATGCGGACACGGTACGGCACTGGGCGGAGTGGTCGTGGACAACGGCAACTTTGAATGGACTCCGGAGAAGTATCCTCTGCTCGCTGCTCCGTCCGAGAGCTATCACGGGGTGGTATATACGGAGGTCTTCGGCAAGGCTGCTTTCGCCGGGAGAATCCGCGTGGACGGGTTGCGCAACCTCGGACCTGCTCCGTCGCCTTTCAATTCGTTCCTGATGCTCCAGGGCCTTGAGACCCTGTCACTGCGCGGGGAGAGGTGCTGCGAGAATACTCTTGCAGTGGCGCAGTTTCTCCAGAAGCATCCTGCTGTGGAGAGTGTCAACTATCCGGGTCTGGAGGGCAACCCTTACCACGAGCTGGGAAAGAAATACCTCAGACATGGATTCGGCGGTGTGCTGACTTTCAGGGTGAAAGGCGGGTTCGACGGAGCTGCCGCCCTGGTGGACAGGCTGGAGCTCATCCTTCATGTGGGAAGTGTCGGCGATGCCAAATCGCTCATCGTGCATCCTGCCTCCACCACCCATTCCCAGCTCAGTCCTGAGGAGCAGGTGGCAGCGGGTGTATATCCGAACCAGCTACGCCTCTCTGTCGGCCTGGAGAACATAGATGACCTTATCTATGACCTTGACAACGCCCTGAAATAGCCGCAGCGGAGCGTCAGCGAGACTTCCGGGCGGAAGTCGACCTCCCCGGATAACCGGACCAAATTATAGTATTAACATAAAAAGACAAATATAATAAGGCCCTTCAGGGCCGCAGCGGAGCGTCAGCAAGACTTCCTGGAGGAAGTCGCAGCAGCGCAGCTGCCGGCGCAGCGAAGCGGAGCCGCATGCCCCAGGGGGCTGTCGCCGGCAGGCGACTGGGGGAGGACAGGCGAAGGTCTTCGGACCTTCGGACTTTCATGATTTTGTCGGTCACTGACCTTCAGACATGAAAGCCGTCCCCCCTCAGAATAACCGGACCAAATTATAGTATTAACATAAAAAAGACAAAATCATGAAAGTCGCTGTTGTCGGTGCCACCGGCCTGGTCGGCACCAGAATGCTGGAAGTCCTCGCAGAGAGGAACTTTCCCGTAACAGAACTCTATCCAGTGGCCTCCGAGAAATCCGTAGGCCGCAAAATCACATTCAGGGGAAAGGAATGGACAGTTGTCAGCGCTGACGACGCCATCGCTGCACGTCCTGACGTAGCGCTGTTCTCCGCCGGAGCAGGCGCGTCAAAAGAGCTTGCCCCGAAATTTGCCGAAGCCGGATGCCGTGTGGTGGACAACTCCTCATGCTGGAGGATGGACCCTACAAAGAAACTTGTCGTCCCTGAAATCAACGGGGATGTCATCGGGAAAGACGACTTTATCATTGCCAATCCCAACTGCTCCACCATCCAGATGCTCATGCCTCTTGCGCCGCTCCATAAGGCATACACTATCAAGAGGATAGTCGTATCCACCTATCAGTCTGTGACAGGCACCGGATACAAGGCCTTGAATCAGATGGAGGCCGAGCGCTCCGGAAAGAAATGGGGAGAGTATCCTGCCGTCTATCCATATCCTATAGACGAAAACATCCTGCCGCACATAGACAGCTTCCTTGAGAACGGATATACCAAGGAGGAGATGAAGATGGTCAATGAGACCCACAAGATCCTCGACGAGAACATCCTGGTGTCTCCGACCACAGTCCGCGTTCCTGTGAAAGGCGGCCATTCGGAGTCGGTGAATCTCGAGTTCGAGAAAGATTTTGACCTTGCCGATGTCCGACGCATCATTTCCGAGACACCGGGCTGCATCCTCCAGGACGACCCTGCAAACAACGTGTATCCGATGCCTCTGTACGCTTGGGGCAAGGACGAGGTCTTCGTAGGGCGTATCCGCCGTGACCCTTCTGTCAAGTACGGCCTCAATCTCTGGTGTGTGGCCGACAACCTCCGCAAAGGTGCCGCCACCAACGCCGTCCAGATCGCCGAGCTGCTCATCCGCAAGGGCTTCCTTCCGGCGGAGTAGAGTGGACATTACGGCTTCGGGATGTTCCCGGCAAGCTGCAGATGCAAACAGTCCGGTCAGCCTTCAAGAGGCTGACCGGACTGTTTGGTATATTGTGCTATATCTGTCTTACTCAGATTGAAGTCTCGAACTCCCTGAGGAAGCGCAGGTCATTCTCGAAGTAGTTCCTGAGGTCCTTGACCTGCCACTTGAGCATTGCGATGCGCTCTACGCCCATTCCGAAGGCGAAGCCGCTGTATTTCTTGCTGTCGATTCCTGATGCCTCCAGGACATTCGGGTCAACCATGCCGCATCCGAGGATTTCGAGCCAGCCGGTGCCCTTGCAGATGTTGCACCCCTTGCCGTGGCAGATGTTGCAGCTCACATCCACTTCTGCGGACGGCTCCGTGAACGGGAAGTATGACGGTCTCATCCTTATCTGTGCGTCAGAGCCGAACATCTCTCGGGCAAAGAGCAGGATGGCCTGCTTCAGGTCTGCGAATGTCACGTGTTCGTCTATATAAAGCCCCTCCACCTGGTGGAAGATGCAGTGTGCACGCGCGGAGATGGCCTCGTTTCTGAACACGCGGCCCGGACAGATGATCCTGATAGGGAGAGGCATGGTCTCCATGGCCCTTACCTGCACGCTTGAAGTGTGTGTGCGCAGAAGGATCGGGTCCTTGTGGCCGGTGGATACGAAAAAGGTGTCCTGCATGTCCCTTGCCGGATGTTCCGGCGGGAAGTTGAGGGCCTCGAACACATGCCAGTCATCCTCGATCTCCGGTCCCTCTGCCACGTCGTATCCGAACTTGCGGAAGATTTCGATTATCTCCTCCCTGACGATGGACACCGGGTGGCGTGATCCCAGCCTGAAAGGCACTCCTGGCATAGTCAGGTCATGTGAGGACCCTGAGGCGGAGCTTCCCACCTCGGCGGCCTCCTTGAGAGCCGCGATCTTTTCCATGGCAGCATTCTTCAGCTGGTTCAGCTTCTGCCCGAACTCCCGTTTCATCTCAGGCGGGACAGTCCTGAATTCCTCGAACAGTGCTGTCACAGAGCCTTTTTTGCCCAGAAGGCGCACTCTCGCATTCTCGATATCCTGCTGGCTCTTGCATGACAATGCCTCGATCTCCGCCAGCAGCGCTTCTATCTTCTCTTTCATAATATAACGTCGGTTCGACGAATTAATATTGTTTGTATAATTCAACTGTTCCGGGCTCCGGCATGAACCCGTGTCTCCTAAAGTTTTCCCAGCCTCTCCTTCAGCTTACGCTCCGCCTCTATCGCCTTCTGCTTCCTTTTCTCTCTCGCTTTCTGATGCTTGGCCGCGCCGTTCTTCAGATAGATGCCCCACTGCTCTTCGGTGAATATCTCCTTGTATGTCTTGTCTATCTGCTCCATCCATTTGTCCTGTACGGCTATATACATGGAGGAGTTCGACACTTTTGCGTCCTGGAGCTTTTTCATTTCATCCTGCATGGCCGGGAAGTCATGCTTGAGTGTGGAATCCACATAGAATACCTGCCAGCCGTCAAGGTCCAGAAGCCTCTGCAGCCTGTCTGCCTCGTTCTCGGCGATTTCCATCATGTCAGGCGGTTCCTGCTGTTCCTGGGCGTGTGCCGCCGTAAGTCCGGTACATGCGGCCAGTACCGCAATGAGAAGAAGGTTTTTCCCTAAAATGTCCATTGTCACTGAGGTTAAATCCAATGCCATAGTGCATGCGCACAATCATGCAAATTTAGGAATAATTAGACAAATATCAAATTTCACATCCATGTCACGAGGTTTTCCAATAAAATTCAATACTTTTGCATGATTTCCGGTCTTTCCCGGATTTTTTTGAAAAAAACATATCAGGAAAACATGAAGATCAAGACTCTTGCATTGACTGCAGCGGCGGGGATGGCCGCTGCGCTTTTCCCTCGCAGCGCTGAGGCCTGTACGAACATCCTTGTGACCAAAGGCGCCAGTGCCGACGGATCCTGCATGATATCGTATGCAGCCGACTCCCACCAGCTTTTCGGGGAACTGTACTACCATCCGGCGGCTGACTGGGAGAAGGGCGCCATGCTCAATGTCTATGAATGGGACACAGCCAGGTACCTCGGGCAGATTCCGCAGGTGAGCCATACATATCAGACGGTAGGCAACATGAACGAGCACCAGCTCATCATCGCCGAGACCACTTACGGAGGACGTTATGAGCTTACGGATACCACAGGGATAATGGATTACGGCTCCCTCATATACATAGCTCTCCAGAGGGCAAGGACAGCGAGGGAGGCCATAGAGGTGATCGTGGATCTCGCCGGCACATACGGCTACTGCTCTTCCGGAGAGTCATTCTCCATCGCTGACAAGGATGAGGTCTGGGTCATGGACCTTATCGGCAAGGGAATGAAGATGGAAAACGGGGAGAATGTCCGCAAGGGGATCGTCTGGGTCGCACGCAGGGTGCCTGACGGATATATCTGTGCCCATGCCAACCAGGCAAGGATCAGCACTTTCCCTCTCGACGACCCAGAGAACTGCCTCTATGCGGAGGATGTTATCTCTTTCGCCCGCGAGATGGGATACTATGACGGACCGGATGAGGAATTCAGCTTCTGTGATGCTTACAACCCGCTTAATTTCAGCGGAATGCGTGGGTGTGAGGCTCGTGCGTGGTCTGCTTTCAACATCCTCTGCGACGGCAAGTTCACATTCATCGACGAGAACGGCAATGAAGTGACGAAAGACGCATATGACTATATCGAGTACGCGATGGGACATGACGCTTCCAAGAGGTTCCCTCTTTTCGTGAAGCCGTCAAGGAAGATTACCATGAAGAATGTGGCTGATGTGATGCGCGACCATTACGAGGGTACTCCGATGGACATGACCACCGATATCGGTGCCGGCGGGAACGCCCTGCCTTACAGGTGGAGGCCTATGGATTTCGAGTACGGGGGCAAAACCTATGTCAATGAGAGGGCGATAGCAACCCAGCAGACCGGTTTCTGGTTTGTGGGGCAGTCCCGCGGATGGCTTCCGGACATGATCGGGGGACTTCTCTGGTTCGGTACCGACGATGCGGCCACTTCATACCTCACACCTATATATACAAGCACAAGGGCAGTGCCTGAATGTTTTGCCGAAGGGAACGGGAGCATGCTCGAGTATTCGCCTACTTCCGCTTTCTGGATATGCAACCGCATTTCCAACGCTTGCTACAGGATGTACGATACCATGGCGCCGACAGTGAGGGCTGCCATAGACGCATTCGAGGTGGCGCAGATGGCTGCCGTACCTGAAGTCGATGCAATCGCCAAGACCAAATATGACCAGGCCCTTGCCGCTACAGGCTCAAGGTCTTCGAAGAAGGCTGAACAGAAAGCCGACTTCTCAGAGGTGTACAAGTATCTGACAGACTATTCCGTAAATACTGCACAGGGTATTTTCAACGAGTGGGTGAACCTGGAGGTCTTCCTCCTTCTGAAATATATGGACGGCAATGTCAAGGGCCAGAATCCTGACGGGTCCTTCATAACCAACGGCTACTCCGACCGCATCCCAGGGGCCATTTCCAACCCTGGCTATACCGACAAGTGGAAAGAGGCCGTTGTCAGGGATCACGGCGAGGTCCTGGAAGTGAAGTGACCTTTCCGACAGCTGTCCGGTGATATGTCCCGGATCTGAAAATTGAGACAGTACACATTGTTCCTCCTCCTGCATCGCTATCAGAAGCGATGCAGGAGGTTATTTTTAGCCATTAATTGCGATTGTCCGTCCTGATGCTCTCCTGTACTTTTGCACGTTCGGAGAGTATATGAAACATGTATTGGTGACATATTTCTTTCTGCTTGCTATCTTGCCGGCAGTCCATGCGCAGACATTTTCCGTTTCAGGGAGGGTCCTGGACAGGAAGACCGGCGAGCCTGTGGAGTTCGTCGCCGTCATCCTCAAGGATTCCCGCCAGTGGGCTGTGGCGGATGCGGATGGCAGGTTCACCATAGGCAACGTTTACCCCGGGGAGAACGTGATCAGCGCTTCATGTCTGGGATATGTGCCTGTGGAAAAGAATATTACGGTCAGAGGTGATATAACAGGGTACGAGATTTTCATGGACGAGGACAACCTCATGCTCGAGAGCGTCGTGGTCACGGCTCAGGACAACGGGAACAGCGCCACCACGAGCCGTATCGTGGACAGGACCGCCCTGGACCATGTCCAGATGCTGAATGTCACTGACATAGCGGGGCTCCTGCCGGGCGGGACCACATCCAACCCGTCCCTCACCTCCGCACACAGATTCGAAATCCGTTCGGGCGGGGCGGCGGAAAGCGGCAACCCTATATTCAGCACCGCAGTCGAAGTCGATGGGGTCAGGCTCTCCAACAACGCCAGTTTCGGGGATGCCGCCGGAGTCACCACCAACAATATCGCCTCCAGCAATGTCGAGTCTGTCGAAGTCATCTCCGGGGTGGCCTCCGTCGAATACGGGGATATGTCCTCCGGGATAGTGAAGATAAACACGCGGAAGGGTGTCACCCCATATATGGTGACCCTCTCCACGAATCCGAGGACCAAGCAGGTGTCGCTCAGCAAGGGGTTCAGCCTCGGGGAATCCCGCAGTGGAGCATCCGCCGGGGTGCTCAACGCGTCTCTGGAATACACCCGCGCCATCTCCAGCCAGATGTCCCCGTACTCGTCATACGACAGGAAGCAGCTCTCGCTCACATACAGCAACACTTTCTCCCGCGGGGCCCTGGCCCAGACCCCTCTGCGCCTGTCCGCGAGCCTGACCGGGAACCTTGGAGGCTACGACACCAAGGCGGACCCGGACACATTCCTCGACACATACACCCGCCAGAGGGACAATGTATACCGCGGCGGCGTCACCCTCGGGTGGCTTCTCAGCAAGCCCTGGATCACGAATCTGGAACTTAAAGCCTCGGCTGTCTATAACGACAGGCAGAGCGCAGTGAGGACCAACTACTCGAACGCGGCAGGCACCGTGGCCCTGCACGGCACACAGGAAGGATATTATGTCGCCGGCGACTATGCTGACGACCCGTCTGCGGCGGTCATCCTGATACCGAGAGGGTACTGGTACAACACAATGCGCACCGATGACCGTCCTCTCAACTACAAGGTCTCCCTGAAAGCCGACTGGGCGCGCAGCTTCGGCAAGGTGAACAACAAGGTCAAGATCGGGGCCGAGTGGTCCGGCGAGGGCAATTTCGGGACAGGGCAGTATTCGGACGATATGTCCACCGCCCCGACATTCAGGGAGTACCGCTATTGCGACACCCCTTTCATGAACAATGCCGCAGTGTATCTCGAGGACAATGTCACCATACACCTCGGCTCTACCCGCCTCAACCTCATCGCAGGTGTGAGGAACGACAACACCATCATCCGCGGCTCCGCCTACGGTACCACTTCGAGCTGGTCGCCGCGCTTCAACGCCAAATACACCGTCTTCTCCCCTGAGGACAGGGTGGACCGTACCGTAAAGGAGCTCTCTTTCCGCGCGAGCTGGGGAGTGTCTGTCAAGCTGCCTTCATACGGGGTGCTCTATCCGGAGCCTACATATCAGGACATCAGGGTGTTCACCCCGACCACCGGAAGCGACGGGAACGCATACTACGCCTACTACATCCTGCCGCGCACCATAGAATACAATGCCGACCTGCGCTGGCAGAAAAGCAAGCAGACCGAGATCGGGATGGACATAGACCTGGACGGATACAGGATTTCGCTCGCGGCGTATTATTCCAGGACACTGGACTCGTACCGTATCACCACGGATTACGAGCGTTTCACATACAACTATACGGACCAGAGCGACCTCGACGCATGCACCATACCTGTGGACGACAGACAGTACGAGGTGGACGGGAAGACAGGTATCGTGACCGTCTATGACAGGACCGGGGCCATGTCCCCGCAGACACTTACATACGCCACCAGGGAGTCGTTCGTGAGCAAGCGCTATGCGGACAACGATGTCTCCCCAGTGACCCGATATGGTATCGAATGGGTGGTGGACTTCAAGCGTATCCGCCCGATAAACACTACCATCCGCCTTGACGGGGCCTTCTACGGCTACAGGTCCGTGGACAGGAACATCACTGCATACTGCCCTACAAGCGTGACATCGGCGGACGGGACACCGTTCAAATATGTGGGATTCTATTATGGGGGCAACTCAATCAGCAACGGCACCGAGTCCCGCAGGCTCAACACCAACCTGACTGTCACCACCCACATCCCGAAAGTCCGCATGGTCATATCCCTCAAACTCGAGGCCTCGCTTTTAAGATACAGCCGTTTCCTGAGCGAGATGGACGGAGGACAGAGGTCTTATGTGCTCTCGGGCAGGACGGACTATTTTCCGGCTGAGGACGGCGGAAGCATCTATGACGGCGACAGTTATACTGTCACATATCCTCTGTACTATGTGAGCTATGACGACCTTTCCCCGAGAAACTTCTACGAGGATTTCGTGTGGGCGAGAGACAACGCCCCGCAGCTCTACTCCGACCTTTCCCGCCTGGCTGTGAAGTCTTCCTACACATATTATTTCGCGAAGGACAGGATTTCCCCGTATTTCTCGGCCAATATCAGCGTGACCAAGGAAATCGGAGACATCGCGTCCATATCGTTCTATGCCAACAATTTCTTCAACAACCACGGGCAGGTCTATTCCACCCGTACAGAACGGTGGTCGTCGGTGAGTTCCTACATACCTGGGTTCTTCTACGGCTTGTCGCTGAGGCTCAAATTCTGAAAACAATGTAATTGTATGTATGATATGAAAAAGTTTCCAATGTTTTTCGCGGCGCTTGCTGCCGCTCTTCCGGTCTTCACCTCCTGCGAGGAGAATGGCGGCCCGGAAGCCACTTACGAAATCAGCGTCAATCTCATGTACGAAGGTTCGGCATACGAGGAGGAAGGTATAACGGTGTCGCTGTCGGTTTTCAACGGCGGCGCGAGCTACGAGGCCGCCACCAATGCGTCAGGTACGGCCTCTTTCTGCGTGCCGGCAGGCACATACGAAGCTTCGGCGTCATTCAGGACGGCCGAGAATGGGAATGTATTGACATTCAACGGGGTGAACTCTTCCGTGGTGGTGACGGCGTCAGGGGAGACTTCGTTCGACATTGTCCTTACGGCGTCGGAGACGAACCAGATTGTCATCAAGGAACTCTATATCGGGGGCTGCCCTACGGATGACGGGAGCGATTATTACCAGTACGACAAGTATGTGGTGCTGTACAACAATTCGTCCGAGTCCGCCACCTTGGCGAACCTCTGTCTCGGTATGGCCACTCCGTACAATTCCAACGGGACCAACAACTACTACGAGGGCGGTTCCCTCATCTATTCCGACTGGATCCCTGCTGCTTGCGCGATATGGTGGTTCCAGCAGGATGTGACGATAGAGCCGTATTCGCAGATCGTGGTCGCCCTCAACGGGGCTATCGACCATACGGCCACTTACAGCAATTCCGTGGATCTCAGCAACTCGGCATATTACGCCACCTATGATCCGGAGTGCGGTTTCTCCAATGCAAACTACTATCCGGCCCCTTCTGCGGCCATCCCTACAGACCACTATCTCCAGAGTTACCTCTACGGCAGGGGGAACGCCTGGCCGCTGTCCAACACTTCGCCTGCGTTCTTCATCTTCTCCACCGAGGGCACGGCTCCGGAGGCTTTCGCCCAGGACCCTTCGAACAAATACCAGTACAGTTCCGCCCTCACCGACGCGAAAGTGCCTGTGGAGTGGATCATAGACGGGGTGGAGGTGTTCCGCTCCGGGTATGACAACAACCAGAAGCGTCTTCTCGCCTCTGTAGATGCCGGAAGCGTCACCCTCACCGGCAGGCTCGGCTACTCCGTCTACAGGAATGTGGACAAGGAGGCAACCGAGGCCCTTCTCGAGAACGAAGGGCTGCTCGTATATAATTACGCGGGTGGTACAGACGGCAGCACGGACCCGTCCGGGATAGATGCCGAGGCCTCGATCGCGGCAGGGGCGCATATCGTCTACAAGGACACCAACAACGCTTCTAACGATTTCCACCAGAGGGCACGTGCCTCTCTGAGAAGATAGCAGCCATGCTGTCTGTACCTTATAATCCATGACCTGGTGAGATTCAAATTTTTCATAACTGTGATAGCGGCGCTGCTGCCCGCCGTGCTTTCCGCCGAGGAGGGCACTGGGCGGCAGTACCGTGATTTCTATTTCGTCCGCAGTATCAGCCCGTGGCTCTCTTCCGTCAATGCGGCCGGACTGCACACCCTCGTGCCCGGGCGAATATCCGTGGCCGGTGCCGGTTTCGAGAAGGCAGACGGGGCCCTCATCGGTACGGAAGGGTCTGATGACAGCTGGGAGGCGGGCGCTTTCACCGAGTCATATGTCAGGGTTTCGCCGAAGATCGCTTTCAGCGGCAGGCTGTCGTATTCCAATTTCAGGGGGCGGAACATGGGCGGCCCGGTATTCATGGACCCCTCCTACAACCCTGTCAATTTCTACGAGAGCACCGATACCACCACCGGGGTGAAGACCAGGGAACTGTACACCTTGTCCGGAGGTATCGCCTATGCTTTCGACGGGAGATGGAGCATCGGAGGGAAGGTCGATTACCAGACAGGCAACTGTGCCAAGCGGAAGGACCCGCGTTTCCTCAACTCCTGGTCGGACATCTTCCTGAGTGCCGGAGGACGCTTCGCCCCTTCGGGCCGGTTCTCCGCCGGTGTGGCCTTCATTTACAGGAAGACGCTCGAGACGGTGACAGGGAGTATCTACGGGACTTCCGACAAGCAGTATTACATACTGGTGGACTACGGAGGGTTCTGGGGCAAGAGGGAGCAGTTCGGAAGCGACAACGGCTATATCTCCACTTCCGACAGCCGTCCGATGTACAATTCTTTCTACGGTGCGGCCCTGCAGCTCGACTTCGGCCGGAGCGACGCCGTGCGGTTTTTCAGCGAACTGTCATGGATGAAAAGGAGCGGGTATTACGGGGAACGCGGAAGTTCCTCAGTGACATATACGGAACATTCCGGACATGTGTTCCGTTATTCCGGAGTCCTGACTGCGGCTTCAGGCAGGGCGGTGCACAGGGTGTCCCTTGACCTGGAATATTCCCCGCTGAAGAATTATGAGAACATATACCGTGAGACGACTGTCCAGGGGCAGAGTCCTGTGGTGGAGTATTTCGGGAAGAACAAGGTCCTTGACAGGAATACGGCCGGCCTGTCCCTGTCATACGCCGGCTATCTCGGTCTGGAGGACTCCCGTCCGGAGTGGGAGTACGGGGCTTCGGTCACGGCCGGCCTGTGCTCCTTCACAGCGGTGTCTTATCCGTTCTACAGGCATCAGGATGTGGTGAGGTTTTCAGGTGAACTCTTCGGAAAGAAGAATGTCACCGTGAGGAAAAACATCCTCTCCGTATCCGCCGGATGCGGATATGCCGCGGGTTCAGGGACGGAGAACAGGGACGGGGAATATGTCACGAGCACCTCTGAGCTCCCTTTTTCCGGAGATGCGTATCTCCACAGGGATTTCGAATACAGGACCGCGGGCAGGGTGTCCGTGTCCCTGACATTCCGTTACACCAGGATGGCCGGCAAGGGGATTGCTGTCTATGTCGAGGCGGGAGACCGTTTTACACGTGCTGTGGAGGAGCCGGTCTATCTTCACGGGGCTTCGCGCAATGTCTTCACCCTTTCCATCGGATGTTTCTTCTGATTTGTCTAATATGGAATCTATGACTTTAATTTATTAAATTACAATAAATTACCTCTTTTTAGGAGCAGGATTTTAATATAATTAATTAATAGGGCCCTTCAGGGCCGCACCGGAACGTCAGCGAGGTTTCCGGGAGGAAACCGAAGCAGTGCAGGTGCCGGCGGAGTGAAGCGGAGCCGTGTGCCCCACCGGGGCAGTCACCGCAAGGTGACTGGGGGTAGACAGACGAAGGTCGCAAGACCTTCAGGGCCGCACCGGAGCGTCAGCGAGGTTTCCGGGAGGAAACCGAAGCAGTGGAGGTGCCGGCGGAGCGAAGCGGAGCCGCATGCCCCACCGGGGCTGTCACCGCAAGGTGACTGGGGGTGGAAAGACGAAGGTCGTCAGACCTTAGTTATTTAGGAATCCCGTCAAAAAGACGGACAATTTATAAAACCATGCTGAATAACAGGAATTTACTTATATCGGTGTTTGCCCTGGCCCTGCTGGCTCTGTTCCCGCAGGTCTCCTTGGCGCGTGAGAGACTGCCGGAAGACCCGGAAATCATCAAAGGAAAACTCGCCAACGGTCTCACCTATTATATAAGGCACAATGAGGACCCGGCAGGATGCGCCGATTTCTACATCGCACACAATGTCGGGGCCCTGCAGGAGGAAGACAGCCAGAACGGCCTTGCACACTTTCTCGAACACATGGCATTCAACGGCACAGTACATTACCCCGGCAAGACTGTCCTGGAATTCCTGGCGAAAGAAGGGGTGCGTTTCGGGTACAACGTGAATGCATACACTACCAGGACAGAGACTGTCTATAACCTGTCTTCTATACCTCTGGTGAGGGACTCTTTCGTGGATTCCGTCCTCATGGTGCTGCACGACTGGTCCTGCGGCATCCTGTGCGAAGAGGACGCCCTTGATGCGGAACGTGGCGTGATAAGCGAGGAGTGGAGGCGGAAGGACAATGCCAGAATGAGGATGATGTCCCGCCAGAACGACCTCATATACAAGGGCGCGAAGCATACGCAGCGTAGTGTCCTCGGTACCCTTGAGGTCATAAACGGATTTGCAAGGGAGGACATACTCGGTTTCTACCACAAGTGGTACCGCCCTGATCTGCAGGCTATAATTATTGTCGGGGACTTTGACCCGGAGGAGATGGAGCGGAAAGTGCGGAGACTCTTTTCCGACATACCGGCCGCGGAGTCTCCTGCTGGGAAAGAGCCGTGTCCGGTGCCTGCACTTGACGGTCCCCTGTTCGAGAACATGACAGACCCTGACATAGGATACAGGACCCTGAAGGTCATACACAAGACCCCGTATCCGGAACGTGAGGAGCGTGCGTATGTGGACTTCCTGAAGGACTTTTACTGCCGCCAGGTGGCCAGTGCCGCTGTTTCCGCAAGGTTCAGGACCGCTGCCGAAAAGCCCGGCAGCCATGTCAGGTCATCTGTCCTGGTACAGATGGAAGCTGGCACTGACTTCTACGTATCCATGTTCACCCTGACACCGGAGAAAGACGGGTACCTCGAGGACCTGCTGATGTTTTATGAGCTGGAAATCAAGCGTCTGTCTGAATACGGCATATCGGAAGACGAGTTCAGGAACGCGAAATTCAACGTTTACAGGAAAAGACGTCTCGGAAGGCAGGATACCGGAACCAGGTCTAAGGAGATTGTGGATGCGTGCCTGGATGACTTCCTGCGCGGGATTCCTTGCACCGGACCGGAGTACAGGAGGATGCTCGAAAAACGTGTACTGGACAGCATCGGATATGAGGATGTACTCCCGTATATCGGCATGATGTTCATGGACAGCGAGAAGATATATTCCTACAGCATCAACGATTCCATCTCTGGTGTCCTGCCGTCCCCGGAAAGGATGAGGGAACTGGTCCGCCTGGCCGGGGAGACCGCCGTGGAGCGCGATTTCCCCGAGTCGTCCAGTGTGTCACTTGACGTGTCCTCACACCCGGGAAAAGTGATCGGCATACACAAGGTCAAAGGCACAGGAATGGAAAAATGGACACTGGACAACGGGGCTGTCCTCTACTGGCAGCCTTCCGGACCGGGTACTGACGGGACAGTACTCTCGTTAAAGGCGTATTTCAGCACCGGATACGGGGCATTCCCGCAGGACAGTACGGGCATATACCGTGCGGCTGCACGTTTCATAGACAGATACGCCGGCTTCAGGGGGATGGACAGGGCAGGCCTGGAGGAGATGCCGGAGTGTTACGGTGCCGGAGTGTCCCTGTCATCCGACCCTGTTTCCCCGTCGGTTTCCATGCGCGCTGACAGCGGGAGCATCGGGAAGGGGTTCAGGATGTTCCATCTCCAGATGACGGAGCCGTTCTTCTCTTCCGGAAGGACGTTGGAGAAATATGTAAGAGACAATGTATCGTACCGCAGGAAGCCCCTTTCGGACCATGAGCGCTTCTCACGGGCGGTAAGACAGGCCGAATATGGTGGTCATCCGTGGAAAGAGGACCTTGACAGCAATTGTTTCACCGCGTTGACCCCGGATCTGCTCTCACGGGCTTTCGGCAGACTGTTCGGTGACCCCGGGAGGATGACAGTTTATGTGACCGGCGCTCCGGACAGGGATACATTGCTGGCCTTGGTGGAGAAGTACGTGGCTTCTGTACGGGGAGCATGCGTGGTGAAGCCGTCCCGGGTCTCCGCTCCCGGGCCCGTGTACAGGGGGAAGGTCGTGGTGGACAGCCTTTATACGGTGCGGACTGTGCCCAAAAGTACGGTGGACTGCCGTTTCCGCTCGCATATCAGGCTATCCACGGAGAATATTGCGGCATTGGATGTCCTTGATTACATCATGAGCGGAAGGTACATGGACCGGATACGGGAGGAGAGGGGAGGCACTTACCATGTGGCTGTGGAAACTTCCGCCCTCCCGTCGGACAGAGGCTCGGTATCGATGTCCGTATCTTTCGAGACCAGACCGGAAATCACGGACTTGCTCATTTCTGATGTCATGGAAATAATGGATGACATGTGCAGGCGGGGGCCTGATGACGTGGAGCTGTCAAATGCCAGGAAGTATCTCCTGAAACGCCACGCCGAACAACTGGAGCGTAAAGAGGGCCGGCTTTCCGTCAGATGCGGTGAAATGGCCGATTATATAATGTACGGTTACAATGCGGCTTCCGGATATGCGGAGGCCCTGGCAAAGGTGACGCCCCGCGATGTCAGGTCAATGGCCTCCAGGCTTGGCCGCGGACATGTCCTTCTCGCCGTATGCCGTGAAAATACATCATTGCAATGAAAAAGACTGTATTGACTTTCCTTTCAGCCGTGCTTTCAGTGTATTACCTGAGTGCAGACGAAGGCATGTGGCTCATCAACACCATTGACATGGCGCTCGAGAAGAAGATGCGCGAACGCGGTCTGGAACTTCCGGCCGGGGAGATATACAACGCGGATGCTCCCGGGGCCGCCCTTTCTGATGCCGTGGTCTCTCTCGAGTTCGGATGCACCGGGAGCATCATCTCCTCAGGCGGCCTGATGATAACCAACCACCATTGTGCATATTCCGATGTCTATAGCCTCAGTACGCCAGGGCACAACTATCTTGAAGACGGATTCTGGGCCATGACATCCGACCAGGAGATCCCTGTCAGGGGAAAGAAGGTGTATTTCCTGAAGAGAGTGATAGATGTGACCGTGGAAGCGGAGAGGATGATCGGGAAGGCACGTTCCGGGGGACAGCCCATGGGAATGCGCAAGCTCGGTTTCCTGATGGAGAAGAAATACAGTGACGAGACAGGGTACGAAGCATGGTTCGCTTCCATGTGGTCCGGCTCCAAATATTACATCGCCCTGTACGAGGTGTATGAGGATGTCCGCCTGGTGGCGGCCCCGCCTGTCTCCATCGCTGCTTTCGGCGGAGATACCGACAACTGGGAATGGCCTCAGCACAAGTGCGATTTCGCCCTGTACCGCATCTATACCGCTCCGGACGGCAGCCCTGCGGAATACTCCGTGGAGAATGTCCCCCTGCGTCCGGAGAAATACCTGGAAATATCTCTCGACGGATACAGGCCGGGCGATTTCACTATGGTGATAGGCTTCCCGGGCCGCACGGACAGGTACAGCTCCTCATACGAAGTGGATTTCAAGGAAAGGGTCTCCCTTCCTGTGTCGAACCGACTCCGTGCCGGACAGATGGCATTGGTGGACAAGTGGATGGACAGCGACCCCGAAGTGCGGCTGAAATACTCCGACTACTATTTCTCCCTTAGCAATGTCATGAAACTAAACGAGGGTGAAGTGCAGTGCTACAGGCGTTTCAATGTCGTCGGGCAGAAACGCCTCCTGGAGGACAGGCTCCAGTCATGGATTATGGCGGACCCTCGGCGTTCCTCCGGATCTGGAGGGATGCTCTCCCTCATTGCAGGGAAATACAGCGCAACGGAGGATGTCAGCCGTGATATAGTGTGGTACAGGGAGACTCTGGTCAGGGGGACTCGCTTTTCCCGTATTGTCCCCAAGATCAACATCCTGAAGAGCGAGGTCCTCAAAAGCAGGGGAATCACCCCGCACCGTTCGGCTGACCCTGGAGGCCCTTCCGATGAGGAAGTCTCGTGCTGCCTCGGATACCGTTTCCGGGGAAAGGACTTCAACTCAGTCTCCAACCTTCTGATGCACGAGTACCGGAGCATCGACCTGAGGGTGGAGCGCGACCTTCTGGAGTATGCCGTGAGGAATTTCTATGAGAATGTGGATACAGTCTGGACAGGGGATTTCCAGAAAGCACTGAAGCGCCGGTTCACAGATTCCGGTGGCGGGTGCGATTACGGGGCCCTCGTCTCATGGCTCTGGGACAGCAGCTTCCTCACCGACACCTCCCGTCTGCACAGGTTCATTTCCGAGGAGCACACTCTGGAGGAATACAGGACAGATCCTGTCGTATCTTTCTTCCAGGACATCAGCATAAGGGATTTCAATACGGAACTTTCTGAACTGGAAGGAGAGCCGTCTCTCCAGTCGCTTTCAGGAGAATACACCAGGGCCCTGTACAGGATGAACCTGGAGGAAGGTGTGCCGCAGTATCCTGACGCCAACTCCACGATGCGTATATCATACGGTACCGTGGGGTCCCTGGAGCCTTATGACGGGGTCGTATGCTCCTGGCGCAGCACCACGGACGGAATAATCGAGAAGTACGACCCGCACAGGTACGAGTACACTCTGCATGACGGCTGGAAGGCCCTTCTCGAAGAAAGGGAATGGGGACGCTGGGGCGTCATGGATGCAGGGGAAGCTGACGGTATCCCGGGGCGCGGGTTATGCATGTATGCCGATTTCCTGACGGACAACGATATTACCGGTGGCAATTCAGGCAGCCCTGTGCTGGATGCCAGAGGACGCCTGATAGGTCTGGCCTTCGACGGGAACAGCGAATCTCTTGCCAGCGAGTCCTTCTACACTCCGGGTTACAACAAATGTGTCTGTGTGGATATCCGTTTCATCCTGTGGACTCTCGACCGGTATGCAGGGATGACACATATTCTGGAAGAACTCGGCCTCCGCTGAACCGGAGGAAAATTTTCATAAAATCCATATCGGTAAAAATTTAAACAGCTTCTTAACATCTGTAACAATATTTTATTGTTTTCTACATTTTCAAGAAATCATTAACGGCTACTTTTGCAGCCGGTTAATGGTTTCTTATGATTATAAAATACTTATTATCAATTGTTTCCGTTTTTATTGCAATATCTTTGGAAGCCTTTCCGGCCTCAGCTGCGCCTGAAATGGACATCAGAGGGAAGATTATAGATGCCGAGACGGGGGAGGAGGTCATCGGTGCAGCAATCACCATAAAAGAGCAGCCGGACCGGTGGGCGATGTCCGGGCTCGACGGCTCGTTCTCAATGAGGGCCGATGCGGAAGGCTCCAAGACACTTGTCTGTTCTCTTATCGGCTACAAGGATGTGGAAGTGGTGTATGCAGGGGGAGACGAGGCCCTTGTCATCAGCCTGGTGAAAGACAGCATTATGCTTGACGGGGCTGTGGTGGCGGCTGAAAACCACGGCAAGACCGAGGCAAGCGCCAGAGGGATAGAAAAGGCTGCCATGAATGTGGTGAATGTCATGAGCGCCAGGGCTATGGAGCTTTCTCCTGATGTGACCGTGGCGAATGTCATAAAGAGGATGTCGGGGGTCACCATCGAGAGAAACAGCAGCGGCGAGGGCCGATACGCCATACTCCGCGGCATGGACAAGCGCTACAACTATACTCTCGTGAACGGTGTGAAGATTCCGAGCCCTGACAACAAGAACAGGTTTGTCCCGCTGGACATATTCCCTTCCGAGATGCTCGACCGTCTGGAAGTCACCAAGTCACTGACTGCCGATATGGAGGGTGACGGTATCGGAGGAGCGGTAAACCTGGTGATGAAGGATGCCCCGGACAAGATGGAAATAAACGCAAACGTTGCTACAGGTTACAGCGCACTCTTCTTTGACCGCGATTTCAAGTCGTTCAATACCAGGGCAATCCAGAAGCAGTCCCCATACGAGCGTATGGGCCGCCCGGAGAACTATGCTGTCACCGCTGATGATTTCACTATGGAGAACCTCTCTGTGCGCTCGCACCGTCCGCGACCTGACCTGACAGGTGGCTTCTCGTTCGGGGACAGGTATTTCGGGGGACGTCTCGGTGTCATTGCCGCCCTGAGCTGGCAGAACCTTTTCCGCGGGAAGGACAGTGACCTGTACTACAAGCCGGGATCCAACACTTACGGGACAGAAGCCCGTACCTACTCTGAGGAGCAGGACCGTCTCGGGGCCCATCTGAAACTGGACTACAGGTTTTCCGGAAGGCACAAGCTGATGCTTTACGCAGGATATATGGACATGAGGGAAAGCGAGGTGCGCGACGGCCGTGATGACAGGGAATGGACTGTGAGGATGAAGTACAACAGACAGTACATCTTCAACACCACCCTCAAGGGTGAACATTCTTTCCTGGAAGGCGGCAGACTGAAACTCGACTGGACCGGTGTGTTCTCCAGGGCATACAGCACCACCCCGGACAATGCGAGGATATACATGAACGGCACGCACCTGTACAATACCGACTCTGCAGACCGTCGCTGGGAGCACAACTCCGACCGTGATTTCGCAGGATATGCGGACCTGAGCTACCGTTTCGACTTTGCCGGGGCGTCAACCCTTCTTCTGAAGGCCGGCGGGATGTACAGGGACAAGTCCAGGGACAGCTTCTTCAACGAATACACCTTCGACTCTTCCACCGGCATACGCGACCCGCAGTACTACGGGGAGGACTGGACTGACTTCGACGAGCTCCTCCTGACTCCGCGTCCTTACGGCAACATCGGGGACCCCCTGAACTATGATGCTTCCGAGAGGATAGGCGCAGGCTATCTCATAGCGAAGTTCTCCATGGACAGGCTGGAGGTGATCGCAGGCCTGCGTGCGGAACATACGTCACAGGGTTATGTGCTTGATTATCCGAGAAACACCGATTCGGAAGGCAGTCAGGAATATACGGATTTCCTGCCGAGTCTGCATGTGAAATACAACGTCCACAGGAATGCAAACCTGCGTTTTTCATACGGGCGTTCCATCAACCGTCCGGGCTTTTTTGAAATCGTTCCTTATACTATCCTGAACGAGGACTATGACGAGAAGGGCAATCCTGACCTCAAACATACTGTGGCGGACAATATAGACCTCCGCTACGAATTCTTCCCCAGGTCCTCGGAGCAGTTCATGGTGGGATTCTTCTGGAAAAACATCTACGATCCGATCGAGTACGGGCTCGTGACCGAAGGGCAGGAGACTTTCCTCAAGCCTATGAACTTCGGTGACGCCATGAACTACGGTGTCGAGGTGGATGCCATGAAGTACTTCAACTGGTTCGGCATAAAGGCCAACTATACCTACACCCACTCTGCCATCACCACAGACAAGCGGACTATGGACGGGTCTGATGTCATCACCGTCAGCCAGACCAGGCCTCTTTACGGGCAGGCAGCCCACGTGGCCAATCTTTCCTTCCTCTTCAATTTCCAGAAATGCGGCCTTGAGGCCCAGGTCTCCGGGAGCTACACGGGAAAGCGTCTGAGCGAGGTCTCGAGCTGGGTGGATGACGACATCTGGGAGGCTGGGTATTTCTCACTGGACGCATCGCTTGAAAAAAGTTTCCGGGCAGGGGTATCCATCTTCGCAAAAGCCGGCAACCTGCTGAACTCGCCGCTCCTTCGCTATGTTCATCCAAGCGCGCATACATCCTCCCTCAGCTATGAGCGCTACAATGGTGGTGTGATAGAGCGCAGGGAATGGAACGCCCAGACCTTCATGATCGGTATACGATACCGCTTCACGGAGAAATGACCCGGGGACGGTATGCATTAAATAACGTGAATTCGACGAATTTAATTCATTAAATTACAGCGAATTACCTATTAAGGAGCAGGCCCGTGGCCTGCGACAGGTCCCCCGGCGAGGGGGAAGGAAGGGGGTGGCGCCCCTTAACAAGGGGCTGTCACGAAGTGACTGGGGATTGGTCTGACAAGGCCCTTCAGGGCCGCACCGGAGCGTCAGCGATGTTTCCGGGAGGAAACATAAGCAGCGTAGGTGCCGGCGAAGCGAAGCGGAGCCGCATGCCCCACCGGGGCTGTCACCGTAGGTGACTGGGGGTGGACTGACAGGATTTCTGGAAGAAATCCTTAACGTCAGTGTGACGAATTCCGGTCATAAATGATAAAATATTGATTTTTAATATAATATTGTTAAACATAAATTCGTCGAACTGACGTTAAAGTAACCCGAAATGCCTGAGGGCATGGGAGATTCCGTCCTGGTCCACCGTCAGGGTGACATAGTCCGCCGCAGACTTGGCAGTATCATCCGCATTGCCCATAGCGATGCCGGTACCGGCGAATTTGAGCATCTCTGAATCATTGCCCCCGTCCCCGAAAGCCATGACCTCGTCTGCCGCGATGCCGAAGCGCCCAATGACCGCCGCTATACCCTCCGCCTTGGAAAGCCCTTTCGTATTCATGTCGAAAAACGACGGGAACCACCTGGAAAGGGTCACGGAATCGAGACCTTCAACAAAAAGCTCCTTCTCCTGTCTCTCGTCGGCGAACACCGTGAACTGGCATACATCCTCATATACAAGGCTGTCCCATGAATAGACCGGGACGTCATGGAGCCTTATCATTTCGAAAGTCTTTCGGGTGAGGTCATTCTGCATGCTGATACCGTAGCTCCCGCGGCAGAATGCCACGGCAGGGAGACCGTGCTGTCTGCACCTTCGGCCCACCTCTTCCGCCGTGTCCGCCCCGAGCGTCCTGCATGAAATTATCTCACCGCCCACGGTGACCAGGGAACCGTTCATGCTGATATACCCGTCGAAAGGGAAATCCTGAAGGTTGTCCATCACCAGATAATGACGTCCGCTGGCGATGAAAAGCCTGATGCCTTTACCGCGCAGTGCGTAAAGGTCCTCCATGACTCTTCTGGAGATCTCATGTGTCCTGAAACTTACCAGGGTGCCGTCTATGTCGAAGAATATGGCCTTTATCATATTTAAGCTTTAATCCATTCGTACTGGCCGCCCCAGATGGAGAGGAAGCGGAGGAAATCGGCGTTGGGGATGATGACGCTTGCCGTGTTGTCACACGGGTGGAAACTGAGCACCGGAGCATCCATCAATGCCCTGTCCAGGAACAGCTTCACACGATGCCCGTCCGGGAACAGCTCTTTGGGGGAGGCTCCGGGGACAGCCTGCACGGCATGAAGGTTCCCGTCACTGTCCGGAAGCATGACCGTCTGTGCACCAGTCTGCGGAATCATGTCATGTATAAGTCCCAGAGGGGATACGGATCCTGGCTGAAGTCCCAGGCAACGCTCCATGCGCTCTGCAGAAGCAAAGGACATCTTGCCCTCCTTCATCATGTGCTCGAAGGAATGTATGTCAAAGTCCTTATGGCACTCTATCACCACGAGATAATGCCTGTTCCCCTTGTGGTTTCGGAAAAACAGGTTCTTGCAGTGCGTGGACTCTATACCGTCCCAGTATTTGAGGGCCTCCTCTATCGTATAGAGCGGAGGATGGGTATAAAGAGTATATCCTATGCTGTGGCTGTCAAGGAAATGCAGTACCTCCAAAATCCTGTCTCCACATCCGGACGGATCGGCCGTAAGTACGGCTCTCTGGCTCTGTTCGCTCATGAATGATGTTTATGAATGACTACACCGGCCTTGCATAATATGTAGGCTCCGCCTTCTGCTTCTGCGGATGCACGACCATGGCCGGCTTCCCACGTCTGAGGCTGTATATTATCAGACACACTCCAGCCAGGATAAAAGGTATGCTGAGAATCTGCCCCATATTCAGGACCATGTTCTCCTCGAAGCCCACCTGCGGCTCCTTGATGAACTCTATAAGGAAGCGCATGCCGAAAAGAACGATGAAGAATATCCCGAGCAGAGTCCCCCTCTTGAGCTTCGGGAGACGGTATCTGTACAGTCCCATGAGCACAAGCCCCAGAATCAGATAGCTCAGAGCCTCGTAAAGCTGGGTAGGATGCTTCGGCAGAGTCTCGCCCCTGAGGTCGAATATAAAGCCCCACGGAAGGCTGGTAACATCACCATATATTTCTGAATTACAGAGATTTCCAAGCCTGATGAACATACCTGCAAAACATACCGGGATACATAGGTGGTCCAGCATCCAGAGCAGGTCGAAATCATATTTCCTGCCATAGTGGCGGGCGTACCACCACATCGCAAGGATTATGGCAATCGTCCCTCCATGGCTGGCAAGCCCTCCTTTCCATGGCATGAAAATCTCCCAGAACCCTTTCCAGCTCCCGAAATAATAATCCGGCTGGTAGAATATGCAGTGCCCTAGCCTCGCCCCGACTATCGTGGCGATAAGCAGAGTGAAAAGCAGCGGGTCAAGAAGGTTCAGAGGCAGCCCTTCCCTTTTGAGGAAACCTTTGAATATGAACCATCCCAGTACGAACCCGGCAAGGAAAAGCACTGAATACCAACGGAGCACAAATCCCCCGATATGGATAATATCGGGGTTCATGTGCCAGTGAATTGCCAACAGATCTGTCATTCCGATTACTTTCTTGTTAAACTGCGGTCGGCCGGTTTCTTACCGGATCCGAATCTGTTATTCTTCCTTCTTTGCTGTCGAAGCGAGGAAAAGCTCGTCCATCTGTACCTGGTCGATGTATGAAGGCGAGTCTATCATCACGTCGCGGCCCTGGTTGTTCTTAGGGAATGCAATATAATCGCGGATAGTCTCCTGGCCTCCGAACAGGGCGCAGACGCGGTCGAACCCGAACGCAAGACCTCCGTGAGGCGGAGCCCCGAACTTGAATGCGTTGATTATGAAGCCGAACTTGTACTGGGCGTCCTCGTCAGAGAAGCCGAGCACCTCGAACATCCTTTGCTGCACTGCGGAATCATGTATCCTGATGGAGCCGCCGCCGAGCTCCGTGCCGTTGAGCACGAAATCGTATGCATTGGCGCATACCTTTTCAAGGTCCTCCTTCCTGTCGCTGTAGAACAGGTCCAGGTGCTCAGGCTTAGGTGCGGTGAACGGATGGTGCATGGCATAGAAGCGCTGAGTCTCGTCATCCCACTCGAGGAGAGGGAAGTCCACCACCCAGAGAGGAGCGAATGTATGAGGGTCACGCAGCCCGAGCCTGTTTCCCATCTCGATACGCAGGACGCCGAGCATGGTCTGGGTCTTCCTCTTCGGTCCGCAGAGCACGAGAATAAGGTCACCCTTGGATGCCCCCATCCTGTCTGCTATGGCCTGGAGCTGCTCCGGAGTATAGAACTTGTCTACAGAAGACTTGATGGAACCGTCCTCGTTCACCTTTATATATACAAGGCCTTTCGCTCCGACCTGCGGTCTCTTTACCCACTCTGTCAGCTCGTCCAGCTGCTTGCGGGTGTAGCCCGCAAGGCCCGGCACGCAGATGGCGCCTACATACTCCACAGAGTCGAAGACAGAGAACCCGTGTCCCTGCACGTCAGAAGTAATCTCGTGTATCTTCATCCCGAAACGGATGTCAGGCTTGTCGGACCCGTAATTGTCCATGGCATCGAACCAGCTCATCCGTGGAAGAGGGTCCGGTATGTCCACATCCAGGACATTCTTGAACAAAGTGCGCATCATGCCCTCGAACGTGTCAAGGACATCATCCCGCTCGACAAAGGACATCTCGCAGTCTATCTGAGTGAACTCAGGCTGCCGGTCAGCCCTGAGGTCCTCGTCACGGAAGCATCTGACAATCTGGAAATACCTGTCGTAGCCTGCGACCATCAGAAGCTGCTTGAAAGTCTGCGGAGACTGCGGCAGGGCGTAGAACTGCCCCGGATTCATGCGGGATGGCACCACAAAGTCACGCGCACCTTCCGGTGTGGACTTGATGAGATACGGTGTCTCTATTTCAAGGAAACCCTTGCTGTCAAGGTAGTTGCGCACCTCATGCGCAAGCCTGTGCCGGAGTTCGAGAGCTTTCCTGAGAGGGTTCCTGCGCAGGTCGAGATACCTGTATTTCGCCCTGAGCTCCTCTCCCCCGTCGCTGACATCCTCTATAGTGAAAGGTGGAGTCTGCGCCTTGTTGAGTGTCTTTATTTCAGAGAGCCTGATCTCAATGTCGCCGGTAGGCATCTTCGGGTTCCGGCTCTGACGCTCGATGACCTCTCCAGTGGCCTGGATCACGTATTCACGTCCGAGCGACCCTGCCGCCTCAATAAGGGCAGCCGGGGCTGAGGCATCCACAGCCAGCTGCGTGATGCCGTACCTGTCGCGCAGGTCGATGAATGTCATGCCGCCGAGTTTCCTCGTCCTCTGTACCCATCCGGCCAGTGTCACCGTCTGCCCGGCGTTTCCGATGCGGAGCTCTCCGCAAGTATGAGTCCTGTACATATCAAGAATAAGTTTAAATTACAACCGCAAGACCTGTCTTCCGGCAAAGCCCTGCCTGAGGGCTCTTCCATGCCGGCATGACAAATCCTGCAAATGTAGTAATTTTCGCTCAAGAATAGCAATTTTCACGGAGGAATATTCCCGGATAAAATTTGTTCCGTCCCGGGCTTATGCGTATTTTTGCCACAGGATAAAAATCACATGACCGATGAGACATCTGAACATACTTGCTGCAGCCGCAGCTTTCCTTATGGGCATCACCTCTTCCATGGCAGGAGCACAAGACGGGAAACCGCTCAGAATAGCCGTCGCAGGAGTGACGCACGGCCACCTGTGGGAAGTAATTTCCAGGACAGGAAGAGGAGACTTCGAAATTGTAGGGGTATATGAAAAGGACGACTACTACCGGGAGCACAACGGTCTGCGAGGTAAAGTGGACGATTCCCTTTTCTTTTCTGACCTCGGGGAAATGCTCAGGAGCGTGAAGCCCGAAGCCGTAGTGGCATACGGCAGCACATACGACCATCTGTACACAGTCGAGACCTGTGCAGAGAACGGAGTGGACGTAATGGTGGAGAAGCCGCTTGCCGTGAATATGAAGCATGCGAGGAGAATCGAGAAAGCCGCAAAGGCACACGGCATAATGGTCCTTACAAATTACGAGACCAGCTGGTACAGCACCAACTATGAAGCATTCAGGCTAATAAAGGACGAAGAGGCAATCGGAGATATCACCCGCATCATGGTTTATGACGGGCACCAGGGCCCGGTAGAGATCGGGTGCGGCCCTGAATTCCTGCAATGGCTCACTGACCCGGCACTCAACGGGGGCGGGGCCATAATGGACTTCGGATGCTATGGAGCCAACCTCACCACATGGCTTCTCTCAGGAGAACGGCCTGTAAGCGTATACGCAGTGGCCAACAGGCAGAAGCCGGACAAATACGGCAAGGTGGATGACGACGCTACCATAGTACTCCAATACCCCGGAGGGATAACAGTCCAGATAATGCCGTCATGGAACTGGCCGGAAAACCGCAAGGACATGTATATCTACGGGAGCAAAGGCTACATCTACCAGAAGACATCTGAAGATATGACGGTAAAGTCAGGCGACACCTCCAGGGAATACACCCCGGCCCCTCTGCAGGCACCGTACAACGATTCCTTCTACTATCTCAAGGCCGCTGTACGCGGTGAAATCGAAGTAAAGCCATTTGACCTTGCCTCTCTTGAAAACAATATGATAGTCATGGAGATACTCGATGCCGCCGTCAAAAGCGCGAAGACCGGGACTCCTCAGGGCAGGTCCAGGTGACCCCTTGCATGCCAGACTGTCACAGCGGTAACTCCTTAACCCGTTTCACAGGCCCATGTCAGAAGTCCGGAGACAGGGAAAGCAGGACGGACACTACTTCCGCGTAGTTCTTCTGGCCGGAAGTGATGCGGTTGCCTTTCAGGTAAAAGGTATAGAGAGCGTCCTGAATCCTGCCGACGGCAGGGCTGTAGCGGCTGCGCCAGTATTCCTGCTCTGACCTGAGCAGGTCAATGACAGCCGGATTTACGGATGACAACCAGTCCTGATATTCCTGTTTCTCCAGGAGGGTCCTTGCGTTGGATATCACGTATGGGAGTATCCCGGCATAGCCGCTGTAGCGGACTTCGGGCCGGGCAGACCTGATACAGACATTAAAGGCCCAGAAATTCGCCTCAGCCTCGCTGCTTATCCCCAGAAGATGGGACAGTTCGTGAGCATACGTGAACGGGTACTGCATTTCCGGAAGCTCACGGTTCAGATGCGACTCGGCAAAGAAAGGTCCCATATATCCGAGCACGCCCACTCCGGAGTAAAGGAAATTGAAACATGTGAATTTCGGTCTCTGATATCCGTAAGGGCGTGAAAGCCCGTAATTCTCCGGGACACGGCGATAGATTCCCTTGATTTCCTCCTGTATCTGCCCGACATGGATGTCCACTGCAGAGGACGCGGACTCCGTGAAAGTCCCGCCGCCGCTTTCACAGGCCATCCTGAAAGCGGAATTGAGACTGTCGGAATACGTGTACAGGAAATCCCTGAAGACATCCTTTTCATAAGCCGCCGGACGGACACCGGCCCTCTCATAGACGGAATCCCTGTAATAGTTCATGCCCCAGCCCCAGTAGAACCACACATATATCCACAGGACCCATTCCAGTTCCCTGAGCAATATACGTTTCCATCTTTTACCCCTTTTCCGTGCCATTACAGGCCACAATACTAGCCAGGCCGCCATCAGCACCACTGCCCATTCGTCCAGAGAAAACGGGAACACAGAAGCCACAGCAGACAGCACAGCCGAAATCACCGGATACAGAGCCCGGGCATAGAACTCGCCTGCGCCTGGCACATAACGGAAGACAAGAGCTCCGGCAAGCAGTATGGCAAGAAGTACTATATCGATGTATCCGGACAAGGGAGGATGTACCCGATCCGATTTCAGGATGTTCATAATGTGATGTGTTCAAATTTGCGGTCAATCCATAAAGTGGCTTCCGCCGCCTCAAAGCGAAGAATACAATAATCCGGGTCATCTGGCCCTTCCGGGAAATAATGCGCCATAAAGTCTTTCCAGAAAGCATGGCGGGTTTCCATGTCATAAATGATTTCAGCCGTTCCTGTTAAGGTAACGCTGTCAGTCTCATGAACATAACAGATTCCAGCCTTTGGCTCCTTTCTCAAATGTTTCACTTTTTCCGAAGACAACGAGGTCGTCATCCACAGTGTTGCTATTCCGTCATGTCGCAGCACATCTATGGCCACAGGGCGGGGGGGGAAACCGTTCTTGTCGAAGTCGTATGTCGCCGCCTGACGGTCGAAAGATGTTCTGGAATTGTCCTTTGCGTTCATCGGTCCTGTATGCTGCGTTTGAAATAAACCATATCCTTCAATGCTTTGCCCTCCTCGATTATGGGACGGTCATAATTCTTCACGAAGAAATCCTCCACGGTATGCGACCGGCTGAATCCGCAGTTCCTGTAGAATGACATGGTCTTCCGGCTGTCGCCTGTCCCTGCGGTCAGGACCCGGAACCGTCCCCTGTAATGCCTGCACAGATATTCTATAAACTCCCGTCCGTAGCCTTTCCTATGGAAACGCGGGTCTACAGCCAGATTTTTCAGCTCCAGCACTCCGCCACCTTCATCCGTGACTACGGCAACGGCTACCGGCGTATCCGACAAATCCTGCATCACATACATTTCGCCCCGCTCCAGATACCTGTCAATCATGGATTCCTGTTCGTCACCGACAAGCAGGAGCGGAAGGTACCTTTTTTTGTCAGCCTTTACAGGCAATATCCTTATTCCGCAGAGTTTTTCCATCACGTAATTTGTCATATCCGTCTTGTTTGCTTTCGCCTTCTGCTCCTTCACCGCCTTGTAGCCGTGTCTTTCGAAGAACAGCCGGGCAGTGATGCTGACCTCGGAAGTTATTTTACCCGCACCGTATTCCATGGCCAGTCCCTCTGCTTCCGAAAGCAGCTGTGTACCCACGCCTTTTCCCTGCCAGTCCTTGTGTACGAAAAGCGAATGCAGGTGCCCTACGGCGTTCATGGACGATAAGCCGATGATATTTCCGACACCGTCGAGAGCCGCGAAAAAGTCATTTTCTGACAAAAGGTCTTTCCAGTGCTCCGTGCTGTCCCCGCATGATGCCCAGTCTTCACACTCATCATCGCTATAGTCCCTGGAATTTACGCACAGGACAGTGCTGCGGAACAGCTCCCGCATCTTCGGGATGTCGTTTTCCGCAAGTCTCCTTATTCTGTATTCCTGGCCGCCGTTTTCTTGTATCCCGTCCGGAGACGCGATTTCATTCAGAAAAGTTTCGATAAGCCTGTTGATTTCCTCCGGCCTGTCGGCGTTCGA
Organism: Candidatus Cryptobacteroides excrementipullorum; assembly: GCA_017695065.1. GTDB lineage: Bacteria > Bacteroidota > Bacteroidia > Bacteroidales > UBA932 > Cryptobacteroides > Cryptobacteroides excrementipullorum. The sequence continues at coordinate 33,689 of JADILZ010000013.1, forward strand.
GTTATGTCCGGCACCTTCGATCCAGTGGACCGATTTTCCTGCTCCTGCCGCCCATCTTCTATTGTATATATTGGTGATCTGCCTGTCTTTCTTCCCGCTTATGAGCAGCACGGGACAGGCAGGGATGTCGTGTTTCATGGACAGAGCGTCTGCCAATAGGCGATATCCTCTTGCCGCAAGCCTGCAATATTCCTTTTTCCCGTAGGACAGCATCATTGTTTTCATGAGTTTGCGCCCGTATTCCGTCTCGGCGCAGCTGAACGATCCGGATTTTACCAAAAGTTTCCATGGAAAGCACATATAGAGCCGGTATGTATGTTTCAGAAGCCACAGTTCGGCCGCCGAGTAATATTTGCGGTCGAGCGGGGCCGAATCTATGGAGATGAATCCTCTGACAAGGTTTTTGTACCTGGACATGAACGCCTGCGCGACATATCCTCCGAAAGATTGCCCTGCAAGTACGCAAGGGCCGCCGCCTTCCTTTTCAAGTATCTGCCGTAGATACGAGGCAAGGTCATCCATGGTAAAACTCAGGCTGAACGGTCTCGATTCTCCATGTGCAGGAGGGTCCCAGACAAGGCAATTCCATGATTTGCTGAAATATTCCGTCTGTTTTTCGAAAAGCCGGCGGTCAGCGGACAGTCCCGGCAGGAAGACAATCCGGATTCCGGTATTCTTATCCCCGCCAGACCGATCCGGACCGGACGTCCAGTATACTATCCTGCCTTTTTCCGTCTGCAGCGTTTTCTTCTCCATACTCAGTTCCGTGTATCAATTGTTTCAAGTAAAGTCCTGATATCATCAATCCATCCACGTATTTCCCGGCTGTATTCCATGAACTTCTGCCCGTCTTTTTCGAAACCCGAAAGAAGTTTCAGCTGATGTTCCCAGTAATGCTGTAATTTTTCAAGGACATCGTACGTGACAGAAGTCCGGCTATTCACGCCGTCCTGCCCGTTCATCACTTCTTCGAACATATCCCTGACTGTCTCTGCAGGGATACCGACCTGTTTCCTGAAATCACGCAGAACCCACTGTCGTTCAAAAACATTCCGCTTTTTCCATCCATCATGCTGGGATATGAATGTCCTTGCTATCCTGTCCATGAGTCCTGCCGGGATATTGTCTGCAATGTCCGGAGATAATACGGCATCCGTCCTGTTTCCCGAGTCGTTCAGGGCCTGTATGGATGAAATTTCCCGGCCATTATATTCCTCGGCTTTGAGGACTGATAAGGCGAATCCAAGACCGGCATCACGGACATCCAGTATATGTTCCTCATTCTGAAGGTAAAATTCCTGTTCCGTCATGCCCATTGCCTTTGCAACTGCTTCTATGCTTTTGGCCGCATTTTCCGTCTTAACAAGGCCGGGTGCGATTGTATAGGTATAGACATGAGTCCCTTCAAGTTCCATAGAGAGTGCGCTGGAAAACTCTGTCTGGGCAGTCTTGAATGTTTCGTATGCGGCAAGATACGGGGCTGCACCTGACGATGACACGAAAACTATGCATCCGCTGTCCCTTTCTCTCATCATTCCGAGGAAAAAGGATGTCAGCATGACCGGGGCTTTCAGGTTTACTGCATAGCACAAGTCCCAGTCTTCGATACTCACTTCTCCGATTTTTCCGGTAATGACGGCTGCAGCGTTGTTGAATATAATATCCGGACAGCCGAACCGGGCAAGTATATCTCCGCGCATTTTCCTTACTGCCGTTCCGTCCGACAAATCTGTATGCAGGAAGAACGCAGCGTCAGGGAACTTTACCGTTATATCTCCTGCCGCTTTTTTTCCCTTTTCCTTGTCAATTTCAGCAATAAGGACTTTTGCTCCCATTTCTGCAAATGACTTTGCGGCTTCAAGTCCTATGCCGCCTCCTGCCCCTGTCAGCAGGACAATTTTTCCTGACAAAATACTGCCGTCAATCCTGGTATCCATATCTGTCACTGTCCTCCAACCATTCTTCTCTCGTAATCTTCATGAAATGTTCGGTGCGGATGTCGCCCAGAGGGGAGGTATTGCCCTCTTCGGTGTGGTGGAAACGGAAGCCGCATTTGTCCATCACGCGGCGGGACTTCGTATTTCCGTCATAGTAGCCGCACCATACTGCCGACATGCCCAAATCTTCGAAACAACGCTGCAATAGACACCGCACCGCCTCAGGTATCAGTCCTTGTCCCCAGTAGGGCCTGCCTATCCAGTAGCCGATCTCACCGTCCGCCTTCATTTCCGCACTATGCAGCCCTTCTCCGGACATTATACCCGCACTTCCGACAGGCTCTCCGGTCTCTTTCAGGACCACGGCATAGGTTTCCGGGGCTGAAAATATCGTGCGAATCACATTCAGGCTGTCTTC
>JADILZ010000058.1 GCA_017695065.1 Candidatus Cryptobacteroides excrementipullorum
AATAGCTGGTTGAGCGCACTGTCATCGGTCTCCTTGCAAGCCCGGAACAGCTCCGTGCTGTCGTTGCTGCCCTTCACGGAGACCACGTTGAAGATGTGCTTCCACGCCTCGATGAATGCGTTGAGCAGTTCCTGCGAGATGGCCTTGGCCCGTTCTACGGTGAACTTCGCGGCATCGCGCACAATGTTCCGGGCCGTGTCCTCACGGCTCACGTTGGGGTTGCCCATATAATTATAGGCATAGAGATGGCGGCGCACCAACTCGTTCAGGAAATAGATGGTGGCGAAATCGCTCCAACCGTAAGGAACACGGGCAAACTGTCGCAAGGCATCGGCCACAGTAACATCGTGTGGCTGACGGTCGAGCCAGTTCTTCACCTTCTCTTCCGCCGCAGTGGGAGTCACAAGCAGACCCGGATCTATCGGGCGGAGTATCTTGGCTGACAGTTCGGGGTTGGTGCGTGGCACTTCCCGATTGTCTGCGAGCTTGGCGAATGGATAAAGCGTCTCCATGTGTCGAGCCAGGAGGGTTTTGTAACGCTCAGCCTTCCGTGCCGTTCCCGTCTCGGAAGGCGAGAGGGCATTGGCGCAGGAGATGACGGGACAGGTGTCGAGCATCTGCTGGAACTGGGGCTTGATTTCCTTTTCGTAAAGTTCCTTGGCACGTTGCTTGAAGATTTCCTTGGTGCGCTGGCGTTCCTCGCTGATGGCAGGCTCCTGGGCGAACCGCTGCACCCGGCAATAGTAAAGGAAGTTGGCGCGGAGTTCCTGGTTCTCCTTGAACAACGGGTAAAGGAAGAACACCAAGTGGGTGCCTTGCGGACTGTTGTTCAGGCTGAAGGCATACTGGTCGGGGTTGTCCGTGCTGGCCGTTGTCACGAAGTCCACTTGGATGTCCGCATTATTACTGAGGTAATTCCGTCCGTCGATGCTGATGCCCACCGTGAAGGAACGGGTGGCGAACTGCTCCTTGTTGGACGGATTGCCGAAATGGGCGAAGAAGATATTGCGCAGCTCGTCGCTGTAGGTGTTGCTGTCTACCTGCTGGTTCTTGATAATCTGGGCCACCTTTGACTCTTCTTCAGTAAAGAACTCGTAGATTTCGCTGCCTGCGTCGGTCTTCACCTTCCGGATGACGGCCTTGTCGATGAGATAAGCCAGGACGGCAGACACTTCCTGCTTGATGACCGCCTTGCTGGCATCCACTTTCGACATGAACAGGGTGACCACATTGTCGATGGTGGCGGAGAACTGCTGCTTGTCTTCCTCCTTCAGGTTGCAGATCATGAAGAGGATGTAGACCACGCGGCGGTAGAACGCCTGTTTCTTCTCGTCCTCAATGACATCAAGCGCCTGGCGTGCGTTCTCGAAAGCCCGCTGTCCCAGGTGCTGCATGGAGCCTTGTACCATCGCGCCAAAGAACTTATCGAACGGGATGAACTCACCCACCTCCATGTCCTGCGTCTCACGGGCGATGGAATAGGTAATGTTGATGAGCGAACGCTCGTTGCCCTTCACCTGCTTGTCCACATAGTTCATGGTCTCGAAGGAGTCGAGCACCTTCTTGATGAGCTGGAACTGATAGGGTACGAACGGATAGTAGGCCACGAAGTTGTCCTTGTCGCGATAGGTCTTGTAGGTGCTGGGCAGGACAAACTGCGCGTCGAGCTTGGCCTTGTCCTTCGCATACATGTCGGCCAGCATCACTTCCGCTTCGCCTTTCTTGTCGAGGATACGCTTCTGCGTGATATATTCCGGCGAAGTGCCTTGCAGGGAAGCGCGTACCTCGAAACGTCCGAGAATCTTTCCGACCTCATCCTCCGGGTTGGTGGTGCTGCCGCCCACGTGGCTCACCACCTCTTCCAGTGTCTGTTGGGCGGTGCAGGCTATCCATACCCGCGACTCGCAGACTTCTTCCAACCGCTTGACCAGCGATTGGAGTTGTAGCAGGAGGTCGCGGTGCTCGCCAATGAACTGGCTCACCTCATCGACAAAGAAGAGCAAGCGGAAGTTGCGGTTGTGCTTGGCGTCAATATATTCCTTCATCTCCGCCGCAAACGATTCCACAGATACGTTGATGTCGTTGTTTAGAATTTTGGTACGAATAACATCTGTAGCCAGCGTGGGGTCTACCTCCTTGGCCATCTGCAAGGCCAGGTCTAACCGCCCGGCGGCAAAACGTGAGATGTTACGTTCCCAATCATAACCTTTGGATTTCAGATAATCCTTGAACTCGCCGAACTTGCCGTCATCGTCCAACGCCTTTTCCAGATACTGCGCCAAAGCGAGGTTGAACGAATTGTAGCCACGCTGCGCGTTGAACTGGTTCCAGAAGATAGTGGTGAATGCCTGGGCCTGGTTGGCGTTGGCATCGTGTACGTCGCCGATGTTGAACATCACCATCTGCACATCGGCCTGCGTGGAATACCATTTCTTCAACGCCTGGATTTCAGAAAGGGAAACGCCGTGGTCGTCGAGCTTGGTCATGCCATTTGAATTGCGTATGATTTCCTCTACGGCTTCTTCCAGACGCATGAAAGCCATTTCGCTGTAATGGGCATTGAGGCAGTAGCTGACATATTTCAGGAAGTGGGACTTACCCGTACCGAAATAGCCGTTAATCCAAATGCCTACGTGGCTGCCTTGGTTCTGGCGGATATTGACCAGGATGTCATAGAGGTTGATGACGATTTCTTCGGTGAACACGTATTCCACGATTTCAGTCATCACGGTATCTTCACTGAGGTCGGATGCCGACACAGCCGGATTCACTTTGCGGTCGAGACCTTTTGAATATAGTTCTTTGAATTTCATATCGGAAGCGTTATTTGTTGACTAATAAGATGGCACGGTAGGTGTGGGAATCCTCCAGTATGTCGAATAAACTGAAGGAATTTCCCTCCTGATGTCCCGGATAGAAGAGGATAATCTTATACCGCGAGGTATCATTGTATTTCTCGTACCGGGTGAGAAACACGTTGGTACGCAGGTAAGGGAACATCTTGCCGATGCCGTGGATGAACACGTAAGGCTTGTTGTAGCCGTCGTTCAGAGCCATGTGGGCTTCAATCTTATCGCGCACAAAGCGGATGAAGTTGTCGGAGTTCGCCTCCGAGGTCAGTTCCGTGGTCACCATATCGGGATGGAGCCTGTCGCCCTCGAACGTGTCTTCCAGCAACGACGTGTCGCCGAACTTCTCATTTTGAAGATACTCGCAGAACACGCGGAACAAATCCAACACCAGGGCGTTGACAAAGTTGGTGGGACGCTCCAGCTTCTGCTTGAACTCCTGTATCTGCCGGCGCATCTCGTATTCCTGGCTGGCAGGATACTGGTATATGTAATAGTTGTAGAAGATGTTGCCGCTCTTTTCATCGAGGAACAGCGGCGAACAAAGATACTCATACAACTCGTCTACGGTCATTCTCTTCATGGCAAATGGGATTTGATTTCGTTTATCTCATACGGATAAAGGAAACAGGCTTCCAGAAACCATTCCTCGCCCGTATGGATGTAATAAGCCGATTCTTCCGGACAGGGCCTGACCGGAGTCAGCTCGTCCGTTTTCTCCTGCAGCAGTCCGGTCTGCCGCAGGATGGTCAGATAGCAGCTGGCACATTTCTTTTTCGTGGCAGCTGACCAGCCGTCCACAAAAGCATCGTGCGCGGAGATTTCGTTGAACTCCATCTGTATGTCGTCAGCCGTGAGCTTATGGTCAATGGAGTTCCACTTCTTCATGGCCACATTGACATGAAAGTCAAATACGAGCTTATAGGCTTTCAGGATGGCATAAAACAGGCCAGCCCTTTGCCCTGCTTCGCTCCAATGCTGCCATTCTCTCCAGAATTGTGCCGGTACGGCTACATAACGCCGCTTGAATTCCACAGCAAAACGCTGGCGCGAGGTGCGGGAATTGACTTGAAGGATCTGGTTGTTTTCAACCTCTTCCTTCAACAGACTTTCAGCATCCGCACTCATCAAGACGGGAAGGATGCGTTTGAACTCATAATAGAGAAACGTGCATCCCGTCAGGGAAGTATATGGACTATTGTTCTTTTGCATACAAATCATTCCTAGCGTATTAAATCATTTACTGTCACACCGAGGCATTTGGCAATCTCGATGAGGGTTTCCAAGTTGGGTTGTGCACTGTTGGTACACCACTTTGAAATGGTTGCCGGGTCTTTGCCTAACTGCTCTGCCAGCCATTTATTGGTACGTTTTTTTTCGGCAAGCACCACCTTCAACCGATTTAAGTCTTTATTTTCCATATTGCATCAGTATGTATATGGCTACAAAGATAATAAAATTACTACAAGAACATTCTAATATTGGAAAGAAACATCTGAATCAATCAAGAAAATGCTAATTTCGTCAATTATTTATCACTCGCTACTTCTTGTTTCTTTTCCCGAAACTGCAGTGAATAACATTTTGCGGACTTCTTCTGTCTTATGAATAAAGCCATCCGACTTACTCCGTGTCAATGACACCAAGCAAGTTCGTCTGATAGGAATTTACAACGGTTTGGGTGTCCCAATCCGTTGCCACAGAGAGAGCCTGCAAGACTCCACTACATTCCATTTCGCAGGCTCTCACAATGGCAACGGTATTTGGAAAACAGATTGGACAGGGATGCTATCTTATGAATAGGACTTGCTTTATGGAGTTTTTCTTAGCCACCTTTGGGCATCTTGGCCGGATACGTTTTACCGTGCAAAACTACTGCAGACGGGAGAAATGTCAAGCACCGCCATGGGCTTTCGGCTGGAGGGCTTGACGGAAGCCTTCCGCAAATTTTCTCGTCCCTCCAAAATTGGGGTATTCCGTCCGCACTCTCCGGCCTCATGCTTGCCTTATTC
>JADILZ010000059.1 GCA_017695065.1 Candidatus Cryptobacteroides excrementipullorum
GATCTCTAGGTTGTCTCGTGGGCTCGGAGATGTGTATAAGAGACAGGCATGTAGGTGGTGTTGGCGCCGTCAGCGACTTTCCTTGTAGGGAATTCTGCTGATTTGTTCTTGTATTTGACAACGCTGCGGAGTTCGAGATAGCATTTCTCCATTCCCGGTACGTAGTCGAAGCTTACTTTCTCAGATACTGTAGAGCCGTCGGAAGGGACTACCTTGTAGTTGTCCACGACCTTTTCTCCCTGATATACGAACGGCTCCATTTTAGCTTCGCCGCCTTCATATACAATGACCGGGGTCACTTCGAGAATAGCTTTAGGATGGAAGTAATCGGCAGGATAAGTGACCGTTACGGTCGCATTTATCTTACCTGCAACGACTTCGAGGACTGCCGGGTCGCACTGGACTGACACGTTCTCAGCCATTTCTGCCATTTTCTCCGGAGAGCTGCAGGCTACTGCAGCGAGTCCGAGGACAGCAGCTGACAAAAACTTGAAACTTTTCTTCATTGCTGTATAGAATTAAATTGGTTTAATATGCTTTCTATGGCACTGCCTGAAAAGACATAATGCGTACAAATATAGTCATTATTTTAAATTTTCAGCCAATGTGATTCATATTTTGTCTCCTTTTCTTACCTTTGTCCATTATGACTGCTCAGGAATTACAGAGTTTAAAAAACAAATACGACATAATCGGCAACGATCCTGCTCTCAACAGGGCGCTGGAGATTGCCGTGGCTGTCGCGCCTACCGACCTCACTGTCCTGATTTTCGGCGAGAGCGGTGTGGGAAAGGAAAACATCCCGAAGATTATCCACCAGTACAGCCGTAGAAGGACCGGGAAGTACTTCGCCATCAACTGCGGGGCAATCCCCGAAGGCACCATAGACTCGGAGCTTTTCGGCCATGAGAAGGGTTCCTTCACAGGAGCCAATGAAATGAGGAAGGGATATTTCGAGGAAGCCGACGGCGGTACCCTGTTCCTGGACGAGATCGGGGAACTCCCCATGGCATCCCAGGCCAAGCTGCTCAGGGTGCTCCAGTCTGGCGAATTCATCCGGGTCGGGTCGTCCAAGGTGCTCAAGACCGATGTGCGCGTAGTTGCCGCCACCAACGTGAACCTTATGCACGCCGTCTCCAGGGGAAAGTTCAGGGAGGATCTTTATTACAGGCTCAACGCCGTGTCTGTCCTGATGCCTGCCCTTCGTGAAAGACGGGATGACATCTATCTGCTTTTCAGGAAGTTCACGTCCGACTTCTCTGAAAAATACGGGATGAACAAGGTGACCCTCACTCCGGATGCCGTGGCCTTGCTCAAGAATTACAGGTGGCCAGGGAACATCCGGCAGCTGAAGAACGTCGCTGAGACTGTCTCCGCCCTTGAGTCGAGCCGGATTTCACCGGTTTCAGGAAAATGCGAGCTGAATGCGGAGACATTGTCCGGATACATTCCGAAGGATGTGCCGAACATGCTTCCGGTCAGGTCGTCATTCCAGGATGACAACGTGTCCCCCGGCGAGCGGGAGGCCATAATAAGGATGATATACCAGCTCAGGCAGGAGGTGGACTATCTGAAAGGTGTCGTGCTGGGTACCGGCAAGCAGGAGTCAGTGAAGGCATTGCCGCAGAGCTCGGGACTTCCTGATGACGGGTTCGTGTCCCAGGCCTCGGCAGGTGCCGAGTGGCAGGAGCCTCTCGAGATCAGGGATTCGTCTCACCGGGACCATGACATGCCTGACCATGTGCCCCAGTTCAGGGACACAGAGTGCGCCAAGGCTGCCCCTGACGACCAGGACGGGGATGACCTCTCTCTGCAGAAGGCAGGTACCGACCTCATACGCAAGGCACTGGAGAAATATCACGGGAACAGGAAACAGGCCGCTGCGGAACTCGGGATATCCGAACGCACCCTGTACAGGAAGTTGAAATCGATAGAAGAAAACTGAAAGATATGCTGAAAAGAATAGTATTATATATAATGGTGCTTGCATCGTGCACATTCCTGTGCCAGTCTTGCGGCATCTATTCGTTTTCCGGTACATCCATCCAGGCGGATGTGCGGTCTGTGACCATAAATTACATTCAGTACAAGGCGCTGAGGGTGAATCCTTCCCTTAGCAATGACCTTACCGAGGCCCTGAAAGACCAGTTCCGCCGCTTCACGAGGCTTGAACAGGTGGATACGGACGGTGACCTGGAGATATCCGGTGAGATAACGGGATATGATGTGAAGGCCACCGCCATCACTGCAGACGAGGTCGCTGCCCAGAACAGGCTGACAGTGACTGTGAAGATCAACTTCGTCAACAACAAGTACCCCGAGGACAATTTTGACCAGCCCAAATCCTTTTCCGCATATGCGGACTTCGATGCCACGCAGCTTCTGGATGCAGTCGAGTCAACGCTTTGCGAGGAGATCATAGACAAGCTGGTGGAGGACATTTTCAATGCCACTGTGGCGAACTGGTAGGCAGCATGGAACGTTATATGGACCTGAAAAGACTTTCTTTGGATGAGCTTACGGGTGTGATAAACCTGTATCCGTGGTTCGGTGCTGCCAGGAAAGAGCTGTGCGACAGGATGATAAGGATGGGCGGAGATGACTGGGGTGAGGAGCAGTTCTCGGATGCCGCAATGTATGTGCCGGAGCCGGGCAGGATTTCCGGTATGCTTCATTCGGCAAGCCGGGAAGTATATGCCGACAAGGACATATCTTCTGTCATAAAGAAATACATATCGGACAGCAGGGAAGGGGCTTCTCATTCTGAGGAGGCCACCCATGCGGACACCGGCGCATCAGTTGGCCGTGCGAGAGTGGCCGGAGGCGACTATTTCTCCCAGAAGGAGTATGAGCAGGTGCGGAAGGAAGGGGACAGTGTGTTCTCACGCTTTGCCGCCAGGGCCAAGCAGGAGATGACCCCTGAAGAGCGCCGGGCCCATGAGGAAATGGAGTTCTGTACCGAGACCCTGGCCCAGATCTATGCTGAGCAGGGGTATTATGAGCATGCCATACACATTTATGAAAAACTAATTTTGGCATATCCAGAAAAAAATGCTTACTTTGCAGCCCTTATTGAAAAATTAAGAACAGAAGATTAAAGATATTGACTTATGAGTGTACTTTTTACTATTCTGACGGTGCTTGTCGTCATTGCCAGCATACTGGTTACAGTGGTTGTTTTGCTTCAGAACAGCAAGGGCGGTGGACTTGCAAGCAACTTCGTCGCAGGTAACCAGACATTCGGTGTCCGCAAGACAGCTGACATTCTCGAGAAGATCACATGGGGACTTGTAGCCTTCATCTTTGTATTTTCAGTGGCAACGACGTTCTCCACTACAGGATCCGGCAAGAACGAGATTGACATTACCGACAAGGTAGAGAACGCTTCCACTGACCAGGTTCCTGAGTTCCCGTCCGCTCCGGTACAGCAGTCTGCTCCTGCACAGGAGGCTCCTGCTACAGAGGCTGCTCCGGTTGAGTAATCGGAAAGAGTTGTCATTCAGAGAAGTACGAAACTGGAGCTGCATTGTTTTCCGGTACAATCTGACAAATTGTCAGTCTGAGGACTGATGGAATATAATTTGATGATAGCCGTTTGTGCTTATGATAAGCGCAGACGGCTAAGATTGTATATACATTGAAAAAAGGAGTAAATAATATATGGAAAACAATAACAGCAATAACGTGAACAGACTTGAGAATCTCAGCAGGTTTGCTGTGAATCTCAATGAAAAGGCGGCTCAGGGAAAGCTGGACCCGGTGATAGGCAGGGACGAGGAGATAAGAAGGGTCCTCCAGATCCTGAGCAGAAGGACCAAGAACAATCCTATCCTGGTCGGTGAGCCTGGTGTCGGCAAGACCGCCATCTCCGAGGGCATCGCACAGAAGATAGTGGACGGACAGGTCCCGGAAAACCTGAAGACAAAGAAGATATATTCCCTTGACCTGGGAGCGCTCATTGCCGGAGCCAAGTACCAGGGAGAGTTTGAGGAGAGACTGAAGGGGGTCGTCAAGGAAGTCGTGGACAGCGACGGGGAGATAATCCTCTTCATAGATGAGATACATACCCTTGTCGGTGCGGGACGTTCTTCCGGTGCGATGGATGCCTCCAATATCCTGAAGCCTGCCCTTGCGCGTGGTGAACTTAGGACTATCGGATCCACTACCCTGGACGAGTACCAGAAGTATTTCGAGGCGGACAAGGCACTTGAAAGAAGGTTCCAGATGGTGATGGTGGACGAGCCGACACCTGCCGAGTCGATCTCTATCCTGAGGGGGCTTAAAGAGAGATACGAGAACCACCACAAGGTCAAGATAGAGGATGACGCCCTGATAGCTGCGGTGGAGCTCTCCCACAGATATATCACCAACAGGTTCCTGCCGGACAAGGCTATCGACCTGGTGGATGAGGCCGCGTCAAAGCTCCGTCTGGAGATGAACTCGGTCCCTGAGCCTATCGACGACCTGAACAGCAGGATACGTCAGCTGGAGATCGAGCGTGAGGCCATCAAGAGGGAAGGAGTGTCCATGAAGATGGACAAGATAATGGAAGAACTCAAGGATCTCAATGCCCAGAGGGATGTGCTGATGAAGAAGTGGGAGGAGGAGAAGGATATCCTTTCAGGCCTGCAGCAGGCCCGCCAGCAGATAGAGGACCTCAAGATACAGGCCCAGAATGCGGAGCGTGCAGGCGATTACGGCCGTGTGGCTGAGATCAGATACGGGAAGATGGCGGATGCGAGGAAGAAGATAGAGGAGCTTACCGCAAGGCAGGCAGCGATAAAGGATCCTATAATCACGGAGTCCGTCACTCCGGAGGATATCGCCGAGGTGGTGGCCAAGTGGACTGGCATCCCTGTCAAGAGGATGCTTGAGAGCGAAAGGGAGAAGCTCCTGAGGATGGAGTCCGAGCTTCACAAGAGGGTTGTGGGGCAGGACCAGGCCATATCGGCAGTCGCGGATGCGGTGCGCAGGAGCCGTGCCGGACTCCAGAACGAGAAGCGGCCTATCGGGTCATTCCTGTTCATGGGCACCACGGGCGTGGGCAAGACCGAGCTTGCAAAGGCACTTGCCGAGTTCCTGTTCAATGACGAGAACATGATGACGCGTATCGATATGAGCGAATATCAGGAACGTCACTCAGTGAGCCGGCTTGTCGGTGCCCCTCCGGGATATGTAGGATATGATGAAGGCGGCCAGCTTACGGAGGCCGTAAGGCGCAAACCGTACTCCGTGGTGCTGCTTGACGAAATAGAGAAAGCACATCCGGATGTGTTCAACATACTGCTTCAGGTGCTTGATGACGGACGTCTCACGGACAACAAGGGACGTACGGTGGACTTCAAGAACACTATCCTCATAATGACTTCCAATGTCGGTGCCGAGGTGATACAGAGCTATATGGAGCGGTTGCCTGTCGTGGGCAGGCCGGATGCGGACCCTTCTGCTGAGAAAGCCGCGCTGGCAAAGCGTGCCGAACTCATGGACGAGTGCAGAAAGGATGTCATCGACATACTTAAAAAGACTGTACGTCCGGAATTCCTCAACAGGATTGATGAAATCATAATGTTCGAGCCTCTGTCCCAGAAGGATATCCGTGAGATCCTCCGTCTGCAGATGGACGGGCTGAAAAAGAAACTCGCGGAGAACGGTGTGACCGTCACGTTCACCAGGGCTTTCGAGGATTATATGAGCACCAAGGGTTACGAACCGGCATACGGTGCGCGTCCTATCAAGAGGCTGATGCAGCGTGAGCTCGTGAACATGCTCGCCAAGGCAATCCTTGACGGGAAGGTGCACAGGGATTCAGTTATACGTGTCGATGTGGCCGACGGGCAGATAGTCATAGGGGAATAATTCCTCTGCCTGCGACAGACATCACGGAAAATCAAGGAAAAAGGGGATGAATTTCACTTTTGAATTCACCCCCTTTTTTTTATAAGGTTGATGCTCCGCCGTGGCCTGTTCAGGCGAGGAGCTCCTTCACCAGAGTGCTGACAAGTTTCCCGTCAGCCTGTCCTGCGAGACGTTTTGTGGCCACACCCATGACCTTGCCCATATCTGAGGGTTTTGATGCTCCTGTCTCGGCGATTATACCTTTGAGGATTTCCCTCAGTTCGGCTTCTTCGAGTTGTCTTGGCAGGTAAACCTCCATTGCGGCTGCCTCTGCGAGTTCGTTCTCGGCAAGGTCCTGCCGGTTCTGTCCTGAATAGATCTCCGCGCTTTCCTTGCGCTGCTTCACAAGTTTACGGATGATCTTGACGATGTCGGCGTCTGTCACTTCTCCGTTGCCTCCTTCTGAAGTCTTGGCAAGGAGTATGGCTGCCTTTATTCCTCTGAGCGCTGCCAGGCGCACAGTCTCGTGTGCCTTCATTGCAGCGACCAGGTCTGTTTGAATCTGCTTTTCCAGTTCCATGTCTTATGTGTTTTTATTGATTGCTATCTGTATTTCTCAAATCCTGGCATAGAGAGCCTTGCAGTGAATTCCTTGAGTTTCCTGTCGTCTTTCGGGCATATAAGGAGAGCTTCGCCTGTGTCGATGACCACATAGTTGTCAAGTCCCTTGATGGCAATGAGCTTGTCCTTGGTCTGTGAGTACAGGATGGTGTTCTGGCAGTCCTCTGTCAGGGCTTTTGAGGTGTTGTATATGTTTCCGTTCATGTCCTTCTCTCCGATACACCCGTACAGGGACTCCCATGTGCCGATGTCGGACCACCTGAATTTTGCCGGATAGAGCCATGCCTTGTCTGTCTTTTCCATGACACCGTAGTCTATGGATATCCTTATGCAGTCTGTGTATGCCCTGCTTATGAAGCCCTCTTCCATCGGGGTGCCTATGGCGTGCTCCCATCCGCTGAAGATACCGGCCACTTCTGGCAGGTGCTTTTCCAGTTCACTGATTATGGTGCTTGCCTTCCAGGCGAATATGCCTGAGTTCCAGAAGAATTCCCCGCTGTCGATGAACACTTTCGCCAGGCTGACATCCGGTTTCTCGGTGAATGTCTTCACCTTGATCGCCCCCTCTTTGCGGTCTGCGGCGCTTCCTCCGGTGACCTGTATGTAGCCGAAGTTCGGGTCCGGGCGTGTGGGTGTGATTCCGAGGGTCATCAGGACATCATTCGCCGAGGCGAATTCCGCCGCCTTGCAGATGGCATCCCTGAAATTGTCGTCGTCTTCTATGAGATGGTCTGCCGGGGTCACTATCATCGTTGCATCCGGGTCCCTCTTGTAGAGGGCGTAGGCGGAATATGCTATGCAGGGGGCTGTGTCTCTTGCGTATGGCTCGACAAGGAGGTTCTTTCCGTCCAGTTCTGGAATCTCCTGCATCACAAGGTCCCTGTATTTCTGGACAGTTACTATGATGATGTTGTCTTTGGGTATGATGGTTGAGAACCTGTCGTAAGTATCACGTAAGGATGTTTTCCCGATGTCGGCAATGTCCATGAACTGCTTCGGGCATGATGTGGTGCTTGCCGGCCATAGCCTTGAGCCGCTGCCTCCGGCCATGATTACGCAATAGTGGTTATTATTCATGTCTTGAGTGTTTTACTTGTTTCTGTCCATATTTTTCATATCCCCGGGAAGAATGCGTCAGGAAAACTGTTTATCACGGTGCTTTCCCGGCCGAGCAGGACGGATACCACATCGAAATGGCATTCCCGCTCTCCTGAAAGGGCATTCCTTTTTCCTGCAAGATACCTGCGTGCGGCCTCGTACAGTTTCATCTGCTTCTTCCTTGTCACGCTTTCTTCCGGAGATGTCTCACCTTCCTCGGAAAGCCGGCTTTTCACCTCGACAAAATGGATGCCATTGCGGTCCAGGCTGATTATGTCGATCTCCAGGTGGCCGCTCCTCCAGTTCCTTTCCAGGATGGTATGCCCGAGCTCCATAAGATGGATGCATGCCAGGTCTTCTCCCTTGCGTCCTACCGCCCGGTTATGTCCGTTATAACCCATTTTCCGTCCTTCATCTTCATCCTTGCGGTTTTCTCCTTCACCTGCGGGCTGTCCCCGTCCTGCGTATCCTGTACATTCAGTTCAAGCCTGAAGTCCAGCAGGATACCTTCCCTGTCCTTCTGCTTCCCTGTCATTCCTGCGCTGACCATCCCTGAGGCTATGGACAATGCACCAGGCTCCTTCTCTCTCAGATCTGCAGTCTGCACGCAGAAGCTGTCAACATACTCCATCACGGCGGACGTGGTGTCGCAGTATTCCGCCAGGGTCTCTCTATCCCCGGAAATCAGGGCGGAATAGAATCCTGACAGGACATCCTGCGGGCTGTCCTGTCCGCTCCCGGCCTTTTCCCCGGAGCGGTTTCCGGAGAATATGATGACAAGCAGTACGGCTGTGAAGGCAACAGCTATGCATGCTGCTCCGGCAAGCTGCTTTTTCCCTATGTGTTTCCAGGTCCTGTCTTTCATGATTCCGTGTTTTATCGTCAGTCGAATGTAACTATGGTCACGCCCGTGCCTCCGAACTGTATATGCTCGTCCGAGACAGAGGCCACCCCTGGGGTCGTCCTCAGGAATTTCTGGATCTCTTCACGCAGGACCCCTGTACCCTTTCCGTGGATAATGCGTACACTCGGCATGTTGAGCATGATGGCGTCATCGACGAAATGCATGACCTTCTCTATGGCGTCGTTCAGCCTCTCTCCACGGACATCGATTTCGGGACTGAAGTTCAGTTTCCGTTCGGAGATGGAGCTGTCAAGCCTTACGGACGGGGACGTCCTCGGGGTTTCTTTCATTACCCGCTTGAACTCGTTGGAAGAGATTCTCTCCACTTTCTCTGGCGCTATCTTGGTGCTTATGTTTCCGATATTCACTATGATGGTCTTGGCCGATACCTTTGCCACCTCGCCTACCATGCCTCCGGTCTTCAGGCGCACCTTCTCGCCGACCTGCAGAGGAGCATTGCGGAATGCCTCCATCTTCTCCTGCTCAAGCCTCTGCTCCTGCATCTCCTGCCTGGATTTCTCATCGGCCTTCCGCTCTTTCCTGAGCCTCGCCCTTTCCTTCCTGGCATCAAGCTGACGTATCTTCCGGTCTATGTAGTCGTCCTTCTCTTTCTGCTCCCTGGCCTTTTTCTGGGCAAGGACAGACACGAAGTTCTGGAGCTCTTTCCTCGCCTCCTGGGTGATTTCCTTCTCCGCCTGGGCCTCCTTTATGGTGCGGATGGTGTTCTCCACCTGCCTGTTGGCACCCTGGATGATCTCGGATGCCTCTTTCTGGGCCTGGTCGATAATCTCCTTCTTCATCTTCTTTATCTCAAGGAGTTCCTTCTGGTAGCGGTCGGTGATGTTCTCCAAGGTCTTGTCCGTGGTGCGTATCCTTTCCAGCTTCTCGTCCAGGGCTCTGCGGTTCCTGGCTATCCTGCGCAGGTTCCGTTCTATGTTCACGAAATCTTCCCCTGCTCTTCTTTCGGCATCCTGTACTATGTTTTCAGGAAGGCCTATCTTGCGCGCGAGTTCGAAGGCGAAAGAGTTCCCCGGCAGTCCTGTCTCCATCTTGAACAGGGGGGCTATGTTCTTCACGTCGAACATCATGGCCCCGTTTATGACTCCCGTGTCTCCTGATGCGTACATCTTCAGGTTTGTATAGTGGGTGGTGATGACCCCGTACACTCCGCGGCGGTCCATCTCGCTGAGCAGCGCCTCCGCTATCGCTCCTCCTGCCGTAGGCTCTGTCCCTGAGCCGAACTCGTCAATCAGCACGAGGGTCCTGTCATCCGCCACCCTTACCATTTCCTTCATGTCGGTGAGGAACGAGCTGTACGTACTCAGGTCGTTGTCCAGGGACTGGTCATCACCGATGCTGATCATGATCCGGTCGAACACGAGCATCTCCGATGTCTCCGAAGTCGGGATCAGCATTCCCCACTGGAACATGTACTGTAGCAGACCTACAGTCTTGAGGCATACGGACTTACCCCCGGCATTAGGCCCGGATATGAGCAGTATGTGCTTCTTGCTGTCAAGGGATACCGTGAGCGGTACGATTTCCTTCTTTTCCTTCTTCAGGGCCTTTTCCAGAATCGGATGGCGTGCCTTGCGGATGTTCATCTCCCCGTTTGAGGATATCACAGGCATGCCGGCTATTATGTCCAGGGCCACCTGTGCCTTTGCCATGATGAAGTCGATCTCTCCGAGATATTCTGCAGCTGTAAGCAGGTCAGGGATATATGGACGCAGGAAATCGCTGAAGACAAGCAGGATTTTCAGGATTTCCCTGCCTTCGGCAAATTTAAGTTCCTTTATCTGGTTGTCTATCTCGACTATTTCCGCAGGCTCGATGAAGGCGGTCTTTCCAGAAGCCGACTCATCGTAAATGAAGCCCTGGATCTTCTTTTTGTTGGCGGCGGATACGGGGATGAGCATCTTCCCGTCACGCACGGAAACGCTCGAGTCCTTGTCCACTATGCCGTCCTCCTGGGCTTTCCTCAGGATGGCGCTGATGCGTCTTGAAATGGCCCCTTCCTTCTCTTTCAGCGACCTGCGGATACTGTACAGTTCATCAGATGCAGTGTCCTTGATTTCCCCGAAACGGTCCAGGATCATGTCTATCCTGTCCTGTATGGCCGGGAATCCCGTTATCGGAGCTGACATCTTCTTGAGGTTCGGATATACGCCGTCCTTTACGTCGTCGAAGAATGCGATTACCTTGGAAAGGGTCTCGAGCATTGTCTTGAGCTTCCTCAGGGAAAGCAGGTCTATATATGATGAGTCGTGCTCCAGCGGCTTGAGAAAGCCGATGCTGTCTATGAACCCTCCTGTCGGGAAGCTTTCCTCGAACATCATTATGAGCCTCATCTCGTCCGTAAGCAGGAGTTTTTCCCGTATTTCCTTCACATCTGAGGAGAACCGTTCCTGGCCGACCCTTTCCACCGCATACTCGGTGGAGCACCGGTCGGCAATCATCTGCTTTATCCTGTCAAATCCAAGTTTCTGTTCGAGCCGTGTGTATGCTTCTGTCATATTGTCCAATGTCAATCAGGCTTCTGTGCCGTCTTCTCTTTTTTCTGCTCCGCGAACGAGTTCGTGAGCAGGAGTTTCAGCTCATTGATGTTGCTGATACGTTTTACCTGTCCTCCCTTCACGAAAGAGATGTTGCCGGTCTCTTCCGAAACCACTATGACGTCGGCATCTGTCTCCTCGGTTATCCCTATGGCCGCCTTGTGTCTCATCCCGAAACTCGGCGGGATGTCTGTCTTTTCTGTGATAGGGAGCGTACAGCGCGCCGCGACAATCCTTCCGTTGCTGATTATCACAGCCCCGTCGTGCAGCGGCGAGTTCTTGAAGAACAGGTTCATGATGAGACGCCTGTTTATGTTGGCGTCAATCCTGTCCCCGGTGTCCTCGATATAGTCGAGCCTGGTCTCGTGCTGCAGTACGATAAGGGCTCCGGTCTTTTCGAGTGACATGCTCCTGCACGCTTCAGTCAGTTCCTTCACCGCCTCGCTTCCGAGCTTGCTGTCCGTTGAGCCGAAAATCTTGCTGAGTATCCCGTTGCCGTTGGTGGTGATCCTGTACCTGCTCCCGAGCTTGGTGAGTATCCTCCTGATTTCCGGCTGGAAAATGACTATCAGGGCAATGACACCCACATCCAGGACAGTCCCCAATATCGCCGACATGAGCCTCATGTTCAGCGCAGCCACCACTACCCTCAGTACGTAGAGGGCAAGGATTGCCATGAAGATGCTGCTTATGACCGACGACCCCCGTATCCACCGGAACACCTGATATATGATAAGCGCGACCAGCAGAATATCCAGGATGTCCGCAAACGACATCCTCAGAAAACCTAAAAATTCCAGCAACATCATAGCGTCCGCAAAGATAGCATATCTTCCGGATTTTTCCATCCGGAGGTCTCAGCATTTTGAAAATTCAAATAATGTTCTTAAATTTGTTCAGACATATAATCTTATCGCGGTTTATCATGAAATACCAGACACGGCTGGTGACAGTTTTCGGGCTTCTGCCATTGTCCTGTGCGGCAGCATGGGCAAGGAACGGAAAGGACGGCGCTGCGGGTGGCGAGACCCGGGCGGACCGCCCCAATATAGTTTTTATAATGGCTGACGACCATGCTTTCCAGGCGATAAGCGCTTACGGCCATCCCATATCTTCTGTGGCCCCGACGCCGAATATCGACAGGATCGGGGAGGAAGGGATGGTATTCCGGAACGCTTTTGTGGAAAACTCCATTTCGGCACCATCCAGGGCGACACTCCTGACAGGGCTGTACAGCCACCATCACGGGCAGAAGACCCTCCAGTACGGGATAATGGACACCTCAAAAGTGTATTTCACCGAGCTTCTGCAGGATGCCGGCTATGAGACGGCGATATTCGGTAAATGGCATCTGAGCGTGGAGCCTAAGGGTTTTGACTGGTATGACATCTTCTTTGACCAGGGGGAGTATTACAACCCGGTTATGAGGACACCGGAGACCGGCGGGCGGTATGTGCGACAGGAAGGTTATGCTACGGAGATAACCACCGACCATGCACTGGCATGGCTCTCGGAGCACAAGGACGACGGCAGGCCGTTCTGCCTTATGATCCATCACAAGGCCCCTCACAGGAACTGGATGGCAGACCTGGACTGTCTGGAGCTTTATGAGGATGTGGAGTTTCCCGAGCCGGCGACGTTGTTCGACGACTACAGCACGAGGGGAGACCAGATGAGACAGCAGCAGCTTACCGTGGCTCATGACATGGGGTATGCGTTTGATTTCAAGGTCGAGGAACTGAAGGACGAGCCCATATGGCAGTACATAAAGGACAGCTGGGACGCCTCCATGTCAACGCTGACTCCTCAACAGAGGAAGGAGTGGGACGAAGCTTATTCCAGGATGAACAGCGGTTTCCTCGAGGACCGTCCCCAGGGGAAGGATCTCGTGCGGTGGAAGTACCAGCGCTATGTGCATGAATACTGCAGGACTGTCAAGTCTGTGGATGACGAAGTGGGGAGGGTGCTTGACTACCTGAGTCAGAACGGACTTTCTGACAACACCGTGGTGGTCTATACTTCCGACCAGGGGTTCTTTCTCGGCGAACACAGCCTGTATGACAAGAGATTCATGTATGAGGAGGCTTTCCGTACCCCGTTGCTCGTCTCCTGGCCGGGACACATAAAGCCGGGGTCCGAGTGCCGTGAGCTTGTGCAGAACATCGATCTTGCCCCGACTCTTCTGGACGCCGCGGGCGTGGAAGTCCCTGCGGAGATGGACGGGGAGTCGATGGTCCCGCTGTTCCGCAACGGAAAGGCGAAAGGCTGGAGAACCGGAATCTACTACCAGTACTACGACTGCCCGGCAGTGGGCAACGTAAGGAAGCACTACGGCATAAGGACCGGAAGATACAAGCTCATACACTGGTACGACACGGGTGTGCCCGGGAATCCCGACATAGACAGCTGGGAACTCTACGACCTTAAGAAAGACCCTTGTGAGGTGCACAACCTCTACGGGGCGGACAGGTATTCCAGAATAAGGGAAGACCTGGAGTCACGTCTCGAGTCGTTACGGGAAGCCATTGGAGCAGAATGAACAAACAAATCAAATATTTTATATTATGGATTACCAATTAGATCATAATTCTTCAAAGCCTCTGCATGCGCAGGCTGAGGAACTCATCCGCGAAATGATACGGCAGGACGAATACCGTAAAGGCAAGCTGCTTCCTAATGAGGTGGAGCTTTCGCAGAGACTGAGCATATCCAGGAACACTCTCCGTCAGGCTATCAACAAACTTGTGATGGAGGGCCTGCTTGTCAGGAAGAAAGGATACGGGACTACAGTCGCGCCGCAGAACGTGATGAGCAATGCAAGAAACTGGAAGAGCTTTTCCCAGGAGATGCGCTCCCAGGGCCTGAAGGTGCAGAACTTCGAGCTCCACATCAGTTACAAGGCGGCTCCGGAGGAGGCCCTGAAATTCTTCGGGCTCAAGACCGAGACTTCGCTGCTGTGCCTGGAGCGCCTGCGCGGAAAGCCGGGTCTCCCGTTCGTGTACTTCATCTCTTATTTCAACCCTTCAATCCCGATGTCCGTGGAAGACGACATGTCACTTCCTCTGTATGAGATACTTGAAAAGAAATACGGCATAACGGTGAAGACATCCAAGGAGATGATATTCGCCCGCGGGGCAAATGCAGGCATGGCGGAAAAGCTGGGTATCGACGAAGGTGCCCCGGTGCTTGTAAGGAAACGTTTTGTCCTTGACAGGGACAATGTCCCGGTGGAATACAACGTCGGCTACTACCGTGCGGACAGTTTCACCTATTCTATAGAATTCACTAACGACTGATGACAGATATGGCTAAATCTTCTCTGGGCAGGATACTCCCCGTCCTGTTCGGTTTCTTTGTCATGGGGTTCTGTGATGTGGTGGGTATAGCCACCAGCTACGTAAAACAGGATTTCTCCCTGAGCGAGACTGTCGCCGGTTTCATCCCGTCGATGGTGTTCGTATGGTTCCTTCTTCTTTCCATCCCGGCTGCGATGTGGATGAACCGCATAGGCAGGAAGAGGATGGTGCAGCTGAGCAACGTGATCACATTCATCGGGATGCTCATACCGTTCATACACTACAGTTTTCCTACGTGCATGGCCGGATTTGTGCTCCTGGGCATAGGCAACACGATTCTTCAGGTGTCCCTCAACCCTCTGCTTACCAATGTAGTATCCGGAAGCCGCCTTACCAGCATGCTTACTGCCGGGCAGGTGATTAAGGCTGTGTCCTCCTTCTGCGGGCCGTTCATAGCGGCCTTCGCCCTGACAGTGCTCGGGGAATGGAGGTTCCTGTTCCCTATTTTCGCCGGAATCACATTCCTCTCCATGCTCTGGCTTATGCTCACGGAGATCCCGAAGGAGACCTCCGTCTCCGGGACATCTTCGCTTGGAGCCACATTCTCCATCCTGAAGGACAAGACGATACTTCTCCTGTTCCTCGGCATATTCTTCGTTGTGGGAGTGGATGTAGGGACCAACACCATTGCCCCTAAGCTCCTCATCGAGAGAGAGGGCCTTTCAGTGGACCAGGCCGGACTTGGCTCCAGCCTCTATTTTGTATGCCGTACGGCCGGTGCCCTGCTGGGGTCTTTCCTGCTTGCCAAGATGAATGACGTGACCTATTTCCGGGCCAATATCCTGGTGGCACTCGCTGCCGTCTGCGCACTCTTCTTTGCCGAGAGCACGGTGTTCATAATGGTTCTTGTAGGATGTATCGGCTTCTTCTGTTCAAGCATATTCTCGGTGATATACTCGCAGGCTATGAAGAACCGTCCGGACAAGGCGAACGAGATTTCCGGCCTCATGATCATGGGCGTGTTCGGCGGTGCTGTGATACCTCCGGTGATGGGTGCGCTCACAGATGCGATAGGAAACCAGACGGGGTCTGTCATAGTGATTGCCGCCTGCATGGTCTATCTGACTTTCTGCGCTTTCCGTATCAAGGCTGTGAAGGCCTGATATAACGTGAATTCGATGAATTTAATTCATTAAATTACATCGAATTACCTATTAAGGAGCAGGCCCGTGGCCTGCGACAGGTCCCCCGGCGAGGGGGAAGGAAGGGGGTGGCGCCCCTTAACAAGGGGCT
>JADILZ010000060.1 GCA_017695065.1 Candidatus Cryptobacteroides excrementipullorum
CGCCGGGGCTGTCACCGCAAGGTGACTGGGGGGGTGGACTGACGAAGGTCGTCAGACCTTCAGGGCCGCACCGGAGGGTCAGCGAGGTTTCCGGCATGGAAACCGAAGCAGTGGAGGTGCCGGCGCAGCGAAGCGGAGCCGCATGCCCCACCGGGGCTGTCACCGCAAGGTGACTGGGGGTGGACTGACGAAGGTCGTCAGACCTTCAGGGCCGCACCGGAGAGTCAGCGAGGTTTCCGGCATGGAAACCGAAGCAGCGCAGGTGCCGGATAGCAGGGAGAGTGCGGGAATTCAGATGCGGGAAAGACAGACGGAGTCCCGGCAGAATGAGGCCACGTCATGCTGGTGGGTGATGACAATGAGGGTCTTGCCCTTCGAATAGGATGAAAGGTTGGCCATAAGCGCATGGGCAGTATCCGGATCGAGGGAAGAGGTCGGCTCGTCCATGATCAGGACACTGCCGCGATGAAGGAGGCCGCGGGCGATGGCGATACGCTGGGCCTGTCCCTCACTAAGCCCCTCGCTTTTCTCCCCGCAAGGGGAATCAAGCCCCCCGGGAAGCGAAAAGACGAAATCCGCGACAGCACAACGGAGAGCCTCTGCCATCTGCGTCTCGGTGGCGTCAGGGTCGCCAAGCAGAAGATTGTCACGGACAGTGCCGCTCACAAGCGTATTGCCCTGAGGGACATAGGAGACATTGCACCTGGTGGACGGGGACGCGGGAGCCTGGGCCGAAGTGCCATAGAAGACCACCTTTCCGGAGCACGGGCGCAGCAAAGCCAGCAACAGGCGCACAAGAGTACTCTTCCCTGCCCCGGTCTCACCTGTGACAGCCGTGACACTCCCAGGCCTGAAATCATAGGAAAAATCATCGATGACCTTACGCCTGCCGTCAGGGTATGAAAATGAAACATGCTCGAGACGGACTCCGACACTGTCTCCGAGCGGAAGCGGGACTCCCTGCTCCTCCTGCGGCAGGGAGGTGATCTCGGCAAGCCTCTCGACAGAGGACATGGAACGGACGAACAGCGGAATCTGCCGTCCAAGGGTGACGACCGGCCTCTGGACCTGAGATACGAGCTGCAGGAATGCCGTCATCATGCCGAAAGTGACCGTCCCTTCCCTGAGTCCGAGGACGCACCACACCAGGACGACAATGTACCCGAGAGCAAACCCGGACTGGACCATCACCCTCGAGAAAAGCGAATAGCCCGTCCTGCTCCGTACCTGCGCAGTGAGGTCCGACTGGAGGCCGGCAAGCGTATCCACGGTATCCGGAGTCCGTTCCATGGAGGAAATCATGGTCCTCTTCTGGATGTTCTCCTGGATATGGGACTGGATACGGCTGTCCGTCTCGCGGATCTCCCTGGTGAGGCGACGCATCCTGCCGATATAGCGTCTGCCGGCGAGAAGGGCGACCGGCATAATAGCAAGGACAATCCACACCAGCCGCGCATCGAGGGAGGCAAGCATGGCAACAGCAGCCGCCAGCTGCACGGACGTGGCCGCAGCCGAGGGTACGCTGCCGCATACGGCCCCTGACACCACCCGCACATCCTCTTCCATCCTGTTGAGTATGTCACCCGAGTGCATGGCCTCCCTGCCTGTCCAGCGGCTTTCCATCACGGCCGTAAAAAGACGGCTCCGGAGCCTGTTCCTGAAACGGATATCAAGCTCCACTGCCTGTCTCGACGAGACGGCAGACAATGCAATCCGGACGGCCATGCAGAGCACAGTCGCCGCAATATACAGCCACAGAGGACCGTCGGCGTGCCCGGTGGCGATATCCACCAGGAGCTTGCTGAGCCAGATTGCAGCCAGAGAGGCCGAAATGCCGAGCACCCCAGTGACGCATGCAAGGACCACAGCCCTGCGGGAACCTGCAGAGGCGGACCAGAGCCAGGAAATGTTGCTGTCAATACGCATCAGAACCGGTTGTTTATACGGTAAAGTCTCCTGAGTCCCCACAGGAGGTATCTCCTTACAGGCAGAAGCATGATCCACGCGGCAGAGAAAAACCTCCAGGTGCGGGAAGAACAGTCCACAGACCTGCCGTCCCTCACCACCACGGTCACGACCCCGATGACATCCTCCGCCCTGCACCTCTCCTCCTGCCTCACGTTCCCGTCCCCCATCAGGACAAGGGTACCGGAAGAGACAGCAATGACCCTGTGCAGTACATGCGTGCCGCCGGAAATCCTCGCCAGGACAATGTCCCCCTTGCGCACCGTCACAGGAGAGACCAGGGTGACCTCATCCCTGCCGCCGTATATAAAGGGGAACATGCTGCTGCCCTTGGTGCGGAGAGTCACAGGCCAGCCCTCCCGGAAAAGAGCGGCGATGTCGGCGAAAAATTCGCTGTTGGGGACGGACCTGCCGTCAGTGTGACAAAAGCCGGACATGACAAAAGACAATACCTGTACGGTTTTTTTTGTAAAAAAGAGAGTGGCCCGAAAGGTGGAATTCCAAGGCTTGCACAGACGAGAAAGCCGAAGTGTACAGCCGTACATGAGGATTCCCGAATCAGGCGCACCGCAGAAAGCACCCTTTTAAGCCACCCTCGAAGAAAGTGTGTTGTGTGTTGTGTATGTGCAACGGAGTGTCTCACGACAATCCGGGCGTGATTACCATCCGCGCGGGCCGAACCTGTAGGTCAGGCCGGCAGAGACGGTAATAAGTCCTTCTCCCGAGCGTCCGCCGACCTCGCCGTCAAAACGGTCGCTGACGATGGTCCCGCGGATATCTATGTTGATGTCGATGGACGGAGATACACGGAAAGAGTTGAAGATGCCGGCATCGAATGCGAACGAAGTGCAGACAGGGGCATCATAAGCACGCATCAGGCCCACGCCCACGTAAGGGCTGCAGCCGTAGAGGCGGTCTTCCTTATAGCCACCGAAGATGCTGCAGAGGTTGAACATGGCATCGGCATGCAGGTGGAAATACCCGAACCTGGAGTTCTCGAGCCAGAACCCCTGCTGAGGCTTCCCCTTGATGTCGGTCCCGAGGGAATGGGTGCCGTCCTGGGTCGCACCGTTCAGGGTGAGGCCGCTGTACATGATGCGGGCCCCTATGCTCGGGTTGAACCACTTGCCGACTGCCACATCCAGGGCAGGTGAAACCCACTGGCCGAATGTCAGCTGGCGGTCATGGTCACCGAAATACATCTGGGCGCCGCCGCCTGCGCTGACGAACCAGTTGTTCTCCGCAGGGCCGGTCTTTATCCAGCCGCGGCGCACCTCTGAAGAAGAAGTGCCCTTTGCGCCGTCCCGGTCCGCCGCAAAGGAAAGCGACGGCACGGCAAGCAGCAGCGCAATGGCCGTGAATGAAATCTTTGAAATCATTTTTATGATGTTTTAAAGTTTTTAGATCAATGGAACGCTATTCATCCCAGCCGTCCGGGGTAGTGCGGGTGGCAGCAGTCTGCGTAGTTCCGGAAGAGCTGCCTTTTGTACGAAGCTGGAAGTTGAAGTTGTTGTTGATGATGGTCTGGATAAGGTTTCCTGAATACGAATTTTCCGGATTGGCAAAATTCACATAAACAACACCCAATGTTGCATCTTCCGTACGATTCTGAAGCAAGTCAGTAACATAATAACCCATCTCCTCTGTCAAATCTCTAACTCCTGCACTGTTCTCATCGCTATCATAGCTGCCCTGCACATAATCTCCAGTAACATTACCCACAAGTGAACCACCGCAGTCATTCATGAACCACATATCATGAGCAGAATTATTCTGATAAGAGTCAATGCTGCTCTCAAACATCTGGTTGACATAGTTTTTCTTATCTTCCAGCGTAGTCTGCCCGCCAGGACCGACTGTAGTCACCTCCTGATAAGCCCACTTCATCGTAGCTGTGGCATCCGCATTGGACGTTCCCCAACGCAAATCGTTACCATCCGGACGGTAATACCCATCCCAAACAGCAAACATTGCAGGAACCCCAGCATTGACATCCAGTGAATTACCCATGTTTGTATCATTATAATTCACTTTGACAATAATCTTCCCTTTCACATCATCAATGGTAGTGTTCGGGGTGATTTCGTCTGTATAAAGCCTATATTGAGAATTATTCCCCATTTCCTTCAGCTCTTCTTCCACGGCTGTCATCCAGTTTCCGCTATTGCCGGCACCAAAAATGGAACTCCACGACAACAGAACAAATGCAAACTCATTGGTTTTTCCTGCCCCTTCCGCAGTGGCAAGTCCGTTAGCAATATCTTGGATGTATGTGTTGAGGCGCTCCAGTCTACGACCATTAACCGCCAAATAAAGATTATAGTCAATCCAATCATTCCAAGAGGGATCATTATTATACGCCGTCTGGAAATAAAAAGCTCTGACACCGTTTATGAACTGCTCTGAAATAGTCTGATCCTGATAGATGATCGAAGCATCATTCGCCTGCGTCAGCGAAGACATTCGGCTACCCGGCAGAGAAAGTTCCGTAACATAAATGTTTGGATTGAGAGATGACATCCAGTAGTTAGGTCCCAGTTTACTTACTGACGGAAGTATAACTCTATTTACCTTATGAGCAAGAATACCTTTCCCATCATTTACATCTCCTCCTTCATTTCCGGATCCACCTTGCAAAGTAAGAGTCAACACAGAAGAGTTGTACGGCGTCACACGGATCTGCAGGTCATTACGGGCACTCGTATCATAGTTGGTATCCTTAGGAAGCAGATAGAAACGAACGACAATCTTGTCATTGTGTTTCAAGGTAATGAAGTCCCCCCTGCCATCATTTAGAGTCTGATCATATAACTGAATTGTAATCTGACTACGTTCTGCATTCGGATTGCCTGCCTGAATGTAAACAGGAGCATTTCCGCCGTCCTCTACAGGATTGAAATCAATATAGAACTGTCCATTAAGAGTCTCGCCCGTAGTTGAACGGATCTGTACAGACGACATCTTGATTTCCTCACCCGCTTTTGCAGGACCGTTGATCTCCACATCAAGAATAGTCACCCACGGTTTGAACCGCAGAGCGACATCCCCGCCTGCACTTTTGTTATGTGTAGTATATGCCCACATATAAGCATAGTCAGTATTGGCCACACCGGTGTAGGTAGTACCTCCTGCTTCATTTGTAGGCTTTTTCCATTCTATCGGATCCTGATTGACAGGAATTTCAGCCAGCAGTTGTCCTGGTTCTCCAACTCCAATAATCTTGTCTCCAGGGTATAAAGCAGAAAAATGGTGTGTCTCTTCAGTACCCCACTGAAGACCGGCCTCGCCCATATTGACCTTTGTTACAGCAGATGATGTAGTAGCATCTGGGCCAGGTGTCACCTTGTAATTGACAATATTTCCTTGCGCAGCCTGCGGGCAATAAATAGAAATCTCGTCGCTACCATCAGCTTCCCAATACACCGGATAAGCCCCGTTTACAGGGTCTTCCCCGTATATGGTACGGGTCTGTGCATCCACATCCGTCAACGAAGACCCGAATGTGATTTCATCCCCGGTCTGTGCCGGAACCACCGGCATTTCTTCAAGGTTGTCCTGACATCCTGCCAACAAAGCCAGAGGCAGGAAACCGGCAAATAAACTCCGTTTCATATTTTCCATTTTAAGATTAATCTTTTTACCATTCACCTCCTCCGAAGGACTTTGTTGTGGTGTTACCTTGATTATCCCATCCAATGTTAGTATAATCACCGGTGTTGCCGACTTCGTGCCCCTCAATGGAAACTCCGTCATCCTGCCCATTCTCAGGATCGAATACTGAAGCGTTCATGAATCCGTTTTCTGCCTCGACTGACGTGTGTGTGGTCTGGGGGCGTTCGTAGTGTTGTTTCTGTTTCATGATGTTATTGTTTTAATTGATTTGTTTCTGTCTTTTCCAGAACTTTTTTTTCTTGTGGGTCCCGTAGCCGTAACCGTACCCGTATCCGTAGCCTCCATAACCGTAACCATAACCGTAACCATATCCATAGCCGTAGCCGTAGCCGCGGCGGTGGGTGTCGGTGCCGTTGAGAATGAGGGCTATGTTGTTGAGTTTCCGGGTAGTGTACATGCGTTCTATCTCCGGGAGCAGCCTGCGGTCGATGCGGCCGGCGCGGACGACGAACAGAGTCATGTCCGCGACCCTGTTCACGATGGTGGCGTCGGCGATGATGCCCACCGGTACGCTGTCGGCAATGATGTAGTCGTATCTGCTGCGCAGGTAGGTGAATAGTTCGTCCAGGCGGCTGTCCATCAGAAGCTCCGTAGGGTTTGGAGCCGATGTCCCGGTCATGATGACATCCGGGATGTCAGGGCTGCCGCTGGTGTTGATGATTTCCTCCGGCTTCATGTCCGGGCTGGCAAGGTAGTCTGTCAGTCCGGAATGCAGCTTCCGGAAGTATTTCATGAAGAAGCCTTTCTTCAGGTGGCGCGTCATGCGGCCTTTCCTGATGTCGAGATCGACGATGATGACTTTCTTCTTGGTGTAGGCGAGGCTGAGGGCAAGGTTCAGGGCGATGAAGGTCTTGCCTGCCCCTTCGTTGAGGGATGTCAGGGAGAGGACCTGGGAGGCGGTACTCTTGCGCATCATGAAGGCGATGTTGGTCCTCAGTATCCTGAACGCTTCGGATGTGGCGTCCCCTATCTTCACTTCCGCAGCAGGGATGCCTCCGTTCTTCTCCCGTTTCTGCATCTCCTTGTCCAGCGGTATCTCCCCGAGGAACGGGATGTCCACCACGTCCTCGATGTCCTTGCGGGTGTGCACCCGGGTGTCAAGGAAGAGAATCATCAGGAAGACTACCCCGGGGATGGCTATCCCGACAAGGATGCCGAGCAGAAGTATCTTGTTTCTGTTCGGTGAGATGGGCGCCCAGCTGCCGTCAGCCTCGTCGATGACACGGGCGTTGTTGTCCGCCATGGCCTGTGACAGCGCGTTCTCCTCCCGTCTGTTGAGCAGGAAGATATAGAGGCTCTCCTTTATCTTCTGCTGGCGTTCGATGGATAGCATCTGACGCTCCTTGGTCGGGATGGATGTCATGCGTGCCTTGGCCCTCTCTTCCCGGCTGCGGGCATCGGACAGCCTTACCTCGAGGCTGACTATCATGTTGTCCACCGCGCGGATGATAGTCTGTTTCATGGCACGGAGGGAGTTGTTGAGCTCCTGGACCACAGGGTTCATCTCGCTGCTGTCGTCGGCGAGCTTGTCCCTGCGGAGCTTGATCGCATTGTACTGGCTTATCTGTGACTCTATGTTCATGTCGGATATGCCCGTATTGGCCGGAATCAGGTCAACTTCCTTGGCAGGGTCGGTGAGGTATTCCTTTATATAGTCGGCAAGCTCCAGCTGGGTCTCGAGCTCGAGGACATCGGTGTTGTACTTCTGGGACTCCTGCATGTACATGCCCGCGGTGGAGGAGATGTCCACCACCTGGTTGTCCTTCTTGAAGACCTCGAGGTCGGACTCGACTGACCCCAGTTCGCTCTCTATGATGATGAGGCGGTCGTTGATGAAATCGGCGGTGTTGATGGCGACCTGGTTCTTGTCGTTGATGGCCTCCTCGTTATAGACTGTCACAAGCATGTTGAGCACTTCACGCGAGCGCACAGGAGACTCGTCCTTGAGGGAAAGGTTGAGGATCGAGGACTCGTCCTCTTCCTGCCGTATGCCGAAGTTGGAACGGTAGTAGGCCACCATCGACTCGAGGGGGCGCTTGGTCACATAGACCGGGCGGCCGTCCCAGGAGGTGTTGTAGTAGTTGGTCGGGGTGACCACGGCATGGAGACCGTTCCCGATGGAGACCGTGTCCCGGTATGATGCGGTGAAGGTGGTGTCGTTCTTCTTGTCCAGCGGGATGGACAGCCGGACTGTCTCTCCACCCAGAGGCGTGACTGTCAATGAGATATACTGCGCGGAGGTGGCATCCGGGAATGTGACCGCCACCGGGCTCTGGGTGTATAGCTCCCTCTGGCGGAGACGGTCGTCCACCTTGTAGCTGATGTCCGCATGGACCCGGGTTATGACCTCGCGGAGCAGGCGCTTGGAACGGAACTGGAGGATCTCGTTGGCGACATTGACCTTGTTTATGAAGTTGTCATACCGGTCGAGCCCTGCGGTGGAAGTCTTGTTGGACGGGTCTTTGATGATGACCGTGGCCGAGGAGAAATACACGAACGGCTGTACCGAGTATATGAGCCATGCGATGCCTCCGCACACTGCCACCGAGAGCAGGAACCATTTCCATCTGGAAAGCAGGTAGAAGAGGAGGTCGATGATATTGACTGTGTTGTCTTGTCTGTTTTGCATGTTATCAGTTGAATGAGTTGATTGCCCAGAGGATAGAACAGATGGCCGTGATGACGGAAAGGACAGTGGTGCCAATCTGCCATCCGCGGTCTTCGGCATCTTTCTTCAGGTATTTCGGTTCTACATATACTATGTCGTTCTGCTGCAGGTAGTAACACGGGGAGTCGAAGACATCCTTGGTGCGGAGGTCAGCGATGTACATCTCGCGGTCGTCCCCGACTTCGCGTATGACGGCTATCTTGTCCACGCGGGCCTTGGCGGACACTCCGCCAGCCTGGGCCAATGCCTCGAAAAGCGTGATCCTGTCACCGTCCACGTTGAATGTCCCTTCATGGCCGACAGCACCCATGACAGTGTAGCGGAAGTTGATGAACTCTATCGAGACCAGCGGGTCACGCATGTAGTTCCCTTCCTCTATCTTGTCTTCTATCAGGCTGATGGCCTGGGTCACTGTCAGGCCTTCCACATGCAGGGTGCCCAGAATCGGGAAGTCGATGTTCCCGTCCACGTCCACGCGGTAGCCTTCTTCTCTCGAAGTCATGTCGGCGTAGGTGCTTATGTTCCCGTCAGCCCCGACACGGAAAGTGCCATCGTGGATATTGAACGGTATGGCCAGTTCCGGGTTCTTGTTGCTCACTGTGATGCGAAGTCTGTCGTCCCTCATGATCACGGCCTCGTGCTTGAAGTCCACAGGGTACTTCTGCCCGGGCTCCATGTCCTGGAGATAGACGAAATTCTTTGTTGCGGAGCACGATGCGAGAAGCAGGGTGACGCACAGAAGGAGGAATGCCAGTTGATTTCTCATGGTATCGTATAGTATTTTATTTCAATATGATGACAGGGCTTCCCGGCAGCACATGGCGGCGCTGCTGTCCGCCTTGCAACCGAGGATGCCGACAGGGACCGAAGTGGAGACTTCCACCAGGGTGCCGCACAATGCATCGAGCAGCACCGGGTCGTGCCGGATGAGCGAACATCCCGGCAGGAGGCTGGTGAAGGCATCAACGTCGCACAGCGGGGTGAAGGTGTTTTCCCGGGCCTGTACGATGCGGACGATCCCGCCCACCGGCATGCCGGTGTTCCTGTAGCACGGAGTCTTGCCGCTCCAGGGGGTTCCATAGGCCATGACCTGCCCGTGTACGATGCGGATGACAGGGTTGTCGTCGTTGAGGAGGGCCGCACCGGGAAAAGTGCCGAGCCACAGGCGCGAGTGTGTGCTTTTCCCGGCACCGCTCCTGCCGGTAAACAGGTAGGAGCGGCCTTCCAGGACCACCGCCGAAGCATGTATGGAGACCGCCCCGTGCATGAGGACCGACTGCGAATAGAGGATCCTGAGCATGGATGTGAGGGCGGGACCTGTATAGCCGGAGTCCATCCCGGCCCGTACGGGGCCGAGGCCGATGCAGGCCGAGGTGAAGTCCCTGGAGGCGCACATCATGTATGACGGTGCGCCGGGCAAGGGGCGGAGCAGGACGAGGTATCCGTCCGCTGCCGCATAAAGCTCTGTCTTTCCCATCTCGTCCGAGGAGGATTCCAGAAGCGTGTCCCCGGATGTGTCCCTGTCACGGAGATCAGCCGTCCGGAGGGTGAAGACAGGGGTGCCGCAAGGGCTTTCCCCGCCGCAACCGGAGCCTGCCCCGATGCGGAAGTCCCGGAAAGACGGCAGCAGGATGTCCGGCCGGAGGTCAACGGGAAGCGACACGGCAAACGGGAGGCCGGCCACGGCATAATGATATATCATGTGGTTACAGTTCATCATCTACGGTGCAATATCTGTCCTGCCGCAAGAGCAGTGAATGTCCAGAAGGTCTCTGCAGGGGCGACTTTCATCGAGAAGGAGGAATGTGCGATGAAAGAGGACATGGTCTCCAGTTTCCTTCGCCAGAGCCCCCGTCCGGTGCCATGGGACGTGGTGCCGGGGTGCTTCCCCGCCGTCCCTGGTCTGCGCTGCCCCGTACGTGGAGAGGGGACGCCGCGGCGGCGGACATGCCCGAAATTGCCCCCCTTGAGCACCATTTCCAGCAATGCGGCGGCCGAGCGTCTGTCTTCCCCCGCATGCGGAAGGAGTTCAGGGTCAAGCCCGGTATAATGGACCATGAAGGAATACAGGGCGCGGCTCCATCCGGCTATTCCGGTACGCCTCTCCATCCGGAGCATTTCGCCGGGATCTATACTGCCGTGGAGCCTGGCACATGCCACCGCCATATCGCATATCTGTCTCATACCGATGCCGAGCCCGACTGCATGCTTGAGCACGTGGGAGTTGAGCATCAGGAGGTTGAGCATCGGGGACGGGACCGTAAGGATGACCCCGTCTCCATCCCCCGCTTCCCCGTCCACGGATGGAGAGCCGGCAGAAGAGCATCCGGAAAGGCCCTGTCCGGCCGGGAGGGTGACTTCGGAGAAGCCGTATTCGTCTATCAGTGAGCGTATGTATTTCCTCATGAGCGGGCTGTGCAGGTCGAACAGCCGGTCGTGATGCTCCACCGCCACTCCTTTCCACCTGTAAAACACGCTCCTGTCCGGCAGTGTCTCCGTCCTGCATCCGAGGCTCTCCATCAGCAGGGCGGCTTCGCGCAGTTCCTCACCGGTACTGAAGCAGAAATCAATGTCCCCGCACTCCCTCATGAGAGGGCGGCTGTACATCAGCGCCACACCCTGCCCTTTCTGAAGGACAGGAGAGAATCCGTGCTGCCGGAACAGGGTGTAAAGCTCTGCAAGGACGCGGTTCATGCCCACATTCTTCCTTTCTATGGAATCCACTTCGGCAGTCCACTTCACGAGCAGGTCAACAGGAGGGAGGAAACTGTCCGGAAGGCTGTGCAGCCCGTCATATACTATTCCTGTGACTGTCTGGCGCATGGACATGTACAATATCCTGTCCCAGCTCTCCCTTCCCAGGGGGAAAGGCGTAAGGTCCTCCGGAGCCCTGCCCCACAGGCCGGCCTCCAGGAGAGAGAGGAAAACTTTTATTTCGTTGTCACTCAGTGTCATGTCCGGAAGTCCCGCCGCTGTGCCGGCGGCATAATTCATTCGTCAAGAAGAAGCCCGTATCTCCTCCACTCTTCCAGCATAGACTCCACATCCCGAAGGGCTGTCCCCGGGTCCACATCGTATTCCCCGCACAGCCACGCGGCGAGAGTCTCGGGGGTGAAGGAGTCCGCCCCTATCCTGTTCCACAGCCATGCCGCCGTATCGTTGAGGGTGAAGACATCGGTCAGGTCCATGCGGCCGTCTCCGGCTTTCACAATCATGTGGTGCCGTCCGATGCGGCGTAGCTTCAGTGAAGTGTCAAGTCTCATATTGTCTTAAAGAAAGGAATTGGATTTATCGGGTTCGGATTGTCATTGGAGCCTGTCAGAATTTCTTGCCCGAAAGAAGGCTGTACAGGGTCATGACGATAATCTTCGCATCGAGCAGGAAGGACTGGTTCTTCAGGTAGTCGAGGTCGGACTCGAGACGGATGAGCATCTTTTCCATAGTGTCGGTGTAGCCGTTGTACAGGGTGGCTTCAGAGAACAGGCCCGGACGGAGCCGGTACAGGAGCCTGTATCCCTGGTTCTTCTTCATTATCTGGTCCACGAAGCACTTGCGCTCCGGCCTCGGGCCTACGATGGACATGTCACCTATCAGCACATTCCACAGCTGGGGCAGCTCGTCGAGATGGTGGTCGCGCAGGAAACGGCCCACCCGGGTAAGGCGGTCGTCATCCTCGCGGGAGAGCTGCGGCTCGCCGTCTTTCTCAGCCCCCGGGATCATTGAGCGGAACTTGTAGATAGTGAAGAGCCTGCCCCGGTATCCGACCCTTTCCTGACGGAAAATCACAGATCCCGAGTCTTCCATCTTTATCATTATAAAGACAATCAGGAATATGGGGGAGCCGATTATCAGCCCGGCCAATGCTCCTATCACGTCGGAACAACGTTTGACTGCCGCGTTCCACGGTGAGACCCCGTATTCGTCAAGAATTTTCGCACTCATTCCAAATTCGCTTATATCTGCCTGGACATCAAAGGATACCGGGCTTCCTGAAAAGTAATTCTTCATATAGATCAATACAGTCGTTTATCATTTTGTCTTCAGTGAACATGGTCTTGTATCGGGACTCCGCATGGACGGAGTATGTCCTGTATGCCGTATCCGACACCATGATTCCCTTAATGGCCCGGGCGAGGGCTTCGGAGTCGCCGGGAGGGACGTTCAGCCCCGAGTAGCCGTGGACATTGACCCATGGCACACCCGAGCCGGGGATGTCCGTCGCCACGACAGGTTTCCCGCAGGACATGGCCTCTATCTGGGCTATGCCGCATGCCTCGGTCTTGTATATCGAGCTGAAGCAGAACAGGTCACAGGCCCCGAACCAGGACGGGAGCCCTTCGTCCGGGATGAACCCGAGCAGTTTCACCTTGTCTGCGAGTCCTGCCGTGTCAATCTGGCGCTGCAGCGAGTCCCTGAGCGGGCCGGAGCCTCCTATCAGGACTATGTAGCTGTCATCCAGATAGCGTGCGGCATCGATGAGGAACCTGTACCCCTTGTACGGTACAAGGCGGCCCAGTGAGAAGATTATCTTCCGGTGGCCGTATCCGGCCCTGATGCCGGCCACTGACTGCGGATCCGGACGCATCGGCCTGACTCCTATAGGGATCCATGTGGTCTTGGACTGGACGCCACGCAAGTACGGGGACTCCCTGACATACACCGGTGTGGTCCCGACAATGCGGTCAGCCCGGCGCACAAGCCAGTCCTGAAGAGGACGGTAGGCGGAAAGAAGCGCCCGGTTCTTGAGGATGTCGCTATGCCAGTGCAGCACTACCCGGCCCTTGTAACCGGAGAGGAAGAGGGCCGCACAGGCCATCGGGTCAGGATGGTGGATGTGGATGATGTCGTACTGTCCGCATATCTTCCTGAGTTTCAACGCCATGGACGGGGCAAGCATCGTGGACGAGGCCTTGAACGCTGTCCTGCAGGTAATCAGCGTGGCATGGTCTCCGACCCGGGTCTCCCCGCCAGCCCCCTCTGCCGCGGCGCACATCATGTCGCACGCGACCCCTTTCGAGGCCAGCCCCGTCATCAGGTCATACATCACTTTCTCGACCCCTCCGAGGATGGGGTGGAATTTTCCGAGCTGGAGGATTTTCATAGGATATGTACTTTTCATCTGTCCTGTTTCACCGGAAGCAGACTTTCATATAAGTCAATGTAATCTCTGTACCGGTCCTCTTTCCTGAAGTGCCCCAATGCCCACCTGCGGCAGACATCCCTGTAGGCGTCCTTCCCGCGGGACTCTATCATGCGCACCGCCTCCATTGTCCCCTCTATATCCCCGGCATCCACCACTACCCCTGTCTCCGGGGTCAATGATTCCGGGCTGCCTCCGGTCCTGTATGTGACGACAGGTGTACCGCATGAGATGGCTTCGAGGTTGACTGTAGGGTAGTTGTCCTGCCATGTCGGGTTGACGAACACGTCAGCCGCGGAGTAAAGGGCAGCGAGGCCCTGGACATTGTCCGTGCGGGTGATGCCGACGATACCCTTAGGCAGTCCGGCTTTCTGTGCCTTGGAAAGTCCTACGAGCACTATTACTTCGTTTTTTTTCAGACGCCGTGACATTTCGATAAAATCCTGCAGTCCTTTCTCCCGGCTCCATATACTGGCTACCCCGAGGATGACATGCCTGTCCCCGAGCCCGTACATCTGCCTTACCTGTGCGGAGTCGCATGGGGCAAACACGCTGGTGTCTATGCCGTTGTGTATGACTTTCATCCTGTAGCCTTTCAGGAATGATTCTTCCATTTCTCCTTTCATCCACTCGGATACGGGGACAATGATGAAGCGGTCACGCGGCATGGACGTGAATGCGGCCTTCTTGTCCTGCCAGTTCCGGCGGGATCGGTCGAGTAGGAAACTGCGAGGGAATTCACCTATCTGGGGGCAATGTCCGCATCCTGTGCGCCATTTGCCGCAGCCGGCGGCTGTGTAATAATAACAATGCCCCGTGTAGAGCCAGCAGTCGTGCACGGTCCAGATGACCGGTATGCCGCTCTGGGACAGGTAACTGAACAGTTCCTTGTAATTCAGGAAATAACCGTGTATGTTGTGGATATGTATTATATCCGGTCCGATCTCCTCTATCTTGCGGATAAACTCCCTCGTGGCTCCTGCCGACACCAGCCCGTGCCTGTCGGTCAGTCGTGTGACCGCTCCGTGCCATGCCACGCTTATGCCGTTCCCTACGGGCACTATCCTGGATGTGCAAGGCATAATGCCGTCACGGCCCTTGCTGTAAGCCACATAGCTTTCCCATCCGTGGGCCATGGCCTGATCCCCGATCTCCTGCATTATCCGCCCGGTGGAGGTGGACCGGCGCAGGACCGGGTTTATCTGAAGAAGTCTTTTCATCAGTTCATGAGATTTTCAAAAAGCGCCATCCATTTGCGCATCACAGCCTCTTCCGAATATGCGGATGTGACTTTCCTCGCTTCGGCTGACATCGATCCGCGCAGGGCGGAATCAGACATGAGGCGCATCATGGCGGATGCGAGGGCGGGGATGTCGCCGTCTTTGACTGTCAGGCCATTCCCCGTATCCTTGACAATGTCCCCAGGCCCGCATTTGTAGTCGAATGTCACTACGGGAAGCCCGCACGCCATGGCTTCTATCATCACCATCGGAAACCCCTCGTAGTGCGAGCTCATGACCAGGAAGGAACTTTCCGAGTATTCTTTCCAGATATCCTTGACCGGGGCATTGATATGCACCCTGCCGGATATCCCGTATCTGTCTATCATGCCTTGAAGCATTTCTTTCCACTCCCCTTGCCCGAAGATGTCGAGAGTCCAGTCATCGAATCTGCTGTCTGCAGCCACGATCCTCCATGCGTCGACCAGCCTGTCGAAACCCTTCTGGAAGTCGAGCCTGCCCACCGCGATGATCCTGTGTCTGGAAACGTCTGATCTGTATTCCCGGTGCGGAGGGAGGATCGCCGCATTGGGTATCACCTCCATATTCGGCAGGTCTCCCCAATACCCTTTGTCCTCCTGTGTCAGCACCACGAACCTGTCGAATCTCCTGACTATCCTCTCGTCCTGCCTTGTCCTGTACCTGTCCGCGAGGCCGAGAAGGCCTGTCCTGCCGTACTGCAGACGGAAGAACTTGCAGTAATGCAGCTCCAGGACTTTCCTGCTCCCGTCCTTTATTTCCGGTATGAAAGATGACTCGGACGGATAGAGAGAGACCGTAATGTCAGGCCTTTCCTTCATCAGAAGGGCTTCAAGGGCCTTCCGGTGCTTCCTCCTTCTGGCCAGGTATCCTGCGGTCTTGGCCAACGGATTCTTCTGATTGTCATCCGAATAGTTTATGCCCAGGTCGGTCATCCTTACACTCTCCGGGAACGGATAGAACGGCGGCCTCCCCTTCTGGTCCGTAGTCACCACAGCCACTTCCCAGTCCGTGTGGCTGACGATCCACGAGATCTTGTTGAAAAGTACGCGCTCCATCCCGCCGGGGTTGCATACGGAGTGTGTGCAGTAAATCAGTTTCATCTGAAAAATATTTTTCAAGGCAACGCTATACACAAATATCTGTTTTACAGCGCATACCAACCTTTGCATAGAACCCTTTCAGAACAATATTCCTTACAGCTTGCAGGGTTAAACCATATTGACGGTGCTGTCACTATCTTTTGTGTATTTTTATTGAGATAGGCCCCCCACCAACTGTATGTGCTGTTGGAAATTATGTTATGCCGGCAAAGGCTCATCAGATGCATATCATAATGGCTCCCATATCCCGATACGGGATTCCAGTCCACCAATTTATAGTTGAAACCGGTAAAATTTTCTTTCACCCAATCAGGATTATCCGCGAAAACATAAAACCGTGGATCATTCAGTTTTTCATACATAAGTTCCACAGCTCTGCAATAATAATCTTTAGGGCATGTTCCCGAATACAGACTTCTGGACATATAATCCTTACCCTTACGGACATGTATCGCGACAGATTCACATTCTGTAACTTCTTTCACCAAAGCCAGATTCTTGCTGTCAGAGAAATCCCTGAATGAATATGCAGCAAGAGCCTTGTTCCTGATGCTGTCCACCATATGAGCATTCTGGAATACACCTATCACATAAACAAGACTGTCTGTCTTGTCCGGAAGGAAGGCATCAAAGGCAGAAGGCATATACACGATCGAACAGGATCGGTTGAAATATCTCCGTCTTACACTTGCCAGCAGGTCACTGCCGCCACCTGTCCTGAAAACATCCCAGGCAGATGCCTGATGCAAATCGGCTTTCGGGAATATCTGACTCCATGACACCCGTTCATGCGCCAATTTCGCTGTCTTGTAGTAATCTACGCAGGCATTATATCCCAAATCCTTCAGGTATAGATAATAACTGTACTGGAACATGCGGTTTGCAAGCCCACATGCCATATTCACTATAACACGCATAAATCAACCTGCTGACTTGTCTGCCACTGCAATTTCGCACTCGTTTTCTTCAAATCCGAAACACAGAAAAGGAGCAAAAGCCAGAAATATGTCTGTAGAAACCTTTATCCATATACACAGGTTCAGCAGAAGCATCATAATGAACATGTATCTGTAATGACTGAACCGTTTTACGCATGTCATACATACCTTGACCATGAATGCTATGAATGCGCCTAATCCTATTATGCCGAAATAGAACAGGAATCTTGAATAGCCTGCATCGGTCCCCATATAAAATCCATACCAGAGTTCACCCTGATAGTTAGGGTCAAGATGCATACTTCCCATATAGCCGTCACCGATTATCCATGTTTTTGCATTGTCTGGAAAAACAAGACCTTGTGCAAGCATCTCATTCGAGTGCACCTCCCATCTACCATTTTCAAACAAACTGAAGAAACCTTCAAATCCGAAACGCAAGTGCTTTGCCCACTGGTCGCTGGCAGCGTAAAGACTCCCAAATATCAAAACCGCACCGACAATCGACGGGAAGAGCCATTTTTCAAGTGCCTTCTTTTCTTTTCTCTGTATTACTTTGCCGCTTAACAGGACAAATGCCAGATATGCTAAAGCCACAAGTAAACCCACTGTAGTGGTACGTCCTATTATGTTACCGATTACCGCTATAATACAGAAAGCCAGCATCAACAATCCCATGTACAGATTCTGATTGCTGCGTCCGGCCATCCTTGGCAACAGTGCGGCTATCATAACCAGCAAAACCGCAAAACGTCCACCGGCGACATCAAGGGCACAGCCTATGCCATAAAGGCGGCCCTCAAATTTTCCCATGAATCCTTCTCCAGCAAGGAAACTGTCTACAAAAGCCTTTACCGGAGCATAGGTATTTATCATGACGGCAATAATGCATTGACAGACGCCTACGGCTATCATATAAAAGCAGACAAGTTCTACTGTAACCTTCCCATGGACAGTCTTCATGACATTGACTACAAAATATGCAGCTCCAGTCCAGACCCACATAGAAACCACGTATGACAAATACGCCCCGTCTATAGTATTGTTAAGTGTCATCGTCAGAAAACTCGCCGCCGACACGCCACAGGCAAGCAGGGTTATCCAGAAAAAGTCCTTGTTTATTTTACCATTCCTATATTTTCCTAAATTAAAAAATAAAAGGGCCAGTCCACACGCTGCCAAAATCATTTTGGTATTGGCCTGTGGAAAAAAAGTAAAGTAAAACGGAAAATAAAAAAAACTGGTAAGTATCAATACCAACGGTACAAAGATAACTTTACCTGACATAATCCTTTTATCTGTAAATTATCCCGTATATGACCTTGTTGAACACAAATCCGTACAGTCTCACAGCCCAGAACTGTCCTTTCCAGGCAAGCCATTGAAGGAGCCTGCTCCGTAGAGATATTCTCCTGTTTCTCATGATATACCGGTTCGCCTCCGGATACCATTCTGTCCATAGCTTCAGTTTCGAGGAATCCCCTGACAGCAGGAACGGGAATTTTGCATCGAGTTTCAAAAAAGCAAGTTCGGTATATAGACTGCCGCCGAATCTTGTCTTCATATATTGCTCTATCCTGTCTATATTGTATCTCAGCTCCGCCAGATGACGGTCAGAATATGTCCTGCTGAACGCTTCTGTATTCGTCTTCACATAATGGTAAAACGCCGCCGGAAAGTACGTCACCTTCTTTGCGCATGCGAACAGCATCATCATCGTCATGTCCTCACCCATTCCGTATCCTGCAGGGAATGTTATGCCGTTGTCCGTATATAGGCTGCGCCTTGCAAACTTGTTCCAGACATTGAATTTCATCGCTCCGCTGAGCATCCCTTTCAAGGCTTCCATCGGGGAGCCGTACGCAGGCTGTGTCATGTACCTCTCGTTATGCCCGAATGTAAGATACCAGTCGCACCAGACGATGTCGGCATCATTCCTGACGGCTTCCCTGTACATGGACTCAAGCATTCCGAGGTCAGCATAGTCATCACTGTCGCAGTGGAATACATATTCTCCTGACGCTGCGGCAAGTCCTGTATTCCTGGCCGCAGGGAGTCCCTTGTTTTCCGGATGCACCAGTATCCTTGCGTTCCGCTCCGGGTGCCTTGCCATACACTCCTCAACGAGTCCGATACTCCCGTCAGGCGAAGCATCATCCACGAAGATGAACTCCACATTCTCCAAAGTCTGCGAAAGCAGTGACTCTGCACATCTGGCTATGAATTTCTCTACTTTATAGACTGGTATTATCACTGATACTTTCGGGGACATTTCCTAATCAAATGAGGATGGTACTTCCATAGGATCTGGTTTGATACGCAGTTTTTTCAGTTTTAGTATTGTTATATAGATTTTGCTTAATATCCTAATTAATGGTATGTTTACAGTCTTGTGTCCTCTCCAATAGTTGATATATTCAAATCCTAAAAAGGAACTTGTTTCCTTACATCCTATGTGATTGTAGAGCGTGTTGCTTATGTTGTTCAATTCATTGTCAAATTTTATCAGATGGTCTTTTGTGTCTGCTCCGTAATGCGTCAATGAAAAAACATAGATTTCTTTTAGCAACGGAGTTATCCTTGCATAAAGATATTCTTGCACCGGTTTACCAACCACATGATCTTTTATACTTTCATATTGTACAGCCATGTCAAGAGCACAGCGTGCTGTCTGGGCCATACTCTTTGCCTTCACAGCAGGATCAACTGTCTGTCCTGAACGGCCTATCTGATATTTATAGATTGTCTCTCTGAATCTTGCCACAGCCTTTACTCCTGTCATCGGTAGGAAGATCCACTGCTGGTCAGTGTAGGCAATTTTTTCAGTCTGTCGGTACCCGATTGATAGAAGTATCTCCTTGCGGTAGGTCACAGCATGCATGTGCATGTTTTTGAATGTAGATTCCGTACAAACATCATTCATATTGAATATCTCTCCGTCTCCAAGATTATAACGGATAATCTTCCTTGTGGTTCTTGCTGTGTCGACTACCGCGAAATCAGATAATATCAGATCGGCCTCTTGCTTTATCAAAAATGAAATAAACCGGTCAAAATTCACCGTGTCAAAGCTGTCGTCTGCATCCAGTATCTTTATATACTTGCCCCTGGCTTCCTGCAGTCCGCGGTTCACACATGACCCGTAGTTCCCGTTCTCCTTGTCTATCACTCTGAAAACATCCGGACAGGACTTCTCATAGCCATGCGCAATCTCAGATGTCCGGTCTCTGCTCCCGTCATTCACGACCAGGACTTCAAGACAGCCGAGATTCTCTTTTACCAGAAGGGAATCAAGACAATACGGAAGGTACTCCTCCATATTGTACGACGGGATGACCAGTGTCAGAATCTTGTCCATTTCCTATCTTTCAACAATGAATCCGGAGCTGTCTTTCCTCTCCGACAGAAATGCCTTGAAGTCAAGCAGCATTTTCGGGATATATTTCTTCACAGAACTGCGGAAAGTCTTGGGGGCAGCGACTTTCCGGTATGGTGACCCTCGCTGCATGAGTTCGCTCTCCGATGCCTGTATCTCTGAAAGGATGCTCTGTACTGCATCAAAAATGGCTGACTTATATTCCGAGGTATGCCACTGCGCGGCATTGATCTGCCCGTACCGCTCCAGTATCCCGGCCTTGTCAAGACTTTCCCTCTGTGTAAAGAATGCGAAATGGGCCACTATGGCATCACCGTTCCATGCGTTTGACATCCCTTCCCGTGTCGGATATATGCATGAGAGGAATTCTTCATCGTCCCCAGGGACGGTTCCGGAAATCTTCTGCATCTCGCTGCCGAACCACAGTACAGCATTTATTGAGAATCGGGTCATACCCATTTCTTTCTTACCGACATGAAGGCTATCCCAATGCCCAGTTCTCAAATATTTATCAATAAACCATGTATGCAGCTCTGCCGCAAAATTCCCGCTTTTCCACAGTACCGGATGGCTTGCCGAAGCCTGGCAGTAGTCATACAGCTTAAGTTTTCCTTCCACCTGAAGGAGATAAGTCGAAAGAGAATTGTTTATGACCAGAGGGGAAACCAGGAAATACTGAGGATTCGCCACTCTGAACTCCACCATTTTCTCTATCAGCCCAGGTTCCATCCAGACTATGTCGTCATCCAGCTTGAAGTATATCGTATCCGGTT
This sequence comes from Candidatus Cryptobacteroides excrementipullorum, assembly GCA_017695065.1. Classification (GTDB taxonomy): domain Bacteria; phylum Bacteroidota; class Bacteroidia; order Bacteroidales; family UBA932; genus Cryptobacteroides; species Cryptobacteroides excrementipullorum. Next base: position 20,895 of record JADILZ010000060.1, read on the forward strand.
CCGTACAGTCCTTGTAAAAGGCGTTTATCGTCGAATTCCCGTTCACGACTCCGTCCGGCTGCCAGACAAGGTTAACTTTCGGGAACTTCTCCGCTATCCGCCTGAAAAACTCTATGTCCGCCCCGTTATGGGTGTTTATCCATATATCATAGCGGTCCACCATGTCGCATCCGACTATATACGGAATCAGATACTGCATATAGCGGCGGCGTCCGGCAGCTGTGTTGACGACTATCTTATAATTCTGGAACATAACGAATTAAACCGAAAAACTTTTCCATGGCGGCCCCTATCACCGGAGCCATGTCATAATACCTGTACTCGGCCAGACGACCTCCGAAAATGACATTCTCTTCTTGGTCCGCCAAGGCTTTGTACTTTGCATACAGGTCACTGTTCCTGTTGTCATTGACCGGATAGTAAGACTCCATTCCGTCTTTCCACTCCACAGAATACTCCCTTGAAATGACAGTCTTTGGAAGGCTGTACACATCCTGGCCGAAATTCTCGAAGTGCTTATGTTCGATGATCCTCGTGTAAGGGACTTCCCTGTCGGTATAGTTCACCACCGCATTCCCTTGATAATTCGGCATATCCAGCACTTCTTCCTCAAACCTCACTGTCCTGTATTCCAGTTTCCCGAAGCGGTAGCCATAGAATTCATCTATCTTCCCGGTAAAAACTATCCTGTCTGCGATTTCGGACCAGTATTCCCTGTCGCTGAAGAAATCCACTCCGGTACGTACCTCGACTCCGTTGAGAAGCCCTTCCGTCAGACGGTTGTATCCTCCGACCGGAACCCCCTGGTATTTGTCGTTGAAATAGTTGTTGTCAAAGACGAAGCGTACAGGCAGCCTTTTGATTACGAATGCAGGCAGTTCTGTGCAGGCACGGCCCCACTGTTTCTCTGTATATCCCTTGACAAGAGCCTCATAGATATCCGTCCCGACCAGCATCAAGGCCTGTTCTTCCAGATTCCGGGGCTCGGAGACTCCCTGGGCTGCCATCCTGGCTTTCACCTCCTGCCTCTGCGCTTCGATTTTCGCCATGGCCTGCTCCGGAGTCACAGTCCCCCACATCTGCCAGAACGTGTTCATGTTGAAAGGCAGGTTGTAGAGCTTCCCTCTGAAGTTCGCCACTGGAGAATTCGTATATCTGTTGAACTCCACGAACGAGTTCACGAAATCCCATATCCTCTTGTCCGATGTATGGAATATGTGCGCCCCGTACTTGTGCACGTTTACCCCTTCCCTGCTCTCGCAGTAGAGATTGCCTCCGGCATGCGTGCGTCTGTCTATCACCAGGCATCTTTTCCCCTGTGCATGAGCCAGATATGCGAACGTAGCCCCGAAAAGGCCGGAGCCGACTATGAGATAATCAAACCTACACATATAATGATTTTTGCCTTCTCAAATATTTCCGTACTGAATTAATACACATCACGAAAAACCCGAAATGATGTACTAAAAGCCACATCATAATTTTTATCTTCCGGTTACAGAACTGGTTTGGACAAGACAATATATACGAATGCGATTCAGGATAAATAGACAGAAATTCTTTGTGTTTGTTTTTATCAAGCACTAAATCCTGTTTACACCCTAAAATCCGCCATGACATTTCTTTTTTAAATTTTGATAATACACCATTTCTCGAAAAAAAATCGATGGTTTCCAAATAACTCTTCAGCATATCCTGCATTACGCGTGAAGAAGAACGGTTTAATAAAGATGAGGAATTATCTCTATTGTAGTAATAAAGAGGCAAATCGACTTTAACAATTTTATCAGATTGGTATATTAACCGAACTGTAAACCAGAAATCCTCACAATAAACTATATCATCAGGAAACCTCAAGTTGTTCACAGATAACAATTCCCTTCTGACAATTTTATCCCAGAGTACGGTAAGACCATGACCAATATATTTTCTAAGAAAGTCTTCCTTACTTCCTGAGCATTCAGGTGCATGTTCATTTCGGACTTTCCCGTCACACACACTAAAATAATCACAATAACATATATCGGCATCTGCCTTTTTCCCGGACTTGTATAGTTGCCTGTAAATATCAGGACTTACCCAATCATCGCTATCGCAGAAAGCCACATATTCACCAGTCGCCATTTTTAATCCGGTATTTCTGGCAACAGATGGTCCGTGATTCTCTGTATATCTCACTATATTGACCTTATTTGCAACAGCAGGATAATCATCAATAGTCCTTTTAAGGACTTCGACACTGTCATCATTAGAGCAATCATCTATAAAAATGAACTCTATATCCTCTAATGTCTGTTCAAACAGAGAACGTGAACAACGTTCAATATAATGAGACACATTATAAACAGGTACTATGACACTTACCTTAAACCGGTTCATTCAATATTATCAAGTAAATTCAAATATTTTTTTATTATATGACATCCCTGTTTATGAATCAATGCAAATAAAGTTCTCTGATATACCGAATGTGATTTATGGTCCATTTTTTTATTCACTTCCTCATATGTCATCAACGGAAACTTTTCTATAGGTACAAACTGCTCCGGATTATTATCCTTATATTCTTTCACTTTATGCCAGCAATTTTCCCTTAAAGCATGCAAGTGGAACCAAATCGGGCCAGTATACATAACTTTATATGGACAATTAAACTTTTCTATTACACAATTTGACACGCCATTATAAAATTTTGAAAAAAACGTATTTCTAGTTAGGCGAAAAATCAAAGTGTCTCCCTCCCCATTATACGGAGGATGAATATTCAATCCATCAAAAGGTACATACCATTCTTCATCTTTAAAAACATTCAATCCGGACAAAGAAATTGCTGCCTTTCCTTTTAATAGTTGAAAACCAGCATAAGACTTATAATAAGTAAAGCACTTTTCAATCAGTTTATCCGGCAACATTCTCAAGAATGGTTTCCCGAAATAGGAAGACAATCTTCTATAAACTGAAAAATAGTTCATGAATATCCCGCCGATAAAAAAACTATGTTTCCAACAGGGAATCGTATGACACAAATCTCTCCATTTTTTTAGTTCATCAGTAAAATAAATCTGATCTGCATCGATTTTAAGGCAATATCGATATGATACCTTAGACAACGCAAAATTATAGTATGTACTAAGCAACTGGTGAGATCCCTCTGGCAGTCCAATAATGTATTCAAGTTGATCTTTTGTTAAATCATATGCCAGTATATTATGTTCATAAGGATAAATCTTAATCTTATCAGGATATTTTCTTTGTTTTTCCTTTATAATTTGCGGAGTAGTGTCAGAACAGTCATTATAGACTATAATTAATTCATCCAAAGCATCTATGCAGGACTCTATACATGCACTCACAAATCTAGCTTCGTTTTTTGCCCGAAGAATTCCGGATAAACCATCTTTCAAGTTCAAATTCGGTTGCATTTTTTAATCCTTGCAAAAATTTTTTTTAAAAATACCCTTTTGTCTAAAAGTAAAAATATCAGTCTGCAGATATACCAATTATGTGTCAAGCGAATAAGTTTTGCTCGTCTCGATAATGAACAATTTATTTTCTCTTCAACTAATTGCTTTATCCATGGAATACTATAAGTGAATTTGACATTGTTTGTGACCATCCCTTCTAAAGTGCGAAATCTAAATTGATACCAAGCATCCTCTAACTCATTTAATTTTTCAAAAATCAATTTTTTTACTTCAAACACAAATTTTTCTTCATAATCAAGAGAATATGTTCTATTATGCATAATAGAAGATTGATTATCTCTATAAATGTAAACACAATCAGAAAAACAGTATACATTATGTGTGTGTAAAGCTATTTTTATATTAGATAAATAGTCCTCCCCGATATCAAATATTTTATCAATATTCATAGCTTCAGATTCAAATAAAATATTTCGCTTAAATAGTTTTCCCCATAATGTGACAGGAAATTCACATTTTAGTAATCCTTTCAAAAAAATTTCCTGTGTAACAATTCCGTTAAAACTTGCTTCGCTTACTACCACATCAATGTCATTATTCATATTCGAAATCAGAATCTTTAATGTATTTTCAATCAGCAAGTCATCTGCATCTACAAAACATATATATTCTCCTTTTGAATGCTCCAAACCTTTTTTTCTAGCGGACATGGCACCATTATTTTTTTGATGCAGCACGCTTATTCGTTTATCATTTAAAGCAAGCCTATTACAACTCAACAGTGACCCATCAGTACTCCCGTCATCCACCAATATAAGCTCAAAATCAGTAAAAGTCTGGTCCAAAATGCTCTGTATGCACTGTTCCAGATATTGCCCGGCATTATATACAGGAACTATTACGGATATTTTAGGATATTGAAGGCCCATTATAAAAATTCAGATATGATAACGACTGACTATATCTCATCATATGGAAAGGCGTTGATCAAATTTTTACGTAACTGTCCAAGATCAACGCGCGGTAAAGATATATCTTGTTGAAATAAATAATTTCTCAGCACTTCATTGCCAATGATTTCATCATAATTTGTAAAACCAGGATATGATTTAATATTAACTGAACTGAAATAATCGTCAAATTTAAATCCATCAGTATCAATATATCCTTTTCTAATCCACAATGCAGGAATACCATAAGCATGTGCTACAATTATTCCATGTAATGAGGAGGATAAAATCGTTTTACATAATGTTACCTCTTCTACTACATTTTTAATGTCATCTGTCCTCAAATCAATCACATGAAATCGATTTCCATATTCATTTTTAAAATAATCCGTTTCCTTCCAGTGCGGAACAATTCCTAATGTAAATTTTTTTTCGGCAGGAGCTTTTATAAACATCGGAAGCAGTAATGCGGGATCCCCATATGTGTAACATCCTTTCCCTCCTTGCTGTATTATCTTTTGGTTTGTCTTCTTGCCTCTTAAAGCAAATAATCGTCCTCCGTTATACTTATCCGATTCATTCATAAATCCGCTACCCCAAACCATCGTCATCTTTGAACTGAACATCAGTAGTGATCCAATTGCCAATAGTGATTTTTCATAAGGTTTCATATATAAAGATACGTCCATGTGGCAATTAAATACTTTTTTTAAATAATAGTAACACCAGAACTTATAGGATTTATAACCGGATTTATACACAACACGCACATCTCTACCATCAAGCATATGTTTGACTATAAATATGCTAAGCTGATCACCAAAATTCAGTTGATCATTCCAATAAATTAAATTTAATTCCTTTTTACGCATTATATCCATGTTCTGTATCATCCCATCACCCGTTCCTTCAGTGTCCTGACTTTTTCCAGTATAAACTGCTTCTCAGTTGTTGTACAGCCTATCAGGAATGAGGCAGCGAGGGCACTCAGAACACTCACGGAGCAGACTGAGACGAACCTTGTCCATCCGTCATCCGGCATGCCCATATATACAATGCCCGGAAGGACACACGCCGCAAGCAAGACAACCAAGGCATTGAGACATACGTTGCGAAGGTATTGTCTCGCTTTCAGCCCGGCCATTTTCCTCAAAAAAAACAACCTGAGCAACAATGCACCCATAGAAATAGCAATGGCGACAACATAAACCGCCTCAGGAGCCATACCAATCTTCAGACATATCCATGACAAAGGGAAGTTCATAAGCTGTATCCCGCCTACTGCAAGCTGGTAATTCCTTATTTTACCGGTAGCCAGCTGCAAGGTAATCAATGTATTGGACAGCACTTCACACATTGACAAAAGGAGTACGAGCCTGACAAAGGCAACTGCATGCTCCGGATACTGTTTCAACCACAGCGTCAGGATGAAATCTGTCTCGAAGAGAATCGGCAGAGCAAGAGCAAGCATCATATAGAAAGAGAACCTTGAGCCTCTTTCCACCAGTGACATCGTATAGTTCCTTTCTCCTGCAGCGTATGATTTGGTAATCTGAGGATTGAGTGCTGTCATGAAATTGCCGGAAAAGGAGCATACGGCCGTGTTTACCGACGATGCTATACCTCTTGCGGCATTCACCACCGGCCCTATAAAAATATTGAGCAGTATATTTACTCCCTGGTCTTTCAGCAGTCCAGCCGTACATCCGATAAAATTCCATCCGGCAAATGCACTGATTTCTTTCCAGCACCGCCGGTCAAACTCTATCCTGAACCGGCATTCATCGAAATTACTCCGGCAATATGTCATATATATCCCTTGCATCACGAATCCAATGCCCAGGAGCAGAAGCGCATAGATAACAAGTCTGTCTCCTGCAAACGGCGCGTAGGCCAAAAACAGTACCGCTGCAAGCCTGAGAAGCACATCCAGTATACCTATATACGCATATACGCTCATTTTTTCATGTGAGACTATCGAAGCATTGTAAGGCACACTCACAAGTGACAATGCGAATCCGGCAGTGGAGGCATGAAGGACCCATCTTGCTGCCTGAAGCCTTTCAGGAGGGATAGTCATGTGCGTATTCAGAAACCACAACCCCACAGTTTCTGACAGAATCACTATTACCGCTGCAAGCAGCATGTGAATCAACAGGGAAGTGGAAAACACACGTTTGAGCATTTCACTGTCCCCTCGTCCGAGCTCGAATGTCAGAAAGCGGCTTACTGCAGCGGACAAGGAACTGGAAACCAGCGTAAACATCGACACCAGACCGCCTACCACATTGTAGATTCCGTAATCTTCTACGCCTAATGTGTTGAGAACTACGCGGGATGTGTACAGTGAAACAAGCATGCTGAAAAGCATGCGGATGTACAGCATCATGGTATTTTTCGCAATCCGCCTTGTGTTGTCAGAAGCTGCTGTCACGCGATAAACACCTCATTATACCACGAACGATGCTGAACCGCGCCATATCGCCCCAGCATCGTTCAATCGTCATACTTTAATGGTCGTTAAAAGTTCACGAATAAATATGTTGCATCTGTCCATGATAGCAACGGTACTCCCCCCGAGAACCGTATGAGGGGAGAAACCGGTTGTCAGACAGGGGTACCGCTTTGAGCGGGTAGCCATGAGATAGGCACGGATGGAGAAACGTGGCCTGGCCCGGCATTACATATTCGGCCGTGCATGTCAGAAATCCAGATCCGGAAGACTGTTGATGGCATCGGCCTTGAGCCGGTCCACGGCGCGTGTGTATTTCTCGGTGTACCTTAGACTTGAATGACCGAGAAGGCTGGATACAGTCTTGATGTTGGCCCCGTTGTTCAGGATATTGACCGCGAACGAGTGACGGGCGCAGTGCCAGCTGATTTTCTTGTCTATCCCTGCGTCCCGTACCCAACGTTTAAGTGTCCTGAGGCAGGTCTCGTAGGAAGGCAGGTCGAAAATCCTTCCACTCCAGTTTCCGGAACCATGCGCGGGAGGACCTCCGGCAAGACGCAGGAGAGAAGAGTTGAGAGGAATGACCACACCGCTGCCTGAAGAATGCCCTCGGGTCTTGTTCTGCTCGAACTTCAGAATACCGTTTGAATAATCTATATTCTCGAATGTCAGGTCTTTGACATCGCAGAACCGGAGCCCGGTATAAAGGCAGAAAATGAATGCCCTGCGCACTTCCGGGTTGGCATTGCCAGAATCTGAAGCGATGAGAAGGCGCATCTCCTCCACGGAAAGGACATCCTTTGCCAAAATGTTGTCGTCCACCTTTATCGACACCCCTGCACAAGGACTCCTGAAAAACACCCCTTCCTCGACAGCCTTGTTGACCACCTTCTTGAACCGCTGGTAGATGCTCCATGCCCCATATCCTTTACTCCGTCCTTGCAGATACCGCGTGAAATCCCCCATCATGTCTTTGGTGACCAGCTCCGGACGCAGGTGAGATACAAGCCCGGAGTATTTCGGCGAGTCTGCAAGGAAGTCACGGAAACGCCTGAGTGACAGTCTCATGACCTTATAGTCCTTCAGTCCGTACCCTTCACAATACCGCTGGAAATATCCGAGGAAATCACTGACCGTCTCCCGCCCTGACCTGTATCCTAAGCGCCTTTCAGTCATTTCCCTTTCCTTGTCGAGCCTGATACGTCTGGCAAGGCTCAGTGCCTCGCGGTTCTGCTGCCGCTTTTCCGGAGTACATGGCCTCACCCACAGGTACAGTCCAAGACTTTCCCGGTGCCGGTTCTTCTTCACGGTCCTCCTTCCAGTCGTCTCATCTACAGAGACTTCGCATCCGAAATAATAGTCCAGGAACAGACTTTCCCTCCCGTCTGAAAGCACCTTTGCCCCGAGTTTCGGGTTGTCGGTGCTGCTGCCGGCAAACATGTATGTCATATCTGCCCGGATTGATTTTTTTACTGTCATGGTCTTGAAAATTTGAAATAATGCCTTGTAAAATTATATAAGGAGCGGCCACGGGGGTAGCCGCAGAGTAGCCACGATGCATATTGACCATGCCTGCAGTTGTGTAAGTAGTTCATATTCGGATAGATTGACAAAGAAGGAAATAAAAAATGGGGGGGGGTATTATTGTTAATTAAAATTTAATCCCTAAATTTGCAGATGGAATAGTTCCCTTCGATGTACAGGGAAATGGATAATGCATAAAATAAGGAAAATGAAAAGAAAAAGAGTGATAAGTGTGTATAAGTAATTGGGACTTAGATTTTTACATGAGTTCCAACTCTCTATTCTTTTACTTTTACTGTAGCTGACCACACTCATGAACCCGTTGGAAAAAGAAGTCTGGTATGCAATGTACGTCTCCTACAGGAGAGAAATGAAAGTCAAGGAGATTCTGGACGGGAAAGGCATAGTGAACTTCATTCCTATGCGCTATACCATCAAGGTGAAGAACCGGCGGAAAGTCAAGGAACTTACACCCGTAATACACAACCTGATATTCATTTGCACCACAGCCACCATTATCCGGCAGCTCAAGGAGGAGATTCCATACCTGCAGTACATGACCAACCAGCGACTCGGCGAAAAGATAATCGTCCCCGATAACCAGATGCGTATGTTCATCGCTGTGACTGGGACATACGACGAGCAGCTAATATACCTGAAACAGGAGGAGATAAACCTGAAGAAAGGCTGCCGCGTGAGGATAAAGGGCGGAGATCTTGAAGGTTATGAAGGTATTTTCATGAAAGTAAAGGGCTCCCGCAACCGCCGCGTAGTCGTTGTCGTTGAAGGCGTAATAGCGGTGGCGATGGCCACACTTCCGATGGAGCTGATAGAAGTCCTTCCGGACAAGGAAGTTCCTGCGTCCTCCGATAGTGGCGAAGTATAGGATTATCATAAATTAATCTTCCTCTTTTCATTGGAATCATTGAATAAATGCTATACCGCAAAAAGTGATGCGTGATGCCATTTCTCGGGGGGAGTACCGGCATTCAATCGAATATTTTTCGCTTTTTTTTGTCTCTCTCTACAGCCCCTTGATTTCTTCTTGCGAGAGCCCGGTCAGAGATGAAATCAGAGAATGTTCCATCCCTGAGGCCAGCATGGCCCGGGCGATTTCCGCAGCCATGGCGGCACGGCCTTTGGCCTCGCCATCTGCCAGGCCTTTAGCTTCACCTTCAGCAAGACCTTTGGCTTCACCCTCGGCGAAGCCGTCCTCGCGGGCGGTCTCGAGTATGTTCCTGTAGTCCCTTTCCGTTATCATCTCCTTTTCGTATCTGAGTCTCTTATCCGGGCTGAACCTCGCTATCTCGCA
>JADILZ010000061.1 GCA_017695065.1 Candidatus Cryptobacteroides excrementipullorum
CCCCGCCGGGGCTGTCACGGAGTGACTGGGGGTGGACAGACAGGATTTCTGTAAGAAATCCGGTCATAAATGATAAAATATTGATTTTTAATATAATGCTGTTAAACATAAATTCGTCGAACTGACGTTATTTAACGTGATTATTACAAAGAGAGACAAAAATGAAAATAGGGATTTGCAGTGACCACGCAGGTTACGATTACAAGACACAGCTCATCACCTACCTGCAGTCAAAAGGTATCGAAATGAAAGACTTCGGCACACATTCTACCGAAAGCATGGACTATCCGGATGTGGCGCATCCTCTGGCGGAAGCCGTCGAAAAAGGAGATGTGGACCTCGGAATCGCAATGTGCGGGACCGGGAACGGGATGGCCATGACATTGAACAAGCACCAGGGCATACGGGCCGGGCTTGCCTGGGATGTGGAAATAGGGAAACTGGTGAAGCAGCATAACAATGCCAATGTCCTGGTGATGCCGGCGCGCTTCATACCGTTCGACATGGTATGCAGGATAACGGACGCATGGCTCGGGACTGAATTTGAAGGCGGAAGACATCAGAAAAGGATTGACAAGATCCCTGTGAAATAAATGCAGCCGAAGGAATTACAGGCCTCAGCAGTACCGGCCCCCCTGATTCTGGCCAAAGGGACAACACTTCCGGAAAACATCGACGAATGTCCGGGAGGTATCATAATACCTGTTGACAAACCGTACAGGTGGACATCCGCGGACGTGATAAGGAAAATCAAGTCCGCGGCAGTGAGGCATTTCCACAAGAAGAACCTGAAGGTGGGACATGCCGGGACACTCGACCCCCTGGCCACAGGTGTCCTGCTGGTGTGTATCGGCAAGGCGACCAGGCTGGCAGAGATGCTGCAGAGCCACGACAAGGAATATATCGCAGGAATATCGTTCGGGGCCACGACTCCGTCGTATGACCTGGAAAAGGACATAGATGCCATGTATCCGCATGAACACATAACGGAAGAAGGGATAAAGAAGGCGCTGGAGGGTTTTGTCGGGGAGCAGGAGCAGATCGCACCTCTCTTTTCCGCGAAGTCCGTGGACGGAGTCAGGGCATACGAGATAGCACGGAAGCTCTACAAGGCCCACAGGAACATCCCGGACTCCGAAGCCAGAGACCTGATCAGGGCCTCCAGAATCAGGATATCCGACATAAGGCTCATAAAATTCTACCCTGAAGGGAAAGACCGCAAAGACACAAGCGCAGCAGAGGCGTCATCAAAGAATCTGAGAATCAATGTAGCGGACACTTCCCGGCTGCACCTTCCCGCTGCGGAAATCCGTATCGGATGCAGCAAGGGCACATACATCCGCGCATTCGCCAGGGACCTCGGCGAGGCTCTCGGCAGCGGAGCCCACCTGTGCTCACTGGTGCGCAGCAGAAGCGGGGACTTCAAGGTGGAGAACTGCCTCAGCGTGGAGGACGCCTGCAGAGCACTGACGACGTGTGCGGCAGAAGCATAGGAAGGCCCTTCAGGGCCGCACCGGAGCGTCAGCGAGGTTCCCGGCAGGGAAACCGAAGCAGTGGAGGTGCCGGCGCAGCGAAGCGGAGCCGCATGCCCCACCGGGGCTGTCACCATCAGGTGACTGGGGGTGGACAGTCAGGATTTCTGTTAACAGGGCCCATCAGGGCCGCACCGGAGCGTCAGCGAGGTTTCCATCAGGGAAACCGAGGCAGTGAAGGTGCCGGCGCAGCGAAGCGGAGCCGCATGCCCCACCGGGGCTGTCACCGACAGGTGACTGGGGGTGGACAGACCGGATTTCTTACAGAAATCCGGTCATAAATGATAAAATATTGATTTTTAGGACAATATTGTTAAACATTAATTCGTCGAACTGACGTTAATATAAAACTTAATGGGCGCAACGGCGCAGTCATTTTATGGTAAAGACTCTTCCTTATTCTTATCATCATATCTGGAAAGTAGCATACCCGATTCTCATAAGCCTCATAATGGAGCAGCTTATCGGAATGACAGACACGGCATTCCTTGGCAGGGTCGGGGAAGTGGAACTCGGGGCCTCGGCCATAGCCGGGGTCTATTGCCTGGCCATATTCGTAGCCGGGACGGGCTTCGGGATAGGCTCGCAGATCATCATTGCCAGAAGGAACGGGGAGGGGAACTACCGGGAGACAGGAAACATATTCTACCACGGGGTGTATTTCCTTCTGGGCCTGGCTGTCGTGATCATAGCCTTGTCTGAACTGTTCTCCCCGTGGATCCTGCACCGGATGGTCTCCTCGCAGGAGATCGCGGACGCGGCCATGGAATACGTGCGCTGGAGGCTTGTAGGGTTCATATTCGCGTTCGTCACGGTGATGTTCAGGGCCTTCTATGTCGGCACGACGCAGACCAAGACACTGACGCTGAACTCAATAGTAATGGTGCTGGCCAACGTGCTCTTCAACTGGATACTGGTGTTCGGCAACCTCGGCTTCCCTGCACTGGGCATTGCCGGGTCGGCCATCGGCTCCACACTGGCGGAACTGGTCTCGCTCATATTCTTCATAGTATATACCATCCGCAAGACAGACTGCGGGAAATACGGGCTGAACAGAAAGATAACTTTCAGCTGGAGCAAGCTCAGGGGAATACTGAGCATATCAGTCTGGACCATGATACAGAACTTCCTTTCGGTATCCACGTGGTTCATATTCTTCCTCTGTGTGGAACATCTGGGGGAAAGGGCACTGGCCGAGTCCAATGTGGTCAGGAGCATATCCGGGTTCATCTGGGTGTTCGCCTCCGCCTTCTCCTCCACGTGCAGTTCGCTGGTGAGCAACCTCATAGGCGAGGGGCACCAGGATTCGGCCACGCGGCTCATCCGCAGAATCATCAAGCTGGCATACGCCCCGGTGCTCGTGCTGCTGGTGCTGTTCTGCGTGTTCCCCAAGACAGTGATAAGCATTTATACTGACATACCGGGGATAATCGACGGGGCCGTGCCTTCGCTCAGGGTGCTGTGCGCGGCATACCTTTTCACCACGCCTGCCCTGATCTGCTTCAACGCCATATCAGGCACCGGAAACACCCGCACGGCCTTCGGCCTGGAGATACTGGTGCTGGTCATTTACACTGCATTCTGCATTTTCATCATCAACGGGCTGAAGCCTCCTGTATGGGTGGCCTGGCTTACGGAAGTGATATACGGGGCCGCGATGCTCACCGCCTGCAGCATCTACCTGAAGAGCGGAAAGTGGAAAGGTAAAGCGATATAGCCTGGCGGCGCCCCGCGGTCACACCAGGCGGTATTTCCTGACTTCCTGCTCCAGGACATGGTGCACAGGAAACTTCGCCCTGCTGCGCCGCATCTTCGAGATGAGAGAACGGATATAATCCTTCTCCGCCTGCACACCGGACTCCGGGGCCTGCTGCATACTTTCAGCAAGGAAAGAAAGGCGTTTCATATTGTCCTCACACAACTTCTCCAGGAGAGTGTGGAATCCGGGGCCATGGTCCGGGTGCCTCAGGTGGCAGAGTTCATGCAGGATGACATAGTCGCACACCGGCTCCGGAAGACGGACCAGGTTCAGGTTAAGATTGATGTTCCCGCGGGAAGAGCAGCTCCCCCAGTTGGTCATATTGTGCTTCACGGCCATATTGTTGTAAACGAACCCGTACCTTCCGGCAAGGAAGGACAGTTTCTGTGGCAGGAGGCTGCGGGCCTCGTCCCTGAGAATACTCACCAGCACACCGGAAAGCAGCGAGGAGAGAGCGGCACTGCCTTCCGGGGGCATCGTCCCCGGATAGATCACGGATTTGGATGACACCGGGCATCCGAGGCAAAGATACAACCTCCCTGTACGGCTGACATCCTCGACAGACACCGTCTTTACCCTGACAGCAGCCTTCCTCTCAGGAGCAGCCATGCCGCCGGGCTGCACGGATTCATCGCGGACAAAGACTATTTCAGAAAGTAGAGTCCTCACTACGGAACCGCTGCAGAGCAGCCCGACAGCCGTCCCGGCCCTCTCAGCCTGGTCCAGCCTGGCCCTCTGCCGGAGCACCGTATCCACGACCCAGCCCCGTTTCTGCATGAAAAAACGCATTCCGTCCTCATATCCGAGGTAATACGGGATGCTCACCGTCACACCCTTCACCGGATGGACCCTGATACTGATCCTCCTCCCCCTCCCGCTTTTCACGAGCATGACCTGACCGATTTCCGGGTCGTTGTAGAGTTTTCCTGCCATATCGTACCTCTGATTTCGGGCACAAATGTAATATATAAACTTCGAATCCGTTGAAAGGACCCGGTCTTTTCGGAGCGGGATGCAGGACAGGAATGACAACTTAGGGGTGCTTTTGCGGGTAATCATTAAATTTTAAACAACTTCTTAAACAGCTTCTTTGTTTTATCGGAATTTCTGCATAACTTTGCGCCCGCTTGTCTGCCCGCTGTGGGAAGACAGGTAAAAATCTTATTAACAATCATTAATCTTTTTGCAAAATGGCTGAATATTTACAGGCTGAAAAGAAGCAAGAGATTTTCGCGAAGTACGGAAAGTCTAATAAGGACACCGGCTCTCCTGAGAGTCAAGTTGCTCTATTTTCCTACCGTATCGCTCACCTGACCGAGCACCTGAAAGAGAACAAGAAGGACAATGTAACCCGCCGTTCCCTCCTGAAGCTCGTAGGTCAGAGACGTCGTCTCCTTGACTACCTCAAAGAGAGAGACATCGAGAGATACAGAAACATCGTCAAGGAGCTCGGTCTCCGTCGATAAACCAGGATACTGGAGCAGGACAAGACGCCTGCTTCATGTTGAGAGAAAAGAGGCAAGGGTGTCCGGGAGCGGACAGTCAGCCTCTTTTTTTGAAAAGGCATCCTGGAAGAGTTTTCTGAAGTTGCCCTGCAGGGCAGCTTCTTAAAATCGGACGGTCAACGTGCCTGTTAACAAACCATTCAACCTGCGGCAGGCACAGGAACACAACATATATTTCGGAATAGTACACAGGAAGAAGACAGTAATATTAATCAACTCCCATAGGGGGAGGCAGGTTGAAAGAAGATTCATGAACATAATTAACAAGAAAATCGAATTATCCGACGGAAGGGTAATAGAAATTGAAACAGGAAAACTAGCCAAACAGGCAGACGGGTCAGTCGTTGTCAAGATGGGCGGGACCATGCTTCTGGCTTGCGTGACATGCGCAAAGGATGCCAAGGAGGACGTGGACTTCATGCCGCTCCAGGTGGACTACAAGGAGAAATTCGCTTCAGCAGGACGGTTCCCGGGAGGATTCATGAAGCGCGAAGGAAAGGCTTCCGACGCTGAAATCCTCACTGCCAGACTTGTGGACAGGGCTCTCAGGCCTCTTTTTCCTGAGGACTTCCACGCAGAGGTATATGTCACCATCAACCTCATTTCAGCCGAGAAGGACATCCAGCCGGATGCACTTGCAGGCCTTGCAGCATCTTCAGCGCTCGCAGTCAGCGACATACCGTTCGGAGGCCCTATCTCTGAGGTACGTGTGGCCCGTATAGACGGACAGCTGAAGATCAACCCTGGATTCAGCGAGATGGACAAGGCTGATATCGACCTGATGGTCGCAGCCACTTACGACAACATCATGATGGTCGAAGGTGAGATGAAAGAAGTCAGCGAGGCTGACATGCTCGAGGCCATCAAGTTCGCCCATGAGGAAATCAAGAAGCACTGCAAAGTGCAGATGGAGCTCATGGAAGAGACCGGAAAGACAGTCAAAAGGACATACTGCCACGAGGAGAACGACGAGGAGCTGCGCAAGGCGGTGGAGGCATTCTGCTACGACAGATGCTACGCCATAGCCAAGTCAGGCTCAGCAAAACATGAAAGGTCAGATGCATTCGACGCCCTTAAGGAGGAGTTCTACCAGACCCTCCCTGAAGAGGACCGCGAAGCCAAGAAAATGATGGTGGAAAGGTACTATCATACCGTAGAGAAGACGGCCATGAGGAACCTCATCCTTGACGAAGGGATCCGCCTGGACGGAAGAAAGAGCGACGAGGTCCGCCCTATCTGGTGCGAAGTGGGCTATCTGCCATGCGCACACGGATCCGCGATATTCACACGCGGCGAGACACAGTCACTTTCCACCGTAACCCTCGGGACAAAGCTCGACATGAAGGAGCTGGACGAAGTGCTTGTCCGGGGATCCGAGCAGTTCGTGCTCCACTACAACTTCCCTCCTTTCGCCACCGGCGAAGCCAAGGCACAGCGCGGTGTAGGACGCCGCGAGATAGGACACGGGAATCTCGCATGGAGAGCACTCAAGCCTATGGTCCCGCTCGCTCCTGAAAACCCTTATGCAGTGCGTGTCGTATCAGACATCCTAGAGTCCAACGGCTCGTCATCCATGGCCACTGTCTGCGCCGGATGCCTCGCGCTGATGGATGCGGGAGTGAAGATCAGAAAACCTGTGGCCGGGGTAGCCATGGGACTTATCACAGACGCAGAAAGGCCTAATGACAGGTATGCCATCCTCACCGACATTCTCGGAGACGAGGATCACCTCGGTGACATGGACTTCAAGGTGACAGGTACCAAGGACGGCATCACAGCCACACAGATGGACATAAAGGTGGACGGGCTTTCATACGAGGTCCTCGCAAAAGCCCTTGAGCAGGCACGTCAGGGCCGCATGCACATAATGGGCGAGATGATGAAATGCATCAGCGAACCTCGTGAGGACTACAAGCCGTTCGTTCCACGCATCATACAGATCAGGGTTCCGGGCGAGTTCATCGGAGCCATCATCGGAAAAGGCGGAGAGGTCATCCAGAAGATACAGAGGGAGACCGGCACGGTGGTCACCATCACCGAGGACAATGTCAACGGAGTCAGCGAAGGCATTGTGGACATCTTCGGGCAGGACAAGGAGTCCATGGACAAGGCTCTCGAGTGGATCAACGGCATCTGCGCAGTGCCTGAGGTCGGGAAAGTATATCACGGCAAGGTGGTATCAGTCCTCGAGTTCGGCGCTTTCGTAGAGATTCTGCCGGGTAAGGAAGGCCTGCTCCATATCTCAGAGCTCGACTGGGGAAAGACAGACAAGGTTGAAGACGTGATCAACGTCGGGGACGAGGTCGATGTCAAGCTCCTCGAGATTGATGCCAAGACAGGCAAGATGAGGCTTTCCCGCAAGGCCCTCCTCGATAAGCCGGAAGGGTATGTAGAGCCGGAACGCCGCCCGAGACCGGCAGCCGGAGACAGAGGCCCGAGACGGAACGGGGGCAACGGGGACGACCGCAGAGGTCCGCGCCGCGATGACCGCAGGATGAGCGACGAGCGCAGGAATGACCGCCGTGATGACCGCAGGGCTCCGCGCCGCGAGAACAAGCAGCCGCGTCAAGAGAACCAGCTGGGTGACTTCATGACAGATGCCGGATTCGATGCCCCTGACTACAACGACCCGGACATTTTCTGACAGACTTCTGCAGGATAATCATGTCATGACCATTACAGAGTAATCAAAAAAAGACGAAGTCATAGAATTGCAGACTGCACCGTTATTTTCTCAATGACTTGCATTTTGCTAATTCCTGCACATTTTAAAGAGGTGGCTCAAAAGGTGTAATTTCAAAGCTTGCACAGATGAGAAAACCGCAGTGTACTGCCGTACATGAGGATTTTCGAATCAAGCGTAACGAAGAAAGTACCCTTTCGGGCCACTCTCTTTTCCGTTTGGGAAACACCCGTACACACAGGAGACAGGACAATGGATGATAATGGAGATATTTTCTGTCGCCGTATTCCTTGCATTCTACCTGTATGCCGGCGAAATCCCGAAAGTCTACCGGTATTCCTGCTACTACTGGCTTCCGGTGGCAATGGTTACCGTGAGCTTCTCGCTGCAGAAAGGGTTCATCTCCCGCGCCCTTTCGAACAGGTTGCTGGTCACAGGAGGGGAAATAAGCTACAGCTTTTACATGCTGCATCTTTTCGTGCTTCTGTCATACGCCCGATGGCAGCAAACATCTGATTTCCATATTGCATGGTACATTTCTGTCCCGGTGCTGCTGTCCATCATACTGCTGCTGATCCTGGCTTCATACCGGTTCTTCGAAAAACCGATGAACAGAAAAATCAAACAGTCCCTTATAAGAATAAACCCGTCGTAAAGAAATGACATTCCTTAAAACCGCTATTCCCGTTATGTTCCTGATGTGTGCCACCTCCGCATCATACGGCCAGGTGCAGGATAGCGACACCACAGAGGTTGTAAACCTTGAAGGCACAGTATTCACTGCAGAGAAGAAGCCTGTCATCTACAGGCTCGGGAAAAAGACTGTCAGCGGCTCGTCATCGCTGTCTGCGTCCGGAGGCTCCGCCGTGGACATACTTAAAGCGATGCCGTCCGTAAGAGTGGATGCAGACGGGGAAGTGTCTTTCAGAGGAAGTTCAGGATTCCTGGTGTATGTGGACGGAAAGCCCAGCATGCTTGAGGGCACACAGGCCCTGGAGCAGATTCCGGCGGAGTCCATTGAAGATATAGAGATAATCACATCCCCGTCAGCACGCTACAAGACGGACGGGGATGCAGGGATAATCAACATCATCACACGGAAGCGCAGGGCTGAGGGCTTCGGAGGCTCCGTCTCGGCCTCAGGGAGCACCATAGGCACATGGAGCGGGGACATCCAGCTCAGCCTCAACCGGGGCAGCCACAGATGGTATTTCGGGGCGACAGCGTCACAGATACGGGGACGGAGCGAATTCAGCCAGCAGAAAAAGACATCGGTGGACGGATATGAGACTGTTTCCGATGCTGACGGGTACAGGCACAGCACAGTATCCTCGTACATCGGCACTGCAGGCTGGGAATTCAGGAATGACAGCCACCATGCCCTGGTGGAAATCCAGAGCGGAGTCACGGACAATGCACGAGGAGGCGACATGTCCTACTACGAGAACCGCCGGCACGCCGGGACTGTCATCAACGACGCCACCTATGACAGCCATGACCGCTACTCCAACGAGAAAAGGCTTGCCCAGATTGCAGCCGAATACACATGGACAATCAACTCCCGGGGAGACAACATCTCGGCTCACGGCCGCCTCCGCTACGACTGGTATGCCCTGGAATACACGGAAAGCAACCTTTTCACCCTCTCCGGGGCCAGATACGAAGGCACCCGAGGATATGAAGACGAGTACCACTGGGACTACGACTGGGATGTGCAGTACCGGATGAACTACCGTCCTTCAGGGAAATTCGAGGCCGGCTACCAGATGACATCCTACAGCGAAGTCGGCGACTACAGCATAAAATACTGGGACCGGGACGCGGAACTGTTCCAGTGGCAGGACGACATGTACGCCCCGTTCTTCTACCGCAGGCAGATACACTCCCTTTACGCAATGGCCACGGACTCGTTCGGCCCCGTCTCTGTCGAGGCAGGCATCCGGGGAGACTATACGCATGACATCATGGACATAACCGTCAAGGACGCGAGCCGCGACCTGGAACGCTTCGAGCTCTTCCCTTCAGCCCACATCTCGTACAGCGCGCCGAAGGACAACACCGTATCCGCAGGATACTCTTTCCGCACCAACCGTCCCGGCATCTGGAAACTTGAGCCTTACATCACATACGAAGACTACTATACCAGACTGATAGGGAACCCTGACATAAAGCCCGAATACATCCACTCTGCGGAACTGGGCTACCGCAAAGTCTTCGGCAAGGACAGGAACAGCATATCCCTGACAGGATTCTTCCGCGCCCGCAAGGGAAAGACAGACCTTGTACGCGTGCCTTACCAGCCAGGTGTCACCCTGGACTCCCTGATAAATGCAGGCAACGACAAGTCGTTCGGGCTGGAGGCGGAAGCAAGGGTGAAGATAGCCCGGTGGTGGGACATGACCCTTACGGCAAGCGGATATGAATATATGTTCAAGACCACATATGAAGGAGGCAGGGACGACTCCGTGATGAGCTATACCCTCGGGATGATAAACAGTTTCAAGGCAGGCAGGACCACAAGGATACAGTTCGACGCCAATGCCCTGGGCCCGGCAGTCCTCTCCCAGGGACGGGAGAAAGGATACTTCTACTTCGACCTCGCCATAAGGCAGCAGATCCTCGGGGAACGGCTTTCCGCTTCACTTGTATTCCATGACACATTCCACACCGCTAGATACAGCAACAGGCGCGAGACCGAAGGCCTTCTTTCAGTAACATCAGTGCGTCCAGTCTATCCCAACATAATGCTGTCTCTCGCCTACTCTTTCAATGTCAAGGACCGCAAGGAGCACTCCGGGGCAATATCCACCGGAACCATCTTCGAGGGAAAGGACTTCTAAGGCTGCCAGTCCTTCAGAATATGCTGCCGCCTGACCGGAGGCTCCTGACTTTCCCTGGAAACCGACGGCCCTCCCTTTAGCCTCACCCTAGGCTATGTCATTGACGAGACCATCCGGAAAATCGTGCAGCTTCCTCTGCCGATTTTTCCTATAGCATTTTGATTTCTCCTTCCGGGAGCCCGGTCAGAGATGAAATCAGAGAAGGCTCCATCCCTGAGGCCAGCATGACCCTGGCTATTGAAACTTTTTCTTCGGCACGGCCCTCGGCTTTCCCTTTAACCAGACCTTTGGCTTCACCCTCGGCGAAGCCGTCCTCGCGGGCGGTCTCGAGTATGTTCCTGTAGTCCCTTTCCGTTATCATCTCCTTTTCGTATCTGAGTCTCTTATCCGGGCTGAACCTCGCTATCTCGCA